>DASZJL010000097.1:0-10104 GCA_035948135.1 Acidimicrobiales bacterium | reverse complement strand
ACGGGCGATTCATAGCCAGAGCGTCGCCACGACCGTAGCGGGTGTCCCCCGCCACGGGGTGGCCGATCGCCGCCAGGTGCACCCGGATCTGATGGGTGCGGCCCGTCTCCAGCCGGCACTCCAGGAGAGTGGCGGGCACCGGGTCGGTATAGCGCTCGAGGACCTCGTAGCGGGTTCGCGCCGCCCGGCCCCGGGCCGTGACCGCCATACGCGTCGGCTGGCGGGTGGAACGGCCCACGGGAGCGTCGACGACGCCCTGCCCCTCGGCGACCTCGCCCAGCACCAACGCGAGGTAGCGCCGCTCCACGTCACGGCGCTTGAGCTGGGCCGTGAGGTCGGCAAGCGCCTCCGGCGTGCGGGCGACCACCATCAGGCCGGAGGTGCCCTTGTCGAGGCGGTGGACGATGCCCGGGCGCTGTGGTTCGCCGACCGACACCAGATCGGGAAAGCGATGCAGGAGACCGTTCACGAGCGTGCCCTCGCGCTGGCCGGCGCCAGAGTGGACGACGAGGCCCGCCGGCTTGTCGACAACGATCACGTGCTCGTCGGCGTACGTCACGGGCACGTCGACCGAGGGATCGGCTACCGGGCTGTCGTCCCTCGCGACCGGCACGTCCACTTCGACGACGTCACCCTCGGCGACCCGCCGGGACCGTGTGTCGAGGGTGACGCCTCCGAGCCGCACGCGACCCCCGGCGACCAGGTCGGCGACGTCGCGGCGGGGAAGACCTGTCAGGAACGCCACGACCCGATCAACGCGCTCACCGTCGAGCGCCCGGGGCACGGTCTCCTTCACGCCTCGTCCCGCGGGCGGCCGAAGCTGAGAAGCACGAGCAGCACGCACCCACAGGTGATGGCGGCGTCGGCCACGTTGAACACCGGCCACCAGCGGAGGTCGACGAAGTCGATCACCGACCCCCTCCCGAACCCCGGGGCGCGGAAGACGCGGTCGGCCAGGTTGCCGAGCGCGCCACCGAGAACGAGCCCCAGAGCGACGGCGATCGTCGGACGGTCGATCGACCGGCCGACGACGAACAGCACAACCACCAGCGCGATCACGGCGAGGACCACCACCGGCACCACGCCTGACCCGAGGCCGAAGGCGCCACCGCTGTTGCGGGTCAGAGCCAGGCGCAGAGACCCCACGATGTGGATCGGCCCGCGCGAGAGGCGGTCGACGGCCCACCACTTGCTCAGCTGGTCGGCGACGACGACCGCAGCCGCTACGCCCCCGACGAGGGCGTAGCGCCGCCTCGTATCGCGGCCGTCAAGCAGCTTCGGTCGGCTCCTCCGGAGCCGAAGCGCTGAGCGGCGAAAACTCGACATGCGCGAACCAAGCGTGGCCGCTCAACGCGACAGCTTGACGGCCGCGTTTACCGGCGCGACAGGCCGCCACTCTTACAGGCGACGCAAAGGGCGGCGTACGGCAGCGCCTTGAGGCGGGCCTTGGGAATGGGCTGGCCACACTGCTCGCAGTACCCGTAGGTGCCGTCGGCGATCTTGGCCAGGGCCTTGTCGATCTCTTCGACCGCGGCCTGCGCCTGGGCGCTCAACGCCAGGTCGCGCTCGCGCTCGACGTTCATGGTGCCGCCCTCGCCCGACTCCTCGTCGAACTGGATGTCGCCCGGCTCCATGTCTTCGGCCAGCTGGTCGGCTTCGGCCTTCAGGGTCTCGGCCTGCTGGGTGTAGGTGGCGCGCTCGGTCATCAGCAGCTCGCGCTGCTCGGCCAGGAACTTCTTGTCCTCCGGCTTGAGAACGCGCTTGGCCGGCGCCTTCGTCGTTGTCTTCGCCGGAGCCTTGGCCGGCGCCTTGGTAGGCGTCTTCGCCGCTCGGGCTGGGGTCTTCGTGGCCTTCACCGCCTTGGTGGTACTGCGTGTGCGGGCTGCTGTCTTGGGAGGCGGGGCGGCCGCAGTGCGCTTGGTCTTGGCCGTCTTGGCGGTCGCCACCCGGGTTTTGGTGCCGCGTGTCGTCGTCTTGGTGGCCTTCGTGGTCGCTTTGCGAGTGGCGGTACGCGCCGTCCCGCGTGCTGACTTCTTTGCGGTCGATCGCGTCGCTCTGGGCATGGGGGCCACCCGGCTTTGGGGCTAAAGGGTGCGGGACTGTACCACACGGGTTCCGCTATCTCGGCGACTCCCCTCGCACAAATTCAGGGGTGCCATACCCTGTTCCCGTGAGCGAGCCGAAGGCGAGCGAACCAATGAAAGAGCGCCCTCGGGCACCGGCCGCCGAAGGCGGCAAGGTGCCTTTCGGACCTGTGGATTCGCAGCTCGACCTGGTCGGGCTGGAGCACCGGGTCCAGGCGCGCTGGCAGGCCCAGGACGTCCTCGGCCAGGTCGTGAAAGGGCGGGCCGGCGCCCCCCGCTGGGTCTTCTATGAGGGTCCGCCCACCGCCAACGCCCGCCCCGGTCTGCACCACGTCTGGCCCCGCGCCTTCAAGGACCTCTTCATCCGCTACCAGACGATGCGCGGCCACGACGTCCCCCGCAAGGGTGGCTGGGACTGCCACGGCCTGCCCGTCGAGCTCGAGGTCGAGAAGGAACTCGGGATCTCGAACAAGCACGAGATCGAGGCCTACGGCATCGCCGCCTTCAACGAGCGCTGCCGAGCGTCGGTGCGCCGCTATGTCTCGGACTTCGAGGCGCTCACCGAGCGGGCCGCAGTCTGGATCGACACCAAGGACGCGTACTGGACGCTCGACAACACCTACATCGAGTCCGTCTGGTGGCTGCTCGGCCAGCTCTGGGACAACGACCTGCTCTACGAGGGCTTCCGGGTCTCGCCCTACTGCGCCCGGTGCGGCACCGCCCTGTCCTCCCACGAGCTGGGCCAACCCGGCGCCTACCGCGACGTCACCGATCTGTCGGTGTACGTCCGCTTCCCCGTCGACGACCGCGACTTCGACCTCCTGGTGTGGACGACCACGCCGTGGACGCTGATCTCCAACGTGGCCGCGGCGGTCGGGCCCGACATCGACTACGTGCGCGTGCGCTCTGACAGCGGACGCGACCTGGTGATGGCCGCCGCCCGCGCCCCCGAGGGCGCCGACGTCGTCGAGCGGATGACGGGGGCCGACCTGATCGGGCTTCGGTATCACCGCCCATTCGACTTCCTGCCCATCGACGACCGTGGCCAACGAGTCGTGGGCGCTGACTTCGTCAGCACCGAAGAGGGCAGCGGCATCGTTCACCTGGCGCCCGCCTTCGGCGCCGACGACATGGAGGTCGCCCAGAAGGAGGGCCTCCCAGTCCTCAACCCGGTCGGACCCGACGGCGCCTTCAGCGCGGACGTGGCGCCGTGGCAGGGCCGCTTCGTCAAGGAAGCCGACGCCGGGATCGTCGAGGACTTGCGCAGCCGCGGGCTGCTCGTGCGCGAGGAGCCGTACCTTCACTCCTATCCGCACTGCTGGCGGTGCGGCACGCCACTCATCTATTGGGCCAAGACGTCGTGGTTCGTCCGCACCGCCGAACGCCGGGCCGACCTGCTCCGCGAGAACGAGCGCATCGGCTGGCACCCCGAGTACATCAAGCACGGGCGCTTCGGCGACTGGCTCGAGAACAACATCGACTGGGCCCTCTCCCGCGACCGCTACTGGGGTACGCCGCTCCCGATCTGGCGCTGCGCCGACGGCCACGACAGCTGCGTGAGCTCGGTCGCCCAGCTGAGCGCCCGGGCCGGGCGCGACCTCAGCGACCTCGACCTGCACCGGCCCTACGTCGACGAGATCGTGCTCGCGTGCCCGACCGACGGGTGCAGCGCGGAGGCCCGGCGCGTGACACCCGTCATCGACGCGTGGTTCGACTCGGGATCGATGCCGACAGCCCAGCACCACTTCATGGGTGAGCGGGAGGAGCCCGAGGACTTCCCGGCCGACTTCATCTGCGAGGCCATCGATCAGACGCGGGGCTGGTTCTACTCGCTGCTGGCCGTCAACACTCTCGTGTTCGGGAGCACCCCGTACCGCAACGTCGTCTGCCTCGGTCTGATCGTCGACCAGGACGGCCAGAAGATGTCGAAGTCCCGCGGCAACGTCATCGATCCCTGGGACGTCTTCGAGTCCCTGGGCGCCGACGCCCTGCGGTGGTACTTCTTCTCGGCCGGCTCCCCGTGGTCGAGCCGCCGGGTCTACGAGGAAGGGATCCGCGAGGCCACCCGCAAGACCCTGCTGACGTTCTGGAACGTCTTCTCGTTCTTCGCGACCTACGCCGACATCGAAGGGTGGGCACCGGGCGCCGAGCACCCGGCCGCCACACACGTGCTCGACCGTTGGGTCCTCACCCGCCTGGACGAGACGATCCTGGCTTCAACCGCCGCCCTCGACGACTTCGACGCCCTGACTGCGGCCACCGAGACAGCCAGGTTCGTCGACGATCTCTCCAACTGGTACGTGCGCCGCTCTCGCTCGCGCTTCTGGGACGCGGACGACGCCGCCGCGTACGCCACCCTCTACCGCTGCCTCGTGGCCACCTCGCAGCTGCTCGCCCCGTTCACGCCGTACATCGCTGACGACGTGTATGTACGGCTCACCGGCGAGCTGTCGGTGCACGCCTCTGACTGGCCGCAGGGCGCCGGGGCGCCCGACGAGCGCCTGACCGTCGAGATGGCCGCGGCCCGCCAGCTCGTGGGCCTCGGGCGCGCGGCGCGCACCAATGCCAAGGTCCGTACCCGCCAGCCTCTGAAGCGGGCCCTGCTCCTGCACCCGCCCGACGTCGAGCTCGGCGACGAGGTCCGTGAACAGATCCGCGACGAGCTCAACGTCAAGGAACTGCAGGACGTGGAGAGCCTCGCAGACCTCGTGTCATGGAGCGCGGTTCCGAACTTCCGCACCCTCGGGCCGCGACTCGGTCCGCGTGTCAACGAGATCAAGCAGGCGCTAGCGGAGGCCGACGGTTCCGCCCTCAAGGCAACTCTCGAGACACAGGGCTCGGTGGAGGTTGCCGGCGAGCGACTCACCGCTGACGATCTCGAGTTCCGGGCCGACCAGCACGCCGACTTCGAAGTGGCGAGCGAGGGCGTGTGGGCCGTCGCCCTCGACCTCGACGTCGACGAGGCGCTGCGGGTCGAAGGCACGGCCCGGGAGCTGGTGCGGGCCCTCAATCAGGTACGCAAGGACGCCGGCCTGGCGATCACCGACCGGGTCGAGATCACGATCGACGTGGCCGCCGCGCCGCGGGCCGAAGCTGCTCTCCGGGCCCACCGCGACTGGATCGCGGGGGAGGTCCTGGCCGTGAAGCTGGAGACCGGGTCCGTCGGCGACGGCTATGCGGCCGAGATCGACGGCGAGCCCGTCCGGGTCGCCATCTCCCGCGTGTAGCTCGGCCGGCTGCGGCCGCCGCCGAAGGCGGCCTCATCAGATGGCCGGAATCAATAGCGGCGGAGGGCGAGCCGGCTTTGCCGGTCGCCCGGAGCACCTTTAGCTCGCCGAGCAAGCTCCGCTTGCGAGCGCGAAAGGTTTCTACCTCTTCTTGGCGGTTGCCCTCTTGGCGGGGGTCTTCTTCTTCGCGGTCGACTTCTTGGCGGCGGTCTTCTTGGCCGGGGCCTTCTTGGCCGCAGCCTTCTTCTTGGCCGGCGCCTTCTTGGCCGCAGCCTTCTTCCGGACCGGAGCCTTCTTGACGGGCGCAGGCTCGACGCCGAGCAACTGGTCGATGCGGTTGAGGACCGTGGCCCGGGCCGCGCCCCGCTCCTCGCGATCGCGCACCTCCTCGAGCTCGTCGTCGTCGAGCTCGGGCAAGAGGGAGACGACTTCGGCGGCCTTCAGATCGTCGTAGTCGGCGATCGGGAAGATCTCCTCTTCGACGACCTCGACGTCGACCTCTTCCTCTTCCTCGGGCTCCTCCGGCTCTTCTTGTGCTTCGTCGCCCTCGTCGCTCCACGAGTCCCAGTGGCGCTCGTTGGCGCTCCAGTCGTCACCGCCGCCGCCCGACGGCGCCGCGGCGCCGGCGAGGGCCTCCACCCGAGTGAGGATGGTCGTGCGGTTCTTGCCCGACTCCTCGCGATCGCGCACCATCTCGAGCTCGTCCTCATCGAGCTCGGGCAGCAGCGACACGATCTCGCCGACCTTCAGGTCGTCGTAGTCGGCAATCGGGAACACGCCTTCCCCGTCGCCTGCGACCTCGACGTCTTCTTCCTCGACCGCTTCGACGGCCTTGCGCCCGCGGCCCCGGGTGGGGACGACGGTGACCGTCGGCGCCTCTTCCTCTTCGAGGGCCCGCAGCCGCTCGCTGCCGACGGCGGGCGCAGCAGCACGCTCGGGCCGGCTGCGCAGGACGGCCAGCGCCAGCACGATGCCGGCGGCCACGCTGCAGCCGATCGACACGTAGATGAGCCCCAGGCCCGAGTTGAGCAAGCCGATGACGAGCGTCACCGCAGCGGCCAGCACGAGCAGGAAGCTCACGAGGACCACGACGTCACCATCCCATTAGTTGAAGTCAAAGCGCCGGAATCCTATGCGGAATGAAGAGGCCGTCGACCAATCAGCCCCGTCATCGCTGACGGCGCTTCTTTCGGCCGAACTTCCGCCGCTCCGGTTGGCCCTGATCGTAGAGGCTCGAAGCCTGCGCCACTGCAGTGGTGGCTTCGTCCCGCCACTGGAGCACGCCATCGGCGTCCTCTCGAGGGCCCAGCGGGGCGTCGTCGTCGAGCGCCCCCCGCAGATGGGCGAAGAAAGTGTCGTCGTCGACATCCTGCGCCGACGCCTCCGCGTAGCTCGGCACCGGTGCCGGTACAGCCAGGTCGTCGTACGCCCGGCTCGCGCCCCCCGTGCTGGCCATGTCGCCGCCCGTGTCGACCGATGGCCGAGGGGCGGGCCCCGGGATGACTGCCGACGGAGACTCGTCCGGTTCCCACTCGGGCGGCGTCAGATCGAGGATGAGCTCATCGTCGGCCTCTTCGTCGCCACGGCCATTCGAGCTCCGAAGATCATCTTCCGGGCTCTCCGGGCTCGTCGTTGCGACGGGCGCATCGTCGATGGAGATGAGCCCGGTGGTGTCGTCGTAGTACTCGGTGAGGTCGGCGAACTCGGGGGCCTCGCCAGGCTCGTCGGTGAGGATGCGCTCGTCGAGCGACGGCCACTGGGCGATGCGCCCCTCGAGCCCTTCGTCGACCCGGCGTTGGAGCTCGTCGAGCAGACCCTTGATGCGCGCCCGCCGGTCGGTGACGTGTGACTCGAGGGCCGCCACGTCCGCTTGAAGCCGTGAGCGCGTGACCTCCAGGTCGGCGATCTCGGCGCGGGCGCTGGGCTCGGCCGCGGGCATGGTCTCGGTCACCGTCTCCGCCGCCAGCATGATCGCCCGCGCCTCTTCCTGGGCCTGAGCGATCAGTCGCGCCGCGGTGTCCTTGGCCTCGGCGACCGTGGCGTCAGCAGTGCGCTGAGCGAGCACCAGCGTGCGGCGGGCGGCGCCGTCGGCCTCGTTGCCTTCCTGGGAACGCTGCTCGGCGCGAACGGCCCGCTCGGTCATCTTCCGGAGGCGATCCTGCAGCGTGGACACAGCCGCGGCCACACGCTCGATGAAGTCGTCGACCTGGTCGCGGTTGTAGCCCCGCCACTGCTCGCTGAACTCGACGTCGCAGAGCTGCTGGGGCGTCAGCTCCATGGCCCGATGCTAACGCCCGACTTGTCCATGTTGAAGGACCCTCGCCGCGGTCAAAGTGTTAGAGCCCGGCGCGGCTGACGAGCGGGATGACGATGATCTGCAGTCCGAGCAGGACGATGATCGGCGACAAGTCGAGGCCCATGCCGCCGACGCCCACGCCTGGCATGACGCGACGGATGGGGCCCAGCACCGGCTCGGTGATGGCGTAGACGAAGCGATACACCGAGGACAGGAAAGAGTCCGGCGAGATCGGGAACCAGCTCAGGATGACGCGGACGAAGATGACGACGATGTAGAGCTGCAGGAGCGAGGAGATGGGATGTGACAAGAGAGGCCGTTGATCAGGAGCGGTAGAGGCCGCGCTCCTGGAGGCGGCGCTTCTCCTCGGCAGAGACCTCGACGTTGGTGGGCGTGAGCAGAAAGACCTGATCGGCAACGCGTTCCATCTGGCCACCCAGCCCATAGGCGAGGCCGCTGGCGAAGTCGATCAGCCTGCGAGCGAGGTCGCGGTCGACCGCCTGCAGGTTGACGATCACCGGTTGGTTGTTCTTGAGCTTGTCGCCGATCTCTTGGGCGTCGTTGAACCCCGCGGGAGCGACGACGTGCACCCGTGCGGTCTGCACGGCGGGCACCGGACGAAGGGGCGCAGGCCGGGGCTGCACTGTGACATTGGGCTCCGGGTCGCGGGGAAGGGTGCGCACCCCGGCGGTGGCACCCTCGGGCTCGACGTAGGAGATCGCCGAGCGGCGCGGCGGCGTGGGCGGCGGCGCGGGCGCGACAGGGGCAGGCTCGTCGTACGGCTCGTATTCCTCGTACTCGTCGTCGTCGACGAGCCCCAAATAGACCATGACTCGTCGCCAGGCAGAAGCCATGACTTTCGCCTCCTCCTTGGCCGGCGAGCCTATCGTCGCAGGTCGCGGCCTTCAGGTCGTGGACCTGCGGCCCGCGGAACCATTGTCCTCGGCGGCTGCGCCGCCGAAGCTGACTTCGTCAGCGTGCTCGGTTCCGCGGCCCGAAGAGTCCTCGACCAATTCTGAGCATCGTCGTGCCTTCCTGCACTGCCACCTCGAGATCGTCGGTCATGCCCATCGAACGCACGGGAAGGGCGAGGCGGTCGGCGAGCACGACGAGGGACTTGAACGCAGCCCTGGCGGCTTCTGGCGGGCCCGTGGGGCCCACGGCCATCAGGCCACGGACGTCGAGCCCCAGACCGGTCAGGTCCTCGACCAGGCTCGGCACCCCGGCCTCGCCGGCGCCGTGCTTCTGGGGCTCGCCGCTGACGTTGACCTGGACGAGAACGGCGGCGCCGGGCGCTCGTTTGGCGATCTCCTCACCGGCGGCCAGGCGATCGACCGCCTGCCAGAGGGCGACGTGGGACGCGAGCGCAGCCACCTTGTTCCGCTGTACCCGAGCGAGGTAGTGCCAGCGCACGTTTCGTGTGATGGCGGCAGCCTTCGCCGTCAGCTGGTCGGCCCTGTTCTCGCCGATGTCGACGACACCCTCCTCGAGGGCAGCCTCGACCGCCTCGGGCCCGAAGTCCTTGGTGACGGCGACGAGACTGATCGCCCGCCAGTCGCCGCCGGCGCGGGCGATCCGCTCGCGAATCTCGCCCAAGCGGTCCGCTAGTCCCGCCACACGACCATTGCTTGGCGGGCGAGCTCGCCGCGGGCCCTCCACGAGAAATAGTCGTCACTGCACGCCGTACACACGTCGACATCGTCGACGTGCGTGACGCCGGACTGTTTGAGGGCGGCGACGACCGCAGAGGGGACGTCGAGGGCCGGCTTCCCCGCATCGGTGACGGCGCGCACGCCGTCCCCGAGCCTGGCCGCGACCGCGTCGAGATCAGCGGGGCCGAACTCGTAGCACTCGGCGTGGATGCAGGGGCCAAGCACGGCACGCAGGTCGGTGGCGCCCAGGCCCCGTGCGGTCTCAACGGCCCGCTGGAGCACACCCGCCTGCAGGCCCCGCCAGCCGGCGTGCACGGCCGCCACGACGCCCTCGGGGCTCAGGAGGGCGACTGGTGCGCAGTCAGCCGTCAGAACGGCGAGTGCGCAGCCCGCACCAGCGGTCACCGAGGCGTCGGCCTTGGTCCCTTCGCCTGCGCCCGGCGACGTGACCGTCACGACCGTGTCGCCGTGGACCTGGCGGAGCCACGTCCATCGCCCGTCGACGACGGCGCGCCGCCTTGCCTCCACCTCCGCATCTACCTCGGTGACGTAGGCGCCACCGTGGCCCATGTCGCCCTCGGCCCGCCCCGTGAACCGGATGCGGGCGGTGGATGCGTCGACGGAGAGCAGAGCCTTACTTCAGGAACGATGGGACGTCGAAGTCGTCGTCGCCACCACCGAGGTCGAGGTCGTCCTCGTCGGCGCTGCCGAACACGTCGTGCTCCGCCGTCTCGAGCCCGAGGGCGCTCCGGCGTTCGCTCCTGCCCGACTTGCTTCCTTCGTCCCAGCGGTCGAAGCCGGCGGCGATGACCGTCACGCGCACCTCGTCGCCCATGGTGTCGTCG
>DASZJL010000096.1:0-44766 GCA_035948135.1 Acidimicrobiales bacterium | reverse complement strand
CCTCGGGATTGGCCATCGCCAGGTTCTCGGCCACCGTCCCCGGGAACGTCACGGGCACCTGCCCGACGGACTGCACGCGCCGGCGCAGTTCGAGCACGTCGTAGGCGCGCACGTCTTCGCCGTCGAGCAACACCTGGCCCGCGTCGGGATCGTCGAGGCGGTTGAGCAATCGCAGGAGGGTCGTCTTGCCCGCGCCCGAGGAGCCGACCATGGCGGTGAGTCCGGCGCGGGGGATGACGGCCGAGAACCCCTCGACGATCGGCCCGTCGTCACCGTCGACCCGGACGTTCCGGTACTCGAAGCGCTCTGTGCATTTCGACTGTTGTGCCACTCGGAGAGGATGATCGCGCCCGCCAGTATCCTCGGCCGTCGATGGCCGACATCACTGTCTCGCTGCCCGACGGCTCCTCGCGCTCGATGCCCGCGGGGTCGACGGCCGCGGACCTGGCGTCGTCCATCGGCCGGGGTCTGGCCAAGGCGGCCGTGGCCGCCACAGTGGACGGCCGCGAGGTCGACCTGACCTCGGTGCTTCCCGACGGGGCGACGGTGGCTGTCGTCACCGACAACACCGAAGAGGGCCGCTACGTCCTCCGCCACTCCACCGCCCACGTCATGGCCCAGGCCGTGTGCGACCTGTTCCCGGGGGCCAAGTACGCCATCGGCCCCCCGATCGCCGACGGCTTCTACTACGACTTTGACCTCCCGGGCGGTGCCCATTTCACCGACGACGACCTCGAGCGCGTCGAGGCGCGCATGCGGGAGATCGTGGCCGAGAGCCAACCGTTCGAACGCGAGGAGCTCTCCAAGGCCGAGGGCCTGCGGGTGTTCGCCGACCAGCCGTACAAGGTCGAGATCATCGAGAACGTCGACCCCACCGAGGGGGCCGAGGGCGGCGTGGTCAGCGCCTACCGGAACGACGGCTGGCTCGACCTGTGCCGTGGCCCGCACGTCCCCACCACCTCACGGCTGGGCGCCTTCAAGCTGATGAAGGTGGCGGGCGCCTACTGGCGGGGCGACGAGAAGCGTCCGATGCTGCAGCGCATCTACGGCACGGCGTGGGAGTCGGAGAAGGCGCTCAAGGAGCATCTCCACCGGCTCGAGGAGGCGGAGCGCCGCGACCACCGCAAGGTCGGCGTCGAGCTCGACCTGTTCTCGTTCCCTGACGAGTTGGGCGCAGGGCTGGCGGTGTGGCACCCGAAGGGCGCCGTCGTCCGCAAGCAGATGGAGGACTTCTCACGGGCCGAGCACGAGCGCGCCGGCTATCAGTTCGTGTACAGCCCCCACATCGCAAAGTCCAACCTCTGGGAGACCAGCGGCCACCTCGGTTTCTTCGCGGAGAACATGTACCCCCCCATGGAGCTGGAGGGCGCCAAGTACTACGCGAAGCCCATGAACTGTCCGTTCCACATCCTCGTGTACAAGAGCCACACGAGGTCGTACCGCGACCTGCCGATCCGGTACTTCGAGTTCGGCACCGTGTACCGGTTCGAGCGCTCGGGCGTGCTGCACGGGCTCTTGCGGTCGCGAGGGTTCACCCAGGACGACAGTCACATTTTCTGCAGCCGTGAGCAGATCGTGCCCGAGCTCACGTCCCTGCTCGGCTTCGTGCTCGAGATGATCCGGGCGTTCGGGTTCGAGGAGTTCGAGGCCGACGTCTCCACGCGCCCCGAGGGCAACACCTTCGGCTCCGACGAGGACTGGGAGATGGCGACGGCCGCGCTCATCGAGGCTCTCAATTCGACCGGCATCCCGTACCACATCGCCGAAGGCGAGGGCGCCTTCTACGGCCCGAAGATCGACGTGCACCTGCGCGACGCCATCGGCCGCCGTTGGCAGCTCTCCACACTTCAGGTCGACTTCCAGGAGCCCCAACGCTTCGACCTTTCGTACGTGGGCGCCGACAACCACCCCCACCGGCCGATCATGATCCACCGGGCCCTGTTCGGTTCGATCGAGCGGTTCTTCGGCATCCTCGTGGAGCACTACGTCGGCGCTTTCCCGGTGTGGCTGTCGCCTGTGCAGGTGCGCGTCCTGCCCGTCGCCGGCGACCACGAGCCCTATGCCTTCCGGATCGTGGATCGTCTCAAGGCCGAGGGCTTCCGGGCCGACATCGCTGAAGCGTCCGACCCGCTCGGGCAGCGCATCCGTCGGGCCAAGCTCGAGAAGGTCCCTTACGTACTCGTCGTCGGCAACGACGACGTGGCCGCCGGCACGGTCGGCGTGAACGCGCGTGAGAAGGACGTCGAGCGGGGGGTCCACGTCGACGACTTCGTCGAGCGCCTGCGCTCCGACGTGGTGGGCCGCCGGTAGTGGAGCGTCTCTGGGCCGGCTGGCGCAACGAGTACGTCACCGGCTCCGACGTGTACGACGACGCCGAGTGTGTGCTGTGCAAGGTCATCGAGGACGGCACCTACGTCGTCTGGCGTGACGACCTGGTGGCCGTCATCCTCAACGCCTTCCCGTATACAAGCGGGCACGTGATGATCCTGCCCGTGCGTCACGTCGGCGACGTCGAGGACGTCACACGCGAGGAGGTCGGGTCGGTGTGGTCCGGCGTCGCCAACGCGGTGCGGGCCCTCAAGGCGTCGTACTCGCCCGACGGCCTCAACATGGGCGCCAACCTGGGCCGGGTGGCGGGCGCCGGCATCCCCGGCCACTTCCATGTGCACGTCCTGCCCCGCTGGAACGGCGACACCAACTTCATGACCTCCGTAGCCGAAACCCGCGTGCTCCCCGAATCACTCGACGCCACCCTGGAGAAGCTGAAGAAAGCCTGGCCCAAGTGAGCGACGCGGGGGAGCATCGGGACGAGCTGCCGGAGGAGCTCGACGTCAGCGGGTACGTCGGCCAGTACACGTTCCCCGACATCGCCCGCCGCCGCATCCCGGCCGTGATCTATCTGGTGATCGCCGCCCTCTCCTTCCTGCTGTGGGTCACCCACCGCGGCCCGAGCCACGTGCTCGTCAACGAGGGATTCCTGTGGGTCGCGGTCGCCTTGGCCCTCGTCGGGCTCTACCACTTGGCGGCGGCCTGGCCCCTGAACGTCGGGCAGACCGATGCCCTCGTGGCCGCCGTCAGGCGGGTGGGATTTCCCGTCGGCCACGCCTCGGGTCAGCTGGGCTGGACCGGCCTGCGCAGCCGACCCGTGTGGCGCATCCTCTTGTACTCGGCTGAGGATCCGCCCCAACGCCGCGGGGTCGTCCTCGTCGACGCCGTGAACGCTGATGTCCTCTTCGACTTCGTCGAGGACAACCCCGAGGACTGGAGCAGCCTCTCCCGCCGGGGTTAGTCGTCGTCGTCAGTCGGCAGGGGCTTGCCTATGACGGCGCGCAGGACGTTCTCCACGTCACGGAGGTGGTGGACGCCTTCGTGCACCATGTTGCGCAGGACGTCGATGAGGTCACGCTGGCCGTAGGGATAGGTGGCCTTTCGGCTCCAGTCGTCGGGCGCGAAGCCGGCCGCCGTATCCGCCGCCGTGGTGGCCGACCGCTGGAGCCAGTCGAGGACGTCGCGGGGTTCCATGTCGTTGTAGGCCCGGTTGACGGCACGCTCGTCTTGGTCGAGCGGGTCGGTGAGCGACGGGTTGTCGTGCTGGACGATCTCAACCAGTTGCGGCGTCATCGACTCGAGGATGTCGGCCACATGGGCCGTGTACTCGAGGGCCGACCAGGTCGAAGGATCGGGGCGCCGGCGCAGGACCTCGTCGTCGTCGATGAACGGCCCGATCACCTCGCGGTAGCGGCGCGGGAACGAACGCAGGGCCTGGATGGCGTCCTGGGGCGACAGGCTGTCGTACTCGAGCCCGCACTCCTTGCAGGTGAAGCTGACCGCCATCGGTCCGTTAGGCCTTCGCGGCCTCGCGGACGTGGCGCAGGACGCGGCCGACATCCAGCAGATGATGGTGGCCCTCGTGGACAGCGTTGCGGACGAAGTAGATGGCGGTGAACTCGCCCTCCCGGCCGTCCCACTCCGCGGTGCGGTCCCACGCCGACGGGTCGTCGTTCGCCTCGACAACGGCTGCCAACTTCTCGGCCCGCTCCTGAACGCCCTCGGCCACCTCCGCCGCGTCCTCGGCGTTGTAGTTGTTGTCGACCGCGGCCTTGTCGGGGTTGGGTGCCGGCAAGGTCGGGTTGTCCTCGGTGAGCGTGCGCCGGGCCAGATAGCCGTTGAAGCGGATGGCGTCGCGCACGTGAGCGGCGTACTCCAACGCCGACCACACGTCGGGCTCGGGCCGTTGCCGCAGGATGGCGTCGCCGTCCTCGCCGGCAAGGAAGCGGGTGAGAGGCGCCCGGTAGCGGCGGCCGAACGACCGCAGCTTCTCGGCCGCCTCCTCGGGCGACACCTCCGAGTACACGAAGCCGCACTCCTCGCACCGCTCCTTGGGCGTGAGGACGGGCTGGAACTGGGTCATGCGCGCACGCTCGCGCTCACGACTTCTCTTCCTCGCGAGCCTTGGCGACCTTGTCGACGAGGTGCGACGGCATCAGGTCGTAGTGGTCGTGGTGCACCTTGAACCGACCGCGGCCGCCGGTCAGCGAACGCAAGTCGATGGCGTAGCGAAGGATCTCCGACGTGGGCACCAGGGCGGTGATGGTCTGCGCGTCGACACCTGCCGACTCAGTGCCCTGGACCCGGCCTCGCCGGGAGTTCAGGTCACCCATGACGTCGCCCTGGTAGGCGAGCGGCACGGTGACCTCCAGAAGGGAGATGGGCTCGAGCAGCACGGGGTTGGCCTTCGCCATGGCCTCCCTGAACCCGAGCGAGCCCGCCATCTTGAAGCTCATCTCCGAGGAGTCGACCGAGTGGAACTTGCCGTCGAACACCGTGGCCCGCACGTCGACCACCGGGTAGCCGTACACGCCGCCGGTGCCCATGACCTCCGCCACGCCCTTTTCGACGGCCGGGATGAACTGCCGGGGAATGGCCCCGCCGACGATCTTGTCGACGAACTCGAACCCCTGCCCTCGGTCGAGGGGCTCGACCCGGAGGAATGCCACGCCGAACTGCCCGTGGCCGCCGGTTTGCTTCTTGTACTTCCCCTCCGCCTCGGCCTCACTGGTGATCGTCTCGCGGAAGGGGACCTTCACCTCCTCGGTCTCGACCTCGACGCCGAACTTGCGGGCCAGGCGCTCGGCGACGATCGACAGATGGGTCTCGCCCATCCCCGACAGCAACGTCTGGTGGGTCTCGTCGTCCCGCCGCACGCGCAGGGCCGGGTCCTCGTCTTGGAGGCGGTGCAGCCCGGTCATCAGCTTGTCCTCGTCGCCCTTGGACTTCGGCACGATGGCGACGGACAGGATGGGCTCGGGCGACTCGATCGGTGGCACCACCACCGGCGTGCCCTTGGGCGCCAGCGTGTCGCCCGTGCCGGTGTTGGCCAGCTTGGCCACGGCACCGATGTCGCCCGCCGGGAGCTCGGGCACCGTGTCCTGCTCCTTCCCCCGCATGGTGAACAACCCGTGCAGGCGTTCGTCCGCGTGGGTGTGGGTGTTGGTGAGCTGGGCATCGGGTTTCACCGTCCCCGACAGCACTTTGAGGAACGAGACCTTGCCGACGTAGGGGTCGGCGACGGTGCGGAACACGAACGCCAGGGGTTGGCCGTTGGGGTCGCAGGGCACCTCGACCGTCTTGTCGCCGGCCTGCACCTCGACGGGCGGCCGGTCGGTGGGCGCAGGGCCGATCTCACAGATGAACTGGGCGAGCCGGTCGACGCCGATGAGCTTGGTGGCGGCGCCACAGACGACGGGGAACACCGACGCTTCGGCCACACCCTTGGCCAGCGTCTCCTCCAGCTCCTTGGGCTCGATCGTCTCCCCTTCCAGATAGCGCTCCATGAGCGAGTCGTCGGCGACGACGATGCCCTCGACCAGGTTGTCGTGCACCTGGTGCTCGAGGTCGGTCATCTCGTCGGGGATCTCGCCCTGGGTCGCCTTGCCGCTGTTGCCGTCGTAAAGGAGGGCGGTGTCGCTCAGAAGGTCGGCGACGCCGTGAAAGGCCGTCTCCTCGCCGATGGGCAGCTCGAGGGGCGCCACCCCGACGCCGAACTTGTCGCGCAGGTCGTCGAGGGTGCGCTGGAACGAGGCCCGTTCGCGGTCGAGCTTGTTCAGGTAGATCATGCGGGGCACGTCCATCTGGGCCGCCAGGCGCCACGCCGCCTCGGTCTGGACCTCCACGCCCTCCACGGCGCTCACCACGAACACGGCCAGGTCGGCGACCCGAAGCGCGGCGTAGAGGTCACCCACGAAGTCGGCGTAGCCGGGCACGTCGAGGATGTTGATCTTGTGGCCCTCGTATTCGAACGGCGCCAGGGCCAGGGACAGCGAGATGCCCCGCTTGACCTCCTCGGGGTCGAAGTCGGTGGTGGTTGTGCCGTCCTCGACACGGCCGTGCCGGTTGATGGCGCCCGAACAGAACAGCAGTGCTTCGGCGAGGCTGGTCTTGCCCGCTCCTCCGTGGCCGACGAGTGCGACATTCCGAATCTTGGCCGGAGGGAAGCTCTTCACAGGCGGTGCCTCGTTCTCGCTTTGGACGGTGGCCGGACATCGTACAAGCGCGCCCGCACGATGTTCTGGGGCCGCTCAGAGGCTTCGAGCCGCTCCCCGGGTACCCTGGTTCGGACCACCCGCTACCAGGAGTCCTCTGTGTTCGACGGGCGCTTCCGCCAAGGCGTCGAGCGAGGCCTCGGGCCCGTCGGCTCGGCCCTCCGCCGTCTCGGTGTCAATGCTGATCACGTCACGGCCGCCGGCCTGGTGGTCTCCGTGGCGACGGGCGTGGTCGTGGCCGGAGGCTGGCTGATCGTCGGGCTGTTCCTTCTCACCCTTTCCGGTGCCCTCGACCTGTTTGACGGAGCCGTGGCCAAGGCGTCGGCCACGAGCACACCGCGGGGCGCCTTCTTCGACTCGGTCAGCGATCGGGTCAGCGACGCCTTCGTGCTCGGCGGGGTGGCCTGGTACCTAGCCACCTGGAAGCACGGCCACGCCGCCGTGCTGGCCCTCGCGGTGCTCGCCGCCTCGATGCTGATCTCCTACGAGCGGGCGCGCGCCGAGTCCCTTGGCTTCCAGGCCAAAGGCGGGCTCATGGAGCGGGCCGAGCGCATGTTCCTGCTCGGCGTCGGCCTGGCCTTCGGCGTGGTCCTCGTGCCGGTCCTCTGGGTGATGCTGGCCCTCACGTCCTTCACGGCCGTCCAGCGGTTCGTCCGCGTGTGGCGCCAGGCCAGCGCCGCCCTGCCCTCGGCCCGTCCGCCTGCACGCTGGCGCACGTGGCGGCCCTTGAGCGAGGGCGACGAGGGAAGTTGGCGGGCGAGGCGCGCCGAGCGGCGCGTGCGCACCCGGCCCTAAGGGCACCCCCGCGGGTGAGCCCTACCCTCGCCCAGCGCGCCGAGTTCGCGGCCTACCGCGCCGGCTCGCTGGTCGGCCGGGCGCTCCCGCTGTCGGCGGCCTCGGCCATCGGGCGGGCGACGCAGCCACTGCTCGCACGCGTTTACCGGGGCCGCAGCGACATGACGGCGATGGCAACGAGCCATCTCCGCCACGTCCTCGGCCCGGAGGTGGGTGACGCCGAAGTCGAGCGCCAGGTGCGCCGGCTGATGGATTCCTACGCCCGTTACTACATGGAGCTGTTCCTGCTCCCGTCGATGTCTCCCTCAGAGATACACGACAGCACCCAGTTCGAAGGCATCGAGAACGTGCACGAGGCTCGGGAGAAGGGCAACGGCGTGATCATCGCCATGCCGCATACGGGCAACTGGGATCTGGCCGGTGCGTGGGTGGCCCAGGTTGCGCCGTGCACCGCCGTTGTCGAGCGCCTCGAGCCGCCGGAGCTCTACGAGTGGTTCAACGCCGTCCGCCATCGCCTCGGGTTCGACACCGTGCCCCTGGGGCCGCAGGCGGGCGCCACCCTCATTCGCCATCTGCGCGACAACCGCGCTGTCGGGCTGCTCTGCGACCGCGACATCGGGGGTACCGGCGTCGAGGTCGAGTTCTTCGGCGAGCGCACCAAACTTCCTGGCGGGCCGGCGACGCTGGCGCTGCGTGCGGGCGCGCCGATTGTCCCCTCCGCCGCCTTTTTTGACGACGAGGTCGGTCACCGGGGCGTGATCGGGGCGCCCATCGACACCGAGCGCACGGGCCGGCTGCGCGACGACGTCGTGCGCGTCACCCAGACGCTGACCCACGAGCTCGAGAAGCTGATCAGGCGGGCGCCGACGCAGTGGCACAACTTCCAGCCGACGTGGCCGAGCGATGTTCACGCCGCGATCTGAGCACTACCGTTGAGTGCAGTGAGAGTCGGTCTGGTCTGTCCTTACAGCCTCACCCTGCCGGGCGGTGTGCAAGGCCAGGTGCTGGGGCTGGCACGCTCCCTGCGGGCGATGGGCCATGAGGCGCGTGTCCTCGGACCGTGCGACGGGCCGCCTCCTGACGTGGCGGTGACGCCGCTCGGCGACTGCGTCCCCCTGGCTGCCAACGGCTCGGTCGCACCGATCGCCCCGGACGCCAGCTGTGCCCTGCGCACCATCCGGGCGCTGCGCGACGAGGAGTTCGACGTCCTCCATCTCCACGAGCCGTTGGTGCCGGGCCCCACGATGACCGCGGTGATCGCGGCCGCCACGCCCAAGGTCGGCACCTTCCACGCGGCCGGGGTGAGCGCGCCCTACCGATGGCTCTTCCCGATCACCCGCTGGATGGCCGGGCGCCTCTCGACGCGATGCGCCGTGTCCGAGGACGCGCGGACCATGGCTCGACGGGCCCTCGGCGGCGAGTACGAGCTGCTCCACAACGGCATCGAGATCGAACGCTTTTCGAAGGCGACGCCGTGGCCGACCACCGGGCCCACGATCTTCTTCGTCGGCCGCCACGAGCCCCGCAAGGGCCTGGCGGTCCTGCTGGAGGCGCTGGGTCGCTTGCCGGCCGACGTCACCCTCTGGGTGGGCGGCGACGGGCCGGAGACGGAGTCCCTCCAGGAGCAGTGGGGCCACGACGGCCGGATCCAGTGGCTCGGCCGTCTCAACGACGACCAGGTCGCCCGCCGGCTGCGGGGCGCCGACCTGTTCTGCGCGCCGTCGCTGCACGGCGAGTCGTTCGGCGTCGTGCTCCTCGAGGCGATGGCCGCGCAGACACCGATCGTGGCCAGCGACCTCCCGGGGTATCGCAACGTCGCCCGCGCCGGCCACGACGGCCTGCTCGTGCCGCCCGGGGACGCCAAGGCGCTGGCCGACGCCTTGATCGACGTCCTCGAGCATCCGACGATGGCCGAGTCGCTAGTGGCGTCGGGGGAGTGCCGGGCGGCCCAGTTCTCGATGGACCTGCTGGCGGAGCGCTATCTCGAGCTCTACGACCGCGCCGTCTAGCTCGGGATATCGATCACGAGACGGGGTGGGCCCGTCAGGGTGCTGACGCGGAACGGGAGCTCGGCCTTCAGGCCGGCCACCCACGTCAGCGTCCCCTCGAAGTCCTCCACTTGTGTCACCTCGCCGACGGCACGGGTGCCGGCCGGCTGGAGCTGTTTGGGGCCCGTGTAGGTGGGCTTCCCGCTGTCGAGGTTGAAGCCGGTGGCCTGCTGCATGTGGAACTGCAGGACGAAGTTCTCCGACAGCGGGACCTCCTTGCCCGACGTGTCGAGGATGGGCTTCTTGACGTAGGAGACCTTGTAGCCCGGCACCTGCTCGGTGAACTCGAAGACCACGCGGTCGACGGTTTCCTGGCGGGCAGCGCGAACCGCGACCAGATGAGCAGCAGGGTGCGTCACAGCAACCGAGACCGGTGTCGTCGACCCGCCGGTTGCGGCGCTGGGCGGTGTCGTATCCAACGACGTCGTCGACGACGACGTGGCCGGCTTCGAGGTGTCAGTGCTCTTGGCGTTGGTGCCACCCCCGCCGCACGCAGCCAGCACGACCAGGAGGGCGCCGATGCCGGCGAGGGACCGCATGATCGTTCACCGTACGCGGAAGGAGGCCCCCGGAGGGGCCTCCTTCTCGCTCGCAGGCTCTGACGCCCGCCGTCGTGCGGCGGATCAGTTCGTCGTAGCGGGCCGGCGGAGCCAACGGAGCCCGGCGACGGTGGCCAGCAGCAGCAGGCCGATGAAGCCGAGAACCTGGGTGGGGCCACCGGTCACGGCGAGCGTGCCGTTCTGGGGGGTGGCCGCCGAGGGGTTGGCCGGGGTGCTGCTCGACGGGGTGAACGTCGAGGCGGAGCCGACCGAGAGCACGTCCACGGTCGCACCTTGAGCGAGGGCGCCGGCACCCGTGGTCGCCAGGACGCCGTTCAGCGTGGCCATGGCCGAGGACAGCGCCGGCGGCGCGCCCCCGCCGGCCAGTGTGAAGAGCGAGCCGACGGTGTCGGTGGCCGCCGCGGCCGTCGTGCCTCCGGCGAGCGACGACAGCGGAGCGATAGCGACGTGCACGCCGGTCAGGTTCGCGAGGGCATTCACGTAGCCGTTGGTCGTCGCGATGCTCTTGCTCTGATCAAGCGCCTTGACCGTGATCAGGTTGCCGAGGCCGGCCTGGGCCAGCACGTTGTTGATGGTCGTCTGCGCGTTGCCGAGCAGCGACGCCAAATCGGCGCCCGGGATGTTCGCGTTGCCGACCTGGACCGAGCCGAGAGAAGCCTTGATGTCGGCGACCGAGTTGGCGACCGTGTCAGCGGCCTTGGTCGTGATGCCGACGACCAGGTCCTTCACCTGCAGCAGCGGGGCGTTGGTGATGCCAGCGAGAGCGCCGTTGAGCAGGCCGGTGATCTGGCCGTTGATGGTCGTCACCAGGTCGCCAACGGTGGTGGCGCCCACCGGGATGCCACCCGGAATGAGGCTGCCGATCAGGGTCTGCAGCGGGGCGGGCAGGGCTGAGATCAGCGTCGCCGCGGGGAGGCCCTGGATGCCATTCGGGAGGGGGGTCGTCAGCACGCCGCTGAGGCCGTTGACGGTGCTGACGAGATTGGTGCCCGAGAGCGCCGGGCCCGAGCCGTTGGGCACAGTCACGCCGAGCGTGTTGAGGACGTTGCCGACCTGGCCCAGCTGCAGGGTGGCGGAGTTGACGCCGAGGCCCTGGAGCACGGCGCCCAGGTTGAGGACCTGGATGCTCGGGACGCTCAGGCCCCGGAGACCGTCAGAGTCACCGGGCTTGGCGGCGGTTCCGAGGCTGGACGTTGCGCTCGGCACCGACAGCAGGCCGGCAACGGCAGTGACGTTGCTCAGCGAGCTGTTGAGGCCCGAGGCCGCACCCTGGGCGGCGTCGACGACCGCCGACAAGGACAGGGGAGCGATCGCACCCGTCGTGAGCGGCGTGGCCAGGGAGATGGAGGGGACAGACTTGCTGTCAGACGCCCCGGTGGAAGCCACGCTCACCTTGGGCACGGAGAGATTGAGGGCCGACACCGACGACGTCGACGTCAACGGAGACAGCGCGCTCGAGGCCGAGGACGGAGCGCCCTGCTTGGGATCGATGTTTGCGCTGCCGTCGTCGCCGAGCACGCGCACGTTGAGCAGGGAGCCGTTGCTCCCCAACGAGATGTTCACGGCGGTGGTCGTCGCCTTCGTGGTGCCGACGCCGTTCGTTGCGGCTGATGCCGTCCCGCCTGCGGCCGCCGTCGCGCCCAACAAGGCTGCAACTGATACTGCGGCACCGAACACCCGAGCTCTGCGCATGGTTCTCCCTAGATCCACCGAAAACACGATCAATCCGTACTTTCGGCGTCGAGCGTCTCGGAAGCCATGGCCCACATTGGTCAAATCGCCGCACCGTTTTCACTAGTCATCTGCGCGCGTTCGCCGCATACGAG
This sequence comes from Acidimicrobiales bacterium, assembly GCA_035948135.1. Lineage (GTDB taxonomy): Bacteria > Actinomycetota > Acidimicrobiia > Acidimicrobiales > AC-14 > CADDZP01. The sequence continues at coordinate 32,995 of DASZJL010000096.1, read as the reverse complement.
GGGGGTGGGCCGTATGATGAAGACGTGATCGCGCTGCTGATCGTGCTGGTCGTGGTTGTGCTCCTCGTCCTGTACGTCGTCTTCGCCTACAACGGCCTGGTTCGGCTGCGGAACCGCATCGACAACGCCTGGGCCCAGATCGACGTGCAGCTCCGGCGCCGGTACGACCTGATTCCCAACCTGGTCGAGACGGTGAAGGGCTACGCAGCCCACGAGCGTCAGACGTTCGAGAGCGTCACCAACGCCCGTGCGAATGCGATCAACGCCCAGGGCCCCGCCCAACAGGCGCAAGCCGAGAACCAGATCACAGGTGCCCTGAAGTCTCTCTTCGCTGTCGCCGAGGCGTACCCCGAGCTCAAGGCCAATCAGAACTTCCTCGCCCTGCAAGAGGAGCTCACGGCCACCGAGGGCCGCATCGCCTACGCGCGCCAGTTCTACAACGACGAGGTGCTCAAGCTGAACACCCGCATCCAGTCCTTCCCAACCAACGTGCTCGCCAACTCCTTCGGGTTCCATCCCCGCGAGTACTTCGAGGCCGACGACACCTCTCGGGGTCCGGTCTCGGTCCAGTTCTGACCCGAGCCTCCTCCGCTGTACGAGCAGATCTCCTCCAACAAGCGGCGCTCGGTGCTGCTCATTGCGGGCTTCGTCGTCGTTGTCGCCGCCGTGCTCTGGGCCGTGCTGCTCGTCCTCGGCTTGGGCATCGCCGGCTTGGTCATCGCCCTGGTCATCGCAGGCGCCGGATCGTTCATCGCCTATTGGAAGTCCGACGCCATGGCGCTGCGCATGGCCCACGCCCGCCCGTCCGACCCTGAGCAGTACGCCCGCCTGCACAACGTCGTCGAGGGGCTGTGCATCGCGGCCGGCCTCCCCAAGCCGCGCGTGTATGTCATCGACGACCCGGCGCCGAATGCGTTCGCAACCGGCCGCAGCCCCCGGCACGCCGCGATCGCCGTCACCACCGGACTGCTCGACAAGCTGAACCGCATCGAGCTGGAGGGCGTGCTCGCTCACGAGCTGAGCCACGTCAAGAACTACGACATCCTCGTGTCGACGGTCGCCGTGACGCTCGTGGGCCTTCCGGCGGTCGTCCTACGCCCGGTGTTCGGGCCGGTGGTGCCCCTTGCCCTGGGCCGGAGCCGGGAAGGCTCGGCTGACGTCAGTGGGGTGTCGTTGACCCGCTACCCTCCCGGCCTTATCTCGGCCTTGGAGAAGCTCAAGGCCGACAAGACCGTTGTGCAATTCAACTCGCGGGCTACCGCCCATCTCTGGATCGAGTCGCCCCTCGGGCCGGCCAACCGGATGTTCGACACGCACCCGCCGCTGGACGACCGCATCAAGACACTGAAAGAACTGTGACCTCCCGCCACCGCCTCTTCGGCTTCGCCGCCGCGCTCGCAGCACTGGCGCTGGTCGCGGCCGCGTGCTCGTCAGGAGGTGGCAAGAACGCCTCCGCCGGCTCCACAGCCCCGGCTACGACGACGACCACCGTGCCGCCCGTGTTCCCCCTGACGGGCCTGCCCGCGGGGGCAGACCCGAAGCAGTCGCGGCCGGCCCTCGTGGTCAAGATCGAGAACGTCGCCGAAGCGCGCCCGCAGTCCGGTCTGGTCGAAGCCGACGTGGTGTACGAGGAGATCGTCGAGGCGGGCCTCAGCCGCCTCATCGTCGTCTATCAGTCCAAGGACGCCGACCCCGTCGGGCCCGTGCGCTCGATCCGGCCCAGCGATCCCGCGATCGTCAAGCCCCTGAACCCGCTCTACGCCTATTCGGGTGGCACGGCCAAGTTCATCAACATGCTGCACGCGGCCGGGATCACCGACGTCGGCGTGGACGCCGCACCCAAGGCGTACTACCGGCGGCCGGGGCGCGCCGCGCCCCACAACCTCTATTCGTCGACGCCGCGGTTGTACGCCCAGGCGCCGGCTGGCATGGCGCCGCCGCCCAAGATCTTCGACTTCCTGGCCAACGGCGAGCCCTTCGGTGGCGCCGGTGTCCTGCCCGCCAGCCACCTCACCGTCGTCCCCGGCGTGCGAACGACGAGCACGTACGACTACGACCCGGCCACCAACACGTGGAAGCGGGGGAGCAACGGCACGCCCCAGGTCGTCGAGGGCGGCGCCCAGGTGGCGCCCACCAACGTGATCGTGTGGTTCGTGCCCTACGTCAACAGCCCGGGCGATGTGGACGTCGTGGGCGAGCCCGTGTCCGTCGCCCAGGTCACTGGCACCGGTCAGGCGTGGGTGCTGTCGCAGGGCAAGGTGGTGAAGGGCAGTTGGTCGAAGCCGAGCGCGGAGACGCCGGTGTCGTTCACCGACGCCGCCGGGGCGCCGATCAAGATCACGCCCGGCACCACCTGGGTCGAGGTGCAGCCGGTGGGGACCGCGGCAACCGTTCAGTAGCCGCAGCGCTCATAGACTGGTGTCCATGGAACGCCAGACGGGCACCGATCGCGTCAAGCGAGGGCTGGCCGAGATGCTCCGGGGCGGCGTGATCATGGACGTCGTGACGCCCGAGCAGGCCAAGATCGCCGAGGATGCCGGCGCGGTCGCAGTGATGGCGCTGGAGCGGGTCCCGGCCGACATCCGTCGCGACGGCGGCGTGGCGCGCATGAGCGATCCGGCCATGATCGAGGGGATCAAGGCCGCCGTCACCGTCCCGGTGATGGCCAAGGCTCGCATCGGTCACTTCGCCGAGGCCCAAGTGCTCGAGGCCCTCGGTGTCGACTACGTGGACGAGAGCGAGGTGCTGACGCCCGCCGACGAGTCCCACCACATCGACAAGTGGGCGTTCACCGTGCCGTTCGTCTGCGGCGCCACCAACCTCGGTGAGGCCCTGCGCCGCATCTCCGAGGGGGCGGCCATGATCCGCTCCAAGGGCGAGGCCGGCAGCGGCAACATCGTCGAGGCCGTGCGTCATCTCCGACTGATCCTGGGCGACATCCGCAAGATCACCCAGGCCGACTCGGCCGAGGTCTACGCATGGGCCAAGGAGCTGCGGGCGCCGGTCTCCCTGGTGCAGGAACTGCATGAGGCCGGCCGCCTGCCCGTACCCCTCTTCTGCGCCGGGGGCATCGCCACGCCGGCTGATGCCTCGCTCGTGATGCAGCTCGGGGCCGAGGCTGTGTTCGTCGGGTCGGGCATCTTCAAGTCCGAGGACCCCGCGGTTCGGGCCAAGGCCATCGTCGAGGCCACCGCACATTTCCGCGACCCCCACATCGTCGCCAAGGTCAGCCGCGGACTTGGCGAGGCGATGAAGGGCCAGGAGATCGCCGAGCTCGACGTCAAGCTGTCCGAGCGGGGCTGGTGATGTCCACCGTGCACGCCGGGAGTCCTCCAGGTGAAGGTGGGGATCCTCGCCCTGCAGGGCGACGTCACGGAGCACGCCCAGGCGCTCTCTGATCTCGGCGCGGACCCGGTTGAGGTCCGCACCGCCGATGCGCTCTCGGCCGTCGACGCCCTGATCCTGCCGGGCGGCGAGTCGACGACGATGTCGCAGCTGCTGGAGTCGAGCGGGCTGTTCGACCCGGTGGCGGCCCGACTCGATGAGGGCATGCCCGCGTTCGGCACGTGTGCGGGGATGATCCTGCTGGCCAAGGTCGTCCTCGACGGCCGCCCTGACCAACGCAACTTCGGTGTGATCGACATCGCCGTGCGCCGGAATGCCTTCGGCCGCCAGGTCGATTCCTTCGAGACCGAGCTCGAGGTGCACGGGATGGGCCTTGTCCCGGCGGTGTTCATCCGGGCTCCGTACGTCGAGCGCGCCGGCGACGACGTCGAGGTCCTGGCCCGCGTTGACGACTACCCGGTGCTGTGCCGGCAGGGCCCGGTGCTGGCGGCCGCGTTCCATCCCGAGCTGTCCGGCGATCTGCGTTTGCATGAACTGTTTCTCAGAGAGGTGAGCTGAGCCATGTCCGGTCATTCCAAGTGGGCAACCATCAAGCACAAGAAGGGTGCGGCCGACAAGGCGCGCGGCAAGCTCTTCGCCAAGCTCATCCGCCAGCTGGAGGTGGCGGCGCGCGAGGGCGGCGGCGACCTCGACGCCAACGCCACGTTGCGCACGATGTACGAGAAGGCCCGCTCCTCGTCGGTGCCCATGGACACCATCACCAGGGCCATCAAGCGGGGCACGGGCGAGCTCGAGGGAGTGACCTACGAGGCCGTCTCCTATGAGGGCTACGCCCCCTGCGGCGTCGCGGTCTACGTCGAGACGCTCACCGACAACCGCAACCGGACCGGCGCCGATATCCGCAGCCTGTTCACCCGCAACGGTGGCTCCACGGCCGAGCCCGGCGCGGTGTCATGGCAGTTCCACCGCAAGGGCGTGATCATCCTCCCGAAGTCGGTCGGTGAGGACGACCTCATGCTCGTCGGCATGGACAACGGCGCCGAAGACCTCGCCGACCAGGGCGATACCTGGCAGCTCACGTCCGCCCCTCAGGACCTGCACCGGCTGCAGAAGGCGCTCGACGATGCCGGCATCGCCTACGACTCCGCCGACCTGACCATGCTGCCGACGACGGCCGTCCCGCTGGAGACCGAGGGCGACGCCCGCAAGGTCCTCAAGCTCATCGACGCCCTCGAAGAACACGACGACGTCCAGAACGTCTACAGCAACTTCGACATCCCCGATTCGGTCTTGCAGGCTGTCGAGGCCTGACCGGCTTTTTGGAGATTTTCTGTCCTCTGGGGTCGGGAAACCTCCACAAAGTCGTTGTCACCGCAGGGGTTAGCTCGCTCGGCCGCCTCTGAGGAGCTTGCCGGGGCGGGCGTTGGTGACGTCTTGGCCGCCGTCGCGGATGGCGGTGCCGTTCACCCAGACGTGCTCGACGCCCTTGCTACGGGCGATGAGGCGGTCGGCGCCGGCGGGGAGGTCCCACACCCGCTCGAGCTCGCCGTCGACGCCGACGGTGTCGGGATCGAAGGCGACGAGGTCGGCGGCGAGACCTTCTTCGATGCGGCCGCGGTCGGTGATGCCGAAGATTTGGGTGGGCTGGCCGGTGAGACGCCAGACCGCCTGCTCGAGGGTGAGGATGCCCTTCTCGCGCGTCCAGTGCGAGAGGAGGTGGGTCGAGAAGCAGGCGTCGCACAGCTGGCTGGCGTGGGCACCCGCGTCGGAGAGGCCCAGCACGGCTCGCTCGTCCTGCAGCAGCTTGCCGACCTCGTCCTCGTCGTCATTGGCGAGGACGACACGGAAGCGGGTCTTGAGGTCTTCGTCCAGGGCGAGGTCGATCGCCGCGTCCATAGGCTCCACACCGCGCTCGGCCGCGATGTCAGCCAGGCTCCTCCCCATCAGCCGGCTATGGCGCTTGGTCTCGGCGATCGTGGTCTTGTCCCACTTGGTGTCGAAGACGCCGCCCGAGTCGGCCGCGGTCCGCGCCCGCTCGCGCCAGGCCGGGTCGGCGTAGATGTCGGCCCGCTGCTCCCGGGGGACGGCGAGCACCTCCTTGAAGGCGTCGGCCGACGCGAACGCGAACGGGTCCTCGAAGGAGATCTGCATGACGAGCGGACGGCAGGCGATTTGGGGCCACACGTTCTTGCCGGCCTTGGCGGTGAGGTCGAGCAGCTGCAGTGCGGTGCCAGGGCCGCCGATGCCAGTGAGCAGTGCGGTCCAGGAGACCGGCTGACCGGTGCGCTCGCTGAGGTCGGCCATCTCATTGATGAACAGGCCGGCGCCGGGTGTGATCTGCATGATTCCCCGGCCGTTCTGCTTGATGGCGTCGGCGATGCGGGCGACTTCGTCGAGCTCGGCCAGGCGGCTGGGGACGGGCTTGCCCTCGGCGCCGGCGTGGGTGGGGGACTTGGACGTGGCGAACCCGAGGGCGCCAGCGGCCAGGGCCTCGGCGACCAGCTCGCGCATGCGGTCGACCTCATCGTCTTTGGCGGGACGCTCGCTGGCTTCGTCGCCCAGGACATAGAGCCGCAGCGGCGTGTGGCCGATCATCGCCGCGGTGTTCAATCGCGTCGGCGCGCCGTCGAGGGCGTTCAGGTATTCGGGAAACGACTCGAACGTCCAGGGGATGCCGGCCTCGAGTGCCTCGACCGACATGCCCTCGACGTTCTCGAGCGTGCGGGCGATCGTCGAGCGGTGCTCGGGACGCGTTGGCGCGATGCCGAAGCCGCAATTGCCCATGACGACGGTGGTAACACCGTGCCAGCACGACGGCGTGAGGTCGCGGTCCCACAGCACCTGGGCGTCGTAGTGGGTGTGGATGTCGACGAAACCGGGCGCGAGCACGAGCCCGTCGAGATCGACCTCGTGGGCGCCGTTGGCGGCGACGTCGCCGACCGCGGCGATACGGCCGTCCTCGATGCCGATGTCCGCGGCTCGGGCGGGGGCGCCGGTGCCGTCGATGACCTTGGCGTTACGAAGGACCTGATCCATGGATGTATTCGCTCCAATGCGCGCCGGTGAGCACCGCCTCGACGCTCAGCCGTGGCACTTCGCCGAGGATGGCGAACGGGGCCATGCGCCGAGGAAGGCGGACGTGGCGCTTGTCGCGGCGCACGGCTTCGACGATCTCGCGAGTGAGCTTGTCGATCGGCGTGTCGACGAGCGTGTGCAGCTTGTAGAAGCGCTCGGACGCCTTCCACACGCCCGGGTTGGCCTTCACGTTGTCGGCCATCTCGGTGGGCACGACGTAGGCGACCTCGACGAGCGTGGTGGTGAGCGGCTTGCCTTTGAGATCGGCGCGCAGGCACGCGGCGAACTGGTTGAGAGCGGCTTTCGAGGCCGAGTAGAGCGAGTAGCCGGGAGCCGGCAGTACGCCCGACATCGACGAGATCACGACGATGTGACCGCGACCCCGGTCGAGCATCCGCGGAATGACCTGACGGCACAGCTCGACCGGTGCAATGACATTCAGCCGGAACAGCGTCTCGACGTCCTCGGCCGGGACCTCGGTGATGAACCCCGACCGGTCGACGCCGGCGTTGTTGACGAGTACGTCGACGGGCCCGCCATCGGCCTCGACTCGCTCGACGAGGCCGGCGAGTTGCTGGGGGTCGCAGAGGTCGGCGGGGTGGGCCGTGCCGCCCAGGCGGTCGGCGAGCTCCTTGAGGGGGCCTTCGGAGCGGGCGACCAGTGCGACGCGCGCGCCCGCTGCGGTGAACCGTTCGGCGAGCGCCTGGCCGATGCCACGGGAGGCGCCGGTGATCAGCACCCTCCTGCCCGCGAGCTCCATTGGCGCTTACGGTATCCGCGCCCGGCGACGCGCGTCGCGGTAGGTTCACGAACGCATGTTCGTGCTCGGGATCGACCCGGGGGTGTCCCGTTGCGGCTACGGCTGTGTCGAGTCGGTGCGCGGCCAGACGCGCGCCCACGCCGTGGGCGTGCTGTCGACGCCACCGTCCCAGCCCCTCCCCGAGCGCCTGGCCGCCCTTGACGCCGACATCCGTGAGCTGTTGGCCGACCTCCGGCCTGACGTGGTCGCCGTCGAGCGCCTCTTCTTCCAGACCAACGTGCGCACCGCGATGTCGGTCGGGCAGGCCAGCGGCCTGGTCTTGGCCGCGGCCTCCCAGGCCGGTTGCGCTGTCGTCCAGTACACGCCGAACCAGGTGAAGCAGGCGGTCGCCGGGTACGGGTCCGCCGGGAAGGATCAGGTGCAGCGCATGGTGCAGTCCCTGCTCGGCCTGGCCGAAGTGCCCAGGCCGCCCGACGCGGCAGACGCGCTTGCGCTCGCGCTCTGTCACATCTCGGCCGCGCCCCTCCAGGCCCGGCTCGAGGCGGCGAAGTGATTGGCTCGGTGAGAGGGGTGCTCCTCGATCGCTCGGCGGGCGGTGAGGTCACCGTCGAGGTCGGCGGCGTCGGCTATCGCGCCGTCGTGGCCCCCCGCACGATGGCCGAGCTCGGGGAGCTGGGCAGCCCCGTCTTCCTGTACACCCATCTCCACGTCCGCGAGGACGCCATGGTGCTCTACGGCTTCGCCACCGCCGACGAGCGCTCGTGTTTCGAGGCCCTCATCGGTGCCCACGGGGTGGGCCCCAATCTTGCGCTCGCCATCCTGTCGGTGCACACGCCCAGTGCCCTCCGGCGCGCCCTCCTGGATGACGACGTCGCCGCCCTCACTCTGGTGCCCGGCGTCGGGAAGAAGACCGCAGCCCGGCTGCTGCTCGATCTGAAGAGCAGGCTCGAGGTGCCCGACCTCGAACTCGTGTCGGCCACCGGCGGCTCGGTGCGTGCCGACCTGGGCGCGGCGCTCGCCGGCCTCGGCTACCAGCCCGACGAGGTGCGCGACGTGTTGCGCGAGCTGCCGTCCGAGGGCAACGTCGACACCCTGCTCCGTGACGCCCTCAAGCTCCTGGCGGCGGCCCGATGAGAGAAGAGGTGCTCGTCGCCGGCGCCCTGCCGGCCGAGGAGCCGGAGGAGATCGGTCTCCGGCCCAAGCGCCTCGACGACTTCGTGGGCCAGCCCGAGCTCCGCGAGCACATGGAGATCCTGCTGGGCGCGGCCAAGAAGCGGGCCGAGCCCGTCGACCACATCCTCTTCGCGGGTCCGCCTGGCCTTGGGAAGACCACCTTGGCGGGCATCGTCGCCAACGAGATGGGAGTCGGGTTCCGGGTTACGTCCGGCCCCGCCCTCGAGCGGGCCGGTGATCTGGCCGCCCTGCTGACCAACCTCGACGAGGGCGACGTCCTCTTCATCGACGAGATCCACCGGCTCAGCCGAGCGGTCGAAGAGGTGCTGTACCCGGCGATGGAGGACTTCCAGCTCGACATCGTCATCGGCAAGGGGCCGTCCGCCCGCTCGATCCGTCTCGACGTCCCCCGCTTCACGCTGGTCGGTGCCACCACGCGAACCGGGCTGATCACCGGCCCCCTTCGCGACCGCTTCGGGTTCGTCGCCCGCCTCGACTTCTACGCACCGTCCGATCTGGAGGCCATCGTGTTGCGGGCCGCCGGCATCATGAGCGTGCGCCTCGACAAGGAGGGTGCGACCGAGATCGCCCGTCGAGCGCGTGGCACGCCACGCATCGCCAACCGCCTGCTGCGACGGGTGCGCGACTACGCCGAGGTTCGGGGCGACGGTGTCGTCACTGAGTCCGCAGCCCGGGACGGCCTCGCGGTGTTCGGGGTCGACGCCCAAGGGCTCGACAAGGTCGACCGCGCCATCCTCGACGCCGTGTGCCGACGCTTCGGCGGCGGACCAGTCGGGCTGTCCACGCTTGCCATCAGCGTCGGCGAGGAGCCCGAGACCGTCGAAGACGTCTACGAGCCGTTCCTGCTCCAGCTCGGGATGCTCAAGCGCACGCCGCGCGGCCGCATGGCGACACCGACGGCCTGGGCCCACGTCGGGCTGACACCACCTCCCAACGCCGAAGGCCCCCCGCCGCTCTTCGAGTAGAAGAACGATCTAAACGGCGTCCCAGACCATGCTGTGGTCGCCGTCCTTGTTCAGCAGTTGCATCGGTGCCTTCTTGTCGATGTGGCCGATGAGACCGCTGTAGACGCCGTAGCCCACGAGCTCCTGGAGTCGAGGCTCGAAGGTGCGCACGAGCGACGGCGGGATGCCGAGCTGCTGGTTCTCCTGCTGGCGGATGTAGCCGGCGCAGTAGTTCATGGCGATGCCGATGCGGCGCTCGCCGGTGCGGTTGGCGCCGCCGCCGTGCCAGAGGCTGCCGTGCCAGATGAGCACGCTGCCGCGCGGCATCTCGGCCGGGATGCTGTCGTACTCCTGCCCGTAGTTCGGGGAGTGGTCGTAGACGTGGGTCCCGGGGATGATCCGAGTGGCGCCGTTCTCCTCGGTGAAGTCGGTGAGAGCCCACATCGAGTTGCAGACCGTCGGGGGGTGCGGCTTCGGGATCGGCATAAGCATGTCGTCGGCGTGGATGGGCTGGGCCGTCTCGCCCGGGCCGATGTTGATCGACGACAACGACGAGATGAGACAGCCCGGGTCGAGCACGCCGTCCACGATCGCGAGCACCGACGCATGTACAGGAACGCGCTGCCACACCTCGCCGTGGACGAGCAGGTTGTAGACGCGCAGCGTCTGCGCACCCTCGAAGTCGTTCGTCGCGGGCACGACTTCGAGATCGCGCTCGAGCCCCGCCAGGTCGGCGGTCAGCTCGTCCACCAGATCAGGCTCGATGGCGTCCTCGACGATCGTGTACCCGTCCTTATCGATACGGGCGAGATGGTGCCTGACTTCCTCCGTCTCCATTGACGCACTCTGCCACGCCCGTAGCCTCTTGGCGCTCATGATGAGCGCCTACGACTACGAGCTCCCCGCGTCGGCCATTGCCCAGACGCCGATCGAACCGAGGGATGCGGCGCGCCTCTTGGTCGCCACTGACGACAACGGCGCCGTCGCGCACCGGCGGGTGGCCGACCTTCCCGACCTCCTCGAAGACGGCGACCTGTTGGTGGTCAACGAGACGCGCGTCCTTCCTGCCCGCCTGCACGTCCGCAAGGCGACGGGTGGCAGGATCGAGGTGCTGCTCCTCGAGAACGTCGACGGGGAGTGGGAAGCACTCGTGCGGCCCGGCCGGCGCGTGCCACGGGGCACGCTGCTGCGCGGTGACGGCGGGCTGACGGTCGAGGTCGGTGACCACCTCGACGGCGGGCGGCGCCGCGTTCGTGTCGACGGCGACGTCGCCAGTGACGGCGAGGTGCCGCTGCCGCCCTACATCCACGAGCCCTTGGACGATCCCGAGCGCTACCAGACGGTGTACGCCAGGCAGCCGGGGTCGGTCGCGGCGCCGACCGCGGGCCTCCACTTGACCAACGGCGTGCTCGAGCGGTGCCGGGCCCGCGGGATCGGCGTGGCGTCGGTCGACCTCGCGGTCGGCCTCGACACCTTCCGGCCCGTGACGGCTGACCGGCCGGAGGATCACCAGATCCATTCCGAGCGGTACCGCGTGCCGGCGGCGACACTCGACGCCTGTCGCGGTGCGCGCCGCGTGGTCGCCGTCGGCACCACGACCGTCCGCGCCCTCGAGAGCGCGGCGGTCGGACCGGCCGAGGGTCGCACGTCGTTGTTCATCCACGGCGACTACCGCTTTCGGGTCGTTGACGTGCTCCTCACGAACTTCCACATGCCGCGCTCGTCGCTCCTCCTGCTGTTGGCCGCCTTCGCGGGCGAGCGCTGGCGCGAGCTGTATGCCGTGGCCCTGGCCGAGGGCTACCGGTTCCTCTCCTTCGGCGACGCAATGCTCGTGGGCCGGGCGCCGTGAACCTGCGGATGCAGGTCGCTGCCACCGACGGCGACGCGAGGACGGGGTCGGTCACGACGGCGCGGGGTTCATTCCGCACGCCGTGCTTCATGCCGGTTGGCACGAGAGGGGCGGTGCGAACCCTGTCGGTGGCCGACCTCGAAGACCTCGGCATCGAACTGATGTTGGCCAACACGTACCACCTGATGCTGCGGCCGGGCGCCGACGTTGTGGCCCGCCTCGGGGGGTTGCACGGCTTCATGGCGTGGGACCGCCACGTGCTTACCGACTCCGGCGGCTATCAGGTGTTCTCGCTGTCGCCCCACGTCGACGACGACGGTGTCACCTTCCGCTCGACCTATGACGGCACGACCCACCGGCTCACGCCCGAGGACGCCGTGGCGGTGCAGGAGCAGCTGGGCGCAGACATCCAGATGGTGCTCGACGTCTGCCCGCCGTTGCCGTCGCCCCCAGAGGTGGTGCGCACCGCCGTAGAGCGGACTGCGGCCTGGGCGGCGCGTGCCCGCCGTGCCCATCGACGTGAGGGCCAGGCCCTCTTCGGCATCGTGCAGGGCGGGGTCGACGCCGCCCTACGGACGGAGAGCGCGAGGCGCACGGTCGACGTCGGCTTCGACGGGTACGGCATCGGCGGCCTCTCGGTCGGCGAAAGCCGGGCGCAGATGCTCGAGGCCCTCGACGCCTGCGTGAGTGAGCTCCCCGTCGACCGGCCCCGCTACCTCATGGGCGTCGGGGACCCGGTCGGCTTGGCCGAGGCAGTGGCGCGGGGCGTCGACCTGTTCGACTGCGTGCTGCCGACCCGGCTGGCCCGGCACGGCACCGTCCTGACCGCGGCCGGGCGGCTCTCACTGCGAAACGCGGCGCACCGCGACGACGACACCCCGCTTGATCCGACGTGTTCGTGCCCGGTCTGCGCCCGCTGGTCACGGGGGTACCTGCGCCACCTCCTGCTGGTGGGGGAGCCCGGCGTGGCCCGGCTGGTCACGATCCACAACGTGAGCTGGATCGCGGGGCTGGTCGAGCGGCTGCGCAGCGCGGTCGCGGCAGGCACGCTGACCACCCTGCGGGCCGAGCTGGCCGACGTCTGGTGTCAAAGCGAGAAGGCCCCGCGATAGCCTGCCACCGAACTTCGGTCGCCTACTCCGAGATCGCATGGGCCCGCTTCTCGTACTCATCCTGCTCTTCGTCGTGATGTACGCGGCCATGATCCGGCCGCAGCAGAAGCGCGCCCGCGAGCACCAGGCGCTGATCTCCGCCGTGCAGGTGGGCGACGAAGTGATGACCACCGCCGGGATCTTCGGCACCGTCACCGGCGTTGAAGGTGATGTGATCACGATCGAGATCTCTCCCGGGGTGACCATGCGGGTGGCCCGGGCCGGCATCGGGCGCCGCCTCAATCAGGAGATGGACGAGTTCGAGGCGGGCGAGACGTTCGACGACGTCGACGACGAGCTGGGTGAGAGTGTCGCGGGCGAGACCGCGATCGAGAGCAACGGCGAGCCGGCCGCATCGAGCCCCATTCCCGAGCCGCCCGTAACACCGCCCGCGACGCCGCCCGTAACACCGCCTGCGACACCGCTGGCACCAGAGACGCCGCCGTCCAGCAGCCCCCCTGCCGGCGCCGGACCCACTCCGCCGGGTAGCGGGCCGGCGACACCGGGCCCCGGCCCGGGTTCCACAGAGCCGGGCTGAGCCGTGCGCCGCAGTCTCGTCGTCTCCCTGGTCGGGATCATCGTGATCGCCTTTGGCTTCCTCGCGGCCACGATCGTCTCCGGGAACACGCCCCACCTCGGCCTCGACCTCGAGGGCGGGGCGTCGGTCGTCCTCCAGCCGAAGACGAAGGCCAAGAGCTCCGACCTCAAGACATCGATCGAGATCATCCGCAATCGGGTCGACGCCCTCGGCGTCGCCGAGCCCGAGATCACCCAGCAGGGCAACAGCATCGTCATCGAGCTGCCCGGCGTGAAGAACCAGCAGCGCGCCCTCCAGCTGGTCGGTCGTACGGCCCAGCTGCTCTTCCGGCCAGTGCTGGCCACGCTGCCGTACAACCAGTCGGCCACGCCGCCCGGCCAGCCGCCGGTGCAGACGACGCCGCCCGACCAGGACCAACCCAACGCCACCGTCGTCCTGCCCGACAAGAACAAGCAGGTGCGGTACGAGCTCGGGCCCGCGCAGCTCACCGGTAAGGCGCTGGCGTCGGCTGACGCCACCATCGACCAGACCGGCCAGTGGAAGGTCCAGTTCACGACCACCGGTAAGGGGTCAGGCGAGTGGGACGCCGTCGCCCAGAAGAACTACCAGAAGCAGGTCGCCATCGACCTCGACGGTGTCGTGCAGTCGGCCCCCCAGATCAACGCCCAGCAGTTCAACGGCCGGGGCGAGATCACCGGCAACTTCACCCAGCAGCAGGCGAAGGACCTCGCCCTGGTGCTGAAGTACGGCTCGCTACCGGTGCAGCTGCAGCCCCAGACGGTCGAGACCGTGTCTGCCACGCTCGGCAAGGACTCGCTGTCGGCCGGCCTGATCGCGGGCGCGGTCGGCATCGGCCTAGTGGCGCTCTACATGGTGCTCTACTACCGGGCCCTCGGGCTGGTGGTGTGGCTGGGGCTGGCCATCTCCGGCGCGCTGCTCTACTCGATCATCACGTGGCTGGGCCAGACCCAGGGGCTGGCGCTGAGCCTGGCCGGCGTCACCGGCATCATCGTGTCGGTCGGCGTCACCGTCGACTCCTACATCGTCTACTTCGAGCGCCTCAAAGACGAGATCCGGAGCGGCAAGACGATCCGCTCGTCGGTCGACCGTGGCTTCAAGCGGGCGTATCGCACGATCCTGGCCGCCGACCTGGTGTCGATCTTCGCGGCAGGCACGCTCTATCTGCTGAGCGTCGGCGCCGTCCGCGGGTTCGCCTTCTTCCTTGGCCTCTCCACGCTCCTCGACCTCATCACGGCCTACTTCTACACCCGGCCGATGGTCGTGCTGCTCGGGCGCAGCCGCTTCTTCACCGAGGCCCGGTGGGTCGGCGTGGCCCGCGGGCTCGCCGCGCCGGGCCCCGTGCCGGAGCCCGCCTGATGGCGAAGAAGGCCAGCCTGCGACATCGCCTGTACCACGGCGAGACCTCCTTCGACTTCATGGGCCACAAGAAATGGTGGTTCCTCGCCTCGGCGATCGTCATCGCCGCGGGCGTGGTCTCGCTCGTAACCAGCGGCCTCAATCTCGGCATCGACTTCAAGGGCGGCGTCAGCTGGACGGTGAAGGCCAAGGGCGTGTCGGTGGCGGAAATGCGCGATGCCGTTCGGCCCTTGGGTCTGGGTGAGGCCACGATCCAGACGACCGGCAACGACTTCGTGAAGGTGTCGTCCAAGCACCTCACCCAGGACCAACAGACTCAGGTCACCGACGCCATCGCCAAGACGGCGCACACAACCGCGCAGCAGGTCAGCGTCAACGACGTCGGACCCTCGTGGGGGAAGGCGGTCACCAACAAGGCCCGCACGGCCCTGATCGTCTTCTTCATCCTCATCACCGTGTACATCTCGTTCCGCTTCGAGTGGAAGATGGCGATCGCCGCCATCATCGCCGTCATCCACGACATCCTCATCACGGTCGGCGTGTATTCGATCTCCCGGTTCGCGGTGACGCCGGCCACCGTCGTCGCCTTCCTGACGATCCTCGGGTACTCGCTCTACGACACGATCGTGGTCTTCGACCGCATCGAGGAGAACACGCGCGGGCTGTCGGCGTCGGGCCGCATGACCTATTCGGACACGGTCAACCTGTCGATGAACCAGGTCCTGATGCGGTCGCTGAACACGAGCCTGGTCGCCATCCTCCCGGTCGCCAGCGTGCTCTTCATCGGCGTGTACGTCCTCGGTGCGACCGCCTTGGAGGACTTCGCCTTGGCCCTCCTCATCGGCCTGATCACTGGTGCCTACTCGTCGATCTTCATCGCCTCACCCGTGCTCGTGCTCCTCAAGGAGCGCGAGCCGCGCTACGCCGCGATCCGCCAGCGGCTGGCCGCCAAGGGGGCACCGGCCGTACCCCTCACGCCCGCCGCGGCGGCGGTCATGGCCGGCGGGGGAGGCGGGAGCCGGGTGATGACAGCGAGCGCAGGCGGCGACGGTGACGGCGACGCGTCGGACGGCAATCCGCCCCTCGTCCCCGGACGCTCCCGTCCCGTACCCGCCCACCGGCCGCACGGTCGCCAAGGCGGCCGGCCGAGGCCGCGCAAGAAGCGGCGCCGCTAACAACGGCAGCCCGCTGGCCAGCGGTAGCGTTGTGTGATGGCTCACGACGCCAGTTGGCTCAAGGATCACATCAGGGACATCCCTGATTTTCCGAGCCCGGGCGTCGTCTTCAAGGACATCACCCCGCTCCTCGCCGACGTCGACGCCTTTCGCTTCGCGGTCGACGCCATCGCCGACCACTTCGCAGGCAGCGAAGTGCACAAGGTGCTGGGCGTGGAGGCTCGGGGGTTCATCGTCGCTGCCCCGATCGCGTACCGGTTCGGCGCGGGCTTCGTCCCCGTTCGTAAGGCGGGCAAGCTGCCCTGGGACATCGAGCGCGAGGAGTACGAGCTCGAGTACGGGAGTGACCTGCTCGAGATTCACCGCGACGCTGTCGACCCTGGGGAGAACGTCCTCATCGTCGACGACGTGCTGGCGACAGGTGGGACGGCGTCCGCCGCCGTGAGGCTGGCCGAGCGCCTGGGCGCCAATGTCCTCGGCCTCGGCTTCGTGATCGAGCTCGCCTTCCTGCACGGCCGCGACAAGCTGGCCGGCCACGACGCCGTCTCGCTGTTGGTGTACGAATGAGCGAGCACCGCAGCGAAGCGAGGAGCGCAGCTCAAATGTGGCAGCGCCGCTTGGCTACGGAGCCGCCGAAGGCGGCGGAGTAGCCCATGGCGACGGTCGACAAGGTCCTGCGCTGGCGGCGGCCGATGGTGCCGCCGTGGCGGTCGACCCCTGATGGCGACGACGAGCTGGCGCCCCTGCTGGCGATCTACCGCCAGAACCAGCCCCGGGCCGACACGGCGCTGATCACCCGCGCCTACCACGTCGCCCGCGCTGCCCACGAGGGTCAGGTGCGGCGGTCGGGCGACCCCTACATCCAGCACCCGCTGGCGGTGGCCAAGATCTTGGCCGAGCTCGGACTCGACGACATCACACTGTCGGCCGCGCTCCTGCACGACTCCGTCGAAGACACGGGCGTCACGCTCGAGGAGGTGGCCACCGAGTTCGGCGACGACGTGGCCGCCATCGTCGACGGCGTCACCAAGCTCGACCGCGTCAGCTTCGACTCCAAGGAGGCCCAGCAGGCGGCCACCATGCGCAAGATGCTCGTGGCCATGGCCAAGGACATCAGGGTGCTCCTGATCAAGCTGGCCGACCGCCTCCACAACATGCGCACCATCGCCGCACTGCGGGCCGACAAGCAGCAGCGCATCGCCCAGGAGACACTCGACGTCTACGCGCCGCTCGCCCACCGCCTCGGTATCGCCGAGATGAAGTGGCAGCTCGAAGACCTGGCGTTCGCCACGCTGTATCCGAAGCGCTACGCCGAGATCGAGCAGATGGTCTCCACTCGCTCGCCCGAACGCGACGTCTACCTGGCCCAGGTGCTCGAGGAGGTCCGCGACCGCCTGGCCGAGCTGCGCATCCGGGCCGAGGTCACGGGCCGCCCGAAGCACTACTGGAGCATCTACGAGAAGATGGTCGTCAAGGGCCGCGAGTTCAACGACATCTTCGACCTTGTCGGTATCCGAGTCCTCGTCGACAGCGTCAAGGACTGCTACGCGGCCCTCGGCTCCATCCACGCCACGTGGAAGCCGGTCCAGGGGCGGTTCAAGGACTACATCGCCATGCCCAAGTTCAACCTCTACCAGTCGTTGCACACGACGGTGGTGGGACCGCAGGGCAAGCCGGTCGAGGTGCAGATCCGCACCAAGGAGATGCACCGCCGGGCCGAGTTCGGCGTGGCCGCCCACTGGGGCTACAAGGAGCACGCCCCCGAGACCGACACCGCGTGGCTGCAACGAATCGTCGACTGGCAGCAGGAGACGTCCGACCCGCGGGAGTTCATGGAGTCGCTGAAGATCGACCTCGAGCAGGACGAGGTCTTCGTCTTCACACCCAAGGGCGATGTGGTCACGCTCCCCGCAAAGGCCACGCCCATCGACTTCGCCTACTCGATCCACACCGAGGTCGGCCACCGCTGCATCGGTGCCCGGATCAACGGCCGGCTCACCTCGTTGGATTCCACGTTGACCTCCGGCGACACCGTCGAGGTCTTCACGTCCAAGGTGGCGGGCGCCGGCCCGTCGCGTGACTGGCTGAAGATCGTCGTCACCCCCAGGGCCCGCAACAAGATCAGGCAGTGGTTCTCGCGGGAGCGCCGTGAGGACGCCATCGAGAACGGCCGCGACGAGCTAACCAAGGCCCTCCGCCGCGAAGGCCTCCCGGTCCAGAAGGTCGCCGCGTCGGCCGTGATCCCGAAGGTCGCCGAGGCGATGAATTACGCCGACCTCGACGCCCTCCACGCCGCGATTGGCGAGGGCCACGTGTCGGCCAAGTCCGTCGCGCAGCGGATCGCCCGCGAGCTCCGGGGTGGCGACCACGAGGAGCAGCTCCCGGCCACTGCCCGCCAACCCCGGCCCAGTCGGCGGAAGCAGACCGTCGGCGTCCACGTCGAGGGTCTCGACGATGTCATGGTGCGTCTCTCGCGCTGCTGCACCCCCGTACCCGGCGACGAGATCATCGGCTTCGTGACGCGGGGTCGCGGCGTGTCGGTGCACCGGTCCGACTGCGCCAACGCCGCCTCGCTGGTCGCCACCAACGCCGACCGCCTCATCGAGGTGGAGTGGGACCGGGCCAGCGTCGGCGTGTTCGTGGCGTCCATCGAGATCGAGGCCCTCGATCGGTCAAAGTTGCTCCGCGACGTCAGCACCGTGCTCTCCGACCACCACGTGAACATCCTGGCGTCGAGCAGCCATACGGGTTCGGACCGCGTCGCCCGGCTGCGCTTCGACTTCGAGCTGGGTGACCCGTCCCACCTCGAGTCCTTGCTGGGAACGCTGAAGCGCGTCGACTCCGTGTTCGACGCCTATCGGGTGCTGCCGGGCCACGGCAACGGCTCTGCTTTGTCCCGGAACTAATTAGCCTCCCTTCTCGTGCCCGAGTTCCAAGCGCCGGTCGGAACGCGCGACGTCCTCCCTCCCGAATCCGCACGGTGGGAGCGACTGATCGCGCTGTTCGCCGGCCGTGTGGGTCGCGCCGGGTACGGCTTGGTGATCAGCCCCATGTTCGAGGACGTGGGCGTTTTCGAGCGCGTCGGGGAGGCCACCGACGTCGTGCGCAAGGAGATGTACGACTTCGAGGACAAGGGAGGACGCCGGCTGGCGCTGCGCCCCGAGGGAACGGCGTCGGTGGTGCGAGCGTGGGTGCAGCACCGGGCGACCCTGCCTTTCAAGGCCTGGTACGCGGCACCCAGCTTCCGCTACGAGCGCCCGCAGGCCGGGCGCTACCGGCAGCACCATCAGCTGGGAGTCGAGGCCCTGGGCACAGATGACCCCGACCTCGACGTCGAGGTCATCGCACTGGCGTGGGGTCTGTATGCCGACGCCGGTCTGACGCGCGTTCGGCTGCTTCTGAACTCGCTCGGCGACCCCACGTGCCGGCCGGCGTATCTCGATCTGCTGCGGGCGTACCTGCTCGAGCACCGTGACGAGCTGTGCGACGAGCACAAGAACCGCATCGAGGAGAACCCCCTGCGAGTCCTCGACTGCAAGCGCGAGAGCTGCGTGGCGGTCACCGAAGGCGCGCCCCGCATGGTGGATCACCTGTGCGACGCGTGTGCGGCCCACTTCACGCGCGTGCGTGACGGCCTCGAAGAGCTCGCGATCCCGTTCGAGCTCGCGCCCCGACTGGTGCGAGGCCTCGACTACTACACGCGCACGACATTCGAGTTCCAGGCCCCCGCCCTGGAGTCGGCCCAGAACGGCATCGGCGGCGGTGGTCGCTACGACGGGTTGGCCGAGCAGCTGGGCGGACCGTCGACGCCCGGCATCGGGTTCGGCATCGGGATCGAACGAGTGCTGCTGGCGTGCGACGCCGAGAACGTGTTCCCGGCGCCGACGGCTGCCGTCGACGTGTTCGTCATCGACGTGACCGGCTCGGCCGCCCTGGGGCTCGTGCAGGAGCTTCGGGACGCGGGCCTACGCGCCGACCGCGCGTTCGACCGGCGATCGATGAAGGCCCAGTTCAAGGCGGCCGACCGGTCGGGGGCTCGTCTGGCCGCGGTAGTGGGGGAACAGGAGACTGCCGACGGCACGGTGACCTTGCGCGATCTCCGGGAAAGCGGGGAGAACCAAGAGACGATCCCGAGAGGCGATCTGATCGACCGCGTCAGAAAGGTGCTCGACCAGTGACCCTCCGCACCGACTACTGCGGCGAGCTCGGTTCCGGTGACGTCGGGCGTCAAGTCTCGGTCTGCGGCTGGGTGGCGAGCCGCCGCGAGCACAGCGAACACTTGGCGTTCGTCGACCTGCGGGACCACACGGGCGTCGTCCAGTGCGTCGTCGACCACGCCCACGATCTGCGGTCGGAGTACGTGCTGCGCATCACGGGCACTGTGCGTCCCCGGCCGGAGGGCACGGTCAACCCCAACCTCCCGACCGGCGAGATCGAACTGCACGACTGCGGGGTCGAAGTCCTGTCGACGGCCGAGCCCCCGCCCTTCCCCGTCACCGACCGCACCGACGCCGACGAGACCGTCCGCCTCAAGTACCGCTACGTCGACCTGCGACGCCCGCGCATGCAGCGCAACCTGCGGCTGCGGGCCACGGTCAACAGCGCCATCCGGCGCAGTTTCGAGGCCCAGGGCTTCGTCGAGATCGAGACGCCGCTGCTGATGGTGTCCACTCCCGAAGGGTCCCGAGACTTCGTGGTGCCGTCGCGCCTCAAGCAAGGAAGCTTCTACGCCCTGCCGCAGAGCCCGCAGCTGTTCAAGCAGCTGCTGATGGTGGGGGGCGCCGACCGCTACTTCCAGATCGCCCGTCTGGCGCGCGACGAAGACCTACGCGCCGACCGCCAGCTGGAGTTCACCCAACTCGACGCCGAGGCCTCGTTCGTCGACCAGGACGACGTCATCGCCTTCATCTCTGTAGCCGTGGCGGCCGCGACGGAGGCGGCGACGGGGACGCGTCCGTCGCTGCCGATCCCCACGATCACGTGGGAGGAGGCGGCCGAGCGCTTCGGGAGCGACAAGCCCGACGTGCGCTTCGGCATGGAGCTGGTGGAGCTCACGCCGGTGTTCGCCGCCACCGAAGCCAAGGCGTTCCAGGCGCCGTGCATCAAGGGAATCCTCGTCGAGGGCCAAGGCGACATCAGCCGTAACCGGCTCGACGCCTTGACCGACATGGCCAAGCGGTTCGGGGCCAAGGGCCTGGCCTGGTTCCGGGTCCGCGACGCCGAGCTGGAAGGCCAGCTGACCAGGTTCCTCAGCGAAGACGAGCAGACCAACATGCGTGAGGCGATGGGCGCCAACCCTGGTGACCTGATCCTCGCCGTCGCCGACGAGCGGCGGCTCGTCCGCGAGGTGCTGGGACGGCTCCGCCTGGAGCTCGGAAAGCCGCCCGTCTTCGAAGGGGACCTCCACTACATCTGGGTCGTCGACTTCCCGCTGTTCGAGGGGCTCGACGACGCCGGCCGGCCGATCCCGGCCCACCATCCGTTCACCATGCCCCACCCCGACGACATCGAGAAGCTCGAATCAGATCCCCTCTCGGTGCGCTCCCAGGCCTACGACCTCGTGCTCAACGGCTGGGAGCTCGGCTCGGGCAGCGTCCGGATCCACCGGGCTGACATCCAGCAGCGGGTCTTCTCGTTGCTCGGCATCGACCCTGAGGAAGCGCAAGCCCGCTTCGGCTTCCTCCTCGACGCCTTCCGCTACGGCGCCCCGCCCCACGCCGGCTTCGCGTTCGGGATCGACCGCCTCGCCGCCATCCTCGCGGGCGAGGACAACATCCGCGAAGTCATCGCCTTCCCCAAGACCCAGTCGGGCGCCGACCCTCTCACCGGCGCGCCTGCACCCATCGACCAGAAGCAACTCGACGAGCTCGGCCTGCGGGTGCTGCCGCCCAAGTCGTGAGCGACGACCTCTTCGGCTCGGCGTTGCAGGACCGGCTGAAGAAGCAGGCGCCGCTGGCGGCCCGCATGCGGCCGGAAAGGCTCGACGAGGTGGTCGGCCAGGAAAAGCTCGTGGCGCCCGGGAAGCCGCTGCGCAGCCTGATCGAAGCCGACCGGCTCTCGTCGGTGATCCTGTGGGGGCCGCCGGGCACGGGCAAGACCAGCCTGGCGCGGCTGATCGCCAACGTCACCAGCAAGGAGTTCGTGACCATGTCGGCGGTGACCGCCGGCGTGAAGGACGTGCGGGAGGCCACCGCGAAGGCCCGGCAACGACTGGCCGAGCACGGGCAGGGGACGATCCTCTTCCTTGACGAGGTGCATCGCTTCAACAAGGCCCAGCAGGACGCGCTCCTGCCGTCGGTCGAGGAGGGCCTGATCACCCTCATCGGGGCGACCACCGAGAACCCGTACTTCGAGGTCAACGCCCCGCTGATGTCGCGGTCGACACTCTTCCGGCTCGAGCCGCTGTCCGTCGAGGGCCTGCGCACGCTCCTCGACCGAGCCCTCGAGCGCGAAGGACACAGCGCCGAAGAAGACGCCCTCGCCCACCTGGCCGACAAGGCCGAGGGCGATGCCCGCACCGCGCTCAACGCCCTCGAAGTGGCCATGGCCCTCGCCGACCAGCGCGGCGACCAGGAGAAGGTGACGCTCGCTGATGCCGAGGCTGCCCTCGACGCTCGGGCCCTGCGCTACGAGCGCGACGAGCACTACGACATCATCTCGGCCTTCATCAAGAGCTTGCGCGGCTCCGATCCCGACGCCGGGCTCTACTGGTTGGCCCGCATGCTCGAAGCCGGGGAGGACGCCCGCTTCATCGCCCGCCGCTTGGTGATCTTGGCCAGCGAGGACGTCGGCATGGCCGACCCGATGGGCCTGGTCGTGGCCGACGCGGCCGCTCGGGCGGTCGAGTTCGTGGGCCTCCCGGAGGCGCAGCTCAACCTGGCCCACGCCGTCGTGTACCTGGCCACCGCCCCCAAGTCCAACCGCGCGGTTGCCGCGCTGTGGCGGGCACAAGCCGATGTGCGCGACCGGCCGGCCGGCCAGGTGCCGAAGCACCTGCGCGACACCTCGTACTACGCGGCCAGAAAGCTCGGCCACGGCGAGGGGTACGACTATCCTCACGACGATCCACGGGGCTGGGTGCCGCAGTCCTACCGGCCCCCCGAAGTGGAGGGTCGGACGTACTACGAGCCCTCCGAGCACGGCGCCGAGCGGGAGGTCGCCGAACGCATGAAGCAACGCAGCGAGGACGAGGACGGATCGTGAGTGCGAGGGACTGGGTTGCCGTGGCCATCGCCGTCGTGGTGGCCATCGCCGCGGGAGGCCTGCTCGTCGCCCTCGGTGCCTTGATGCGGACGATGACCGCGCTGCAGCTGACGATCGAAGAGCTGCGCAAGGAGACGTTGCCCCTCGTCACCGACGTCCAGGGCACAGTGCGCCAGGCGAACGCCGACCTCCAGCGCGTCGACGGTTTGCTCGAGCGGGCCGAGTCCATCTCCGGCACGGTCGACTCGGCGTCCCGGCTGGCCTACCTGGCGTTCTCCAACCCGGTCGTCAAGGCCCTGGCCTTCGGCGCCGGGACGTCCCGCGCCCTGAAGCGTTTCCGAGCCAAGGACGAGATCTAACGATGTTCAAGCGCCTCTTCTGGCTTTGCGTCGGCATCGGCCTCGGTGCAGGCATGGCGTATTGGTTGCAGAAGTTCGTCCGGCAGACGGCCGAGCGCTACTCGCCCGAGCGGGTGTCCAACGACCTCGCCGACAGCGCCCGCCGCCTCGGCACCGACGTCCGCAAGGCCATCGACGAGGGCCGGGAGGCCATGCGCAAGCGCGAGGCCGAACTGCGCGCCGAACTGGAGCTCCGCCAGGCCCGCTGAGCGACGGCGCTCGAGGATCGGAAAGAAAGCGCCGCCAGTAGGCTGGATTTTCCGCCATGGATGCCAACGAGCTGCGCAGCATCTTCATCGACTTCTTCGTCGAGCGCGGCCACACGCTGGTTCCCTCGTCGGGCCTGATCCCGCACCACCCCCTGGCGCCGCTGTTCACGAATGCGGGGATGAACCAGTTCCTGCCGTACCTGCTCGGCGAGGAGACGCCGCCGTACCCGCGCGCCACGTCCGTGCAGAAGTGCGTGCGCGTCCGTGGCAAGCACGACGACATCGAGCTCATTGGCCGCACCACCCGGCACCTCACCTTCTTCGAGATGCTCGGCCAGTGGAGCTTCGGCGACTACTTCAAGCAAGGCGCGATCGAGTTTGCGTGGGAGCTGGTCACCGAACGGCTGGGGCTGGACGGTGACCGCGTCTGGGCCACCGTCCACGAGACCGACGACGAGGCGGCGCGCATCTGGGAGCAGGAGATCGGCCTCCCGCCCGAGCGAATCCAGCGCATGGGTGCCGACAACTTCTGGGAGATGGGCGACACGGGCCCGTGCGGCCCGTGCTCGGAGCTCTACTACGACCGAGGTCCTGCCTATGGGGCCGACGGGGGCCCGGCCCAGGGGGGCGAGGAGCGCTACGTCGAGTTCTGGAACCTGGTCTTCATGCAATACGACCGGGCCGCCGACGGCACCCTGACCGAGCTCCCCAAGCGCAACATCGATACGGGCGCCGGTCTCGAGCGAATGCTCGCCGTGATCAACGACGTCGACTCGGTCTTCGATACCGACGTCCTGCGCACGATCGTGACCGCGGCCGAGCGAATGTCGGGCCGCCGCTACGGCGACGACGCGGAGACCGACGTCAAGCTCCGCATCCTCGCCGACCACGCCCGCACGGTGACGTTCCTCGTCAACGACGGCGTGTTCCCTTCGAACGAAGACCGCGGCTACGTCCTGCGCCGGATCCTGCGCCGCGCTGTACTCCGCGCCTTCCAGCTCGGTGTGGAGCGGCCCGCGCTGCCGCCGCTCGTCGAGGCCGTGGTCGAGTTGATGGACACCGCCTACCCCGACCTGGCCCGCAACAAGGACTTCGTGGTCGGGGTCGTGGCCCGGGAAGAGGAGAAGTTCCGCCAGACCCTCAAGTCGGGCTCCGCCATCCTCGACGAGGAGCTGGCCCGGGTCACTGCGGACAATCCCGTGCTCCGCGGCGACGTGGCCTTCCGCCTCCACGACACCTTCGGCTTCCCGCTCGAGCTGACGCGGGAGATCGCGGCCGAGCGCGGCGTGCAGCTCGACGAAGAGGGCTTCGAGGCGGCGATGGCCGACCAGCGGTACCGGGCCCGCAGCGCCCGCGCCGGCGCCGAGACCGACGGCGAGACCACCGAGGCCTACCGTGAGCTGCTCGAGCAGTTCGGCCCCACCGAGTTCGTCGGCTACGCCGACTACGAGGCCAAGGGCCGCATCCTGGCGGCGACCGGCGACGAGCTCATCCTCGACCGCACGCCGTTCTACGCCGAGTCCGGCGGTCAGGTCGGCGACACCGGCGAGATCAGCACCGACACCGGCGTGTTCAAGGTCACCGACACCACCTACGCCATCCCCGGCCAGCTGATCCGCCACACGGGCCGCGTCACCGAAGGCGAGGTCACCGCCGGCGAGGAGGCGCTGGCCCGCATCGACGCGGGGCGGCGAGAGGCGATCCGCCGCAACCACACCGGCACCCACCTGCTCCACTGGGCGCTGCGCGAGGTGCTCGGGCCTCACGTCAAGCAACAGGGCTCGCTTGTCGCACCCGACCGTCTGCGCTTCGACTTCAGCCACTACCAGCCCGTGACCCACGAGGAGCTGGCCCAGGTCGAGGCGCTCGCCAACGCCCGCGTGCTGGCGAACGAGCCGGTCCGGGCCTACGAGACCTCCAAGGACGAGGCCGAGAAGACAGGAGCCATCGCCTTCTTCGGCGACAAGTACGGCGATGTGGTGCGCGTCGTCGAGGCCGGCACCCGTTCCGTTGAGCTGTGTGGCGGTACGCACGTCGGCGCCCTCGGCATGATCGGCCCCATCAAGATCGTCTCCGAGGGATCGATCGCCGCCAATATGCGGCGCATCGAGGCCCTCACCGGCGAGGGGAGCCTCGAACACTTCCGGGAAGACGAGGACCTGCTCGAACGCACGGCGACGATGCTGCGCATCCGGCCCGACGAGTTGCCCGAGCGCATCGAGCGCCTGCTCGAGGAGCGGCGCCACCTCGACGACGAGCTCAAGGCGCTGCGCCGGGCCGCGGCCGGCGACGCCGCCCAAGACCTCGCGGCGGCCGCCGTCGAAGGCGTCGTCGTCGCTCGCCGCGATGGCACCACGCGCGACGAGCTGAAGGATCTGGCAGTCGCGGTCCGCGATCGCCCCGACATCAAGGCCGTCGTCCTCGGCGGCGTTCCCGAAGGCGGGGGCGTGGCGCTGGTCGCGGCGGTGACGAAGGACAGCGGCCTGGACGCGCCGGCGCTGATTGCCGACGCCGCCCGCACGGTGGGCGGCGGGGGCGGTGGCAAGAAGTCCGACATCGCGGTGGCCGGCGGCCGCGACGCCAGCAAGCTCGACGAGGCCCTCGACCAGGCCCGCAAGGCGGCCGGGCTCACCAAGTAGGTGCCGAGAGTCCTCGGCCTCGACCTCGGCAGCCGTCGCATCGGCGTCGCCGTCAGCGCGGGCGCCCTCGCCACACCGCACAGCGTCCTCGACCGCAAACGGGACCGTGGCGCCGACCACGCCGCCATTGCAACCCTCGTTGACGAGCTGGGCGTCGAGCGGGTCGTCGTCGGTCTGCCGCTCTCACTCGACGGGAAGATGGGACCAGCGGCGAGGGCGGTGGCCGATGAGGCGCATCAGCTGGGCGATGTGCTGGCCGTCCCCGTCGAGACCTACGATGAACGTCTCACGACGGTGACCGCTGACCGGTCGCTCTCCTCGCTCGGCCTCTCTGGCCAGGCTCGTCGCCGCGTCGTCGACAAGGTGGCTGCCGCCGTGATCCTCCAGGCCTGGCTCGACCGATCCTCCCCGTGACCCAACCTTCCCGCCCCTTCCGTTCGTCCCCGACCGGGGACGAGGTCTACGTGCGGGATGCCGTCCACTACGAGGACCTGCCGCCGCGGCTGGCCACGCCGCGGCGCCGCCGGCGGGGCCGCATCCTGGCCGCCGTCGCCCTCGCCATCCTGCTCCTCGTGGTCCTGGCCGGTTTCTGGGTGGAACGGCAGATCCACGGACACCCCCACGGCGGGCCCATCGCGGTGACGGTGCCCAAGGGGGCGTCCACGTCTTCAATCGGGAGCCTCTTGCACGGCAAGGGTGTGATCGGCAGCACCGTGGTGTGGCGGGCGTACACGACAGTGAAGCGCCCCGGGCCGCTGCAGTCCGGCGACTTCCGCTTCCGGCACGACGAGAACATGGGCCACGTGCTCAGCGTGCTCGAGGGGGGCGGGCAGGCCGCGGTCCACCGCCTCACCATTCCCGAGGGCTACACCCTGCAGGAGATCGCGGCCAAGGTCGGCACCATCCCCGGGCTCTCCGCTGATCGGTTCATGGCCATCGCCGGGAGCGGCACCGTCCACTCCCAGTTCCAACCTCCCGGGTCCACCAGCCTCGAGGGTCTGCTCTTCCCCGACACGTACTTCGTCGAGCCCGGTGACGACGAGACCAAGGTGCTGAACAAGATGGTCGCCGGCTTCGACCAGATGGCATCAGCGGCGGGGCTGCAGGACGCGGCGGCCAAGGCGGGCGTCACGCCCTACGACGCCCTCACCGTTGCATCGTTGGTGGAGCGGGAAGCCAAGGTCGACGAGGACCGAGGCATGATCGCCCGCACGATCTACAACCGGCTGCAGAAGAACATGAAGCTCGGTGTCGACGCGACCGTCGAATACGCCCTCGGCACCCACAAGCCGCGGCTCACGGCCGCCGACCTCGACGTCGACTCGCCGTACAACACCCGCAAGTTCGCCGGCCTCCCGCCGACGCCGATCGCAGCCGTCGGCCAGAAGTCGCTGGAGGCGGCGCTGAACCCCACGCCGGGACCCTGGCTCTTCTACGTGCTTATCGACCCGAGCGGCAAACACGCCTTCGCGACCACCGACGCCGAGTTCGAGCAGCTGGTGCGCCAAGCCCGCGCCAAGGGGCTTGTCTAATCGGACGCTGGGAGGTCACGGGGACGACGCGGGTCGCGGCCGTGATCGGCCACCCGATCCGCCACTCGATCTCGCCGATCATTCACAACGCCGCCTTCCGGGCGCTCGACCTGGACTGGGTCTTCACGGCGTTCGAGGTGGCGCCCGGGCGCGCCGCGGCGGCCGTCGAGGGAGCGCGGGACCTCGGGCTGGCTGGGCTCTCGGTGACCATGCCCCACAAGGCTGACGTGGTCCGGGCCCTCGACCAGCTCACGCCGACGGCCCGGACACTGGGGGCCGTGAACACGGTGGTGCGCCGGGGCGAGCGCGAACTGGTGGGCGACAACACCGACGGGGCCGGCTTCCTTGACGCCTTGCGCACCGACGAAGGCTTCGACCCCGTTGGGCGCCGCTGCCTCGTCGTCGGCGCAGGTGGCGCGGCCCGGGCGGTCGTGCTCGCGCTGGCCGGGGCGGGGGCGGCCGAGGTCGTCGTCGCCAACCGCACCCCCTCCCGAGCCGAAGAGGCGGCTGCGCTCGCACCCGGGGTGGCCCGCACCGGGTCCACCGAGGAGGCGGGCGACGTCGACCTCATCGTGAACGCGACGCCCCAGGGCATGGGGGGCGATCTCGCCCTTCCCGTCCAGGCCGCGGCGCTCGGATCGGGCCAACTGATCGTCGACCTCGTGTACCACCCGGCGCTGACGCCACTCGTGGAGGCGGCCCGCGAGCAAGGGGCGGCGGCGACCAACGGGCTGGGCATGCTGATCCACCAGGCGGCGCACGCATTCCGGCTCTGGACGGGGGAGGATCCGCCCCTGGAAGTCATGTCGGCGGCGGCGCTGGCCGACCTGGCCCTTCGTGACTAAGGCGCCGGTCTAGCCCGCGGCATCCGTCGGGGCTAGCGCAACCGGGGGTTGCGGCTCATCTTTGGGCGTCGATGTGCCGATGACAATGGCAAATCGCATCGGAGGTAGAGAGAAGCGTGTCGCTCCAAGGCTCGCTCGACGGCTTCCCGTTGCCCGACGTCCTCGCCCTGCTCGCTTCGACCAAGAAGCGGGGAGAGCTCCGGGTCGCGGGACACCAGGGCGCCGGTCGGGTGTGGGTGGCCGACGGATCCATCGTCGCGGCCGAGTCCGGGTCGGTTCGCGCCCCGGTTGACGTGCTGTTCCGGCTCCTCCGCGTCGACGCCGGCAACTTCAGCTTCGACCCCCACGCCGACGTCCCCGCCGGCAAGCCCGTGGAGCTCGAGCCCCTGCTGACCGAGGCCCGGGAACGGCTGGCGGAGTGGCACACCATCGAGGCCGTGGTGCCGTCGCTCGCCACCCCCGTGGATCTGGCCGATGCACTGCCGTCGCCGAAGGCAACCGTGACCGCCGCCCAGTGGCAGGTGCTGCGGGCGGTAGCGGGCGGAGGCACCGTCGACGACGTGGCCCGGGCCATCGACGCGGACGAGTTCCACGCCTGCCAGGCGGTCAAGCACCTGGTCGACGCCGGATTGGTCGTCGTGGGGGAGGGGGTATCCGCCGTCTCCGAGTACGCCGATGTGAGCGATGACGCGGACGATGTTCCCGACGAGGACGCCATCGAAGCCGACGTGACGGATGACGACGACACCGACACCGAGGAACTGGTGACGATCCCCGACCACCTGCGCGGTCCCCGCCGCCGATCGGCCGAGCGCGAACCCGAGCCCGAATCGAAGCCGGCCCGCCTCTCGCCGATGGCCATTGCTGCCGCCCGGCGCCGGGCGGAACTTGCTGAACTGAGCGAGGAGTACAGCGGCGACTTGGTGGGAGCGGCCGCGGCCGCGCTCACGCCCGAGAACGCCAGCGCGCTTGTCCGGGAGCTCGCAGAGCTGGGCACTGATGGCGGCGACGCCGCCGAGGTGATCAAGGCGGCGTCACGGGCGCCGTCGACCGAAGAGCGAGCGGCCGCACTTGAGGGTGTGCTCGCCAACGACGAGGGTGAGCCACTCAACCGCGCCCTTCTGGTGAAATTCCTGTCGTCCGTACGGTCCTAACGTCCGGAGCCGAGGACGGCGATGTCGACACGTAACCAACTGGGAACGCTCCTTCTGGAGCGGGGCCTTGTGACTCAGGAGCAGTTGGACACTGCCCTCGAGGAGCAGCGTCAGAGCCGCAAGTCGCTCGGCCGCGTCCTCATCGACGCCGGCATCGTCGCCGAGGGCGACCTCGTCGCAACGCTGGCGGCCCGCATCGGGCTCGAGTTCGTCGATCTCCTCGATTACTCCATCGACCCCAGCGCGGTCGGACTCATCTCCGACTCGTTGGCCAAGCGCTTCCAGGCTGTTCCCATCGGCTGGGAGGAAGGTCGCCTGGTCGTCGCCATGGCCGACCCCTCCAACGTCGTCGCCATCGACGACATTCGCACCATCACGGGGGCCGACGTCAAGACCGTGGTCGCCACGCGCGGGGCGATTTTCGAAGCGATCGAGAAGTACCAGCGCATGGAGGGCAGCGCCGAGGACGTGTCGGCGCTGGCCGCGAGCGAGATGGAGGCCGACGACGACCTCTCCCGCGTCAAGGAGGTCACCGAGGACGCCCCGATCGTCAAGCTGGTCAACCTCCTCATCAGCCAGGCGGTGGCCGACCGGGCATCCGACATCCACATCGAGCCCACGGAGCATGACGTGCGGGTGCGGTACCGCATCGACGGTGTGCTCCACGAGGTGATGCGCTCGCCAAAGAACATCCAGTCGGGTCTCATCTCTCGCCTGAAGATCATGTCCGACCTCAACATCGCCGAGCGGCGCGTGCCCCAGGACGGCCGCATGTCGGGCGTCATTGGTGGCAAGTCCGTCGACCTACGCGTGGCCACGCTCCCCACCGTGTACGGCGAGAAGGTCGTCATGCGGATCCTCGACAAGAGCACGGCCTTGCTCGACCTCAGGGACCTCGGGTTCTACGGCGACGCCCTGGAGCGTTACCAGAGTGCCTACCGCAAGCCCTATGGCACGATCCTCGTCACCGGCCCCACCGGGTCCGGCAAGTCGACGACGCTCTACGCCACCCTGAACGCCGTCAACGACGTGGCCAAGAACATCATCACCGTCGAGGACCCAGTTGAGTACCGGCTGGCCGGCGTCAACCAGGTGCAGGTGAACGTCAAGGCGGGGCTGACCTTCGCAATGGCCTTGCGCACCATCCTGCGCTCCGACCCCGACATCGTGCTTCTCGGCGAGGTCCGCGACCGCGAGACGGCCACCATCGCCATCGAGGCCGCCCTCACCGGCCACCTCGTGTTGACCACGCTGCACACCAACAACGCCGCGTCCACGCCGACCCGCCTCGTGGAGATGGGGGTCGAACCCTTCCTGGTCGGCAGCGCCCTCGACTGCATCGTCGCCCAACGCCTGGCCCGGCGCCTGTGCCCCAAGTGCAAAGAGTCATACGTGCCGGAAGCGGCCGAGCTCGCGACGCTCGGTTGGGACGCCGACAGCGCCGACGAGCTGCCCACCCTGTACAAGGCGGTCGGGTGTTCGCAGTGCGGGCGCACCGGCTTCCACGGCCGCTTCGCCATCCACGAGGTGCTGCTCGTCACCGAGGAAGTCGAGCGCCTCATCGTCGATCGGGCCCACACCGAGGACATCAAGAAGGTGGCCCTGGCCCAGGGGATGAAGACCCTGCGCCAGACGGGCATGGCCCAGGCCCTGGACGGCACCACGTCGATCGAGGAGATCCTCCGGGTCGTGACATAGCGCCGGGTGGTAGAGCCCCGCTCGGGGAGAAGGTCCCATTTCAAGGGACCCCCTCCGGGTGCCGATACCTCCACCATGGTGAGTCCGTCGCGGCGGCTGGGCGAGTTTCTCGTCGACCGCAAGGTCCTGTCCCGGGACACGCTCGAAGTGATGCTGGACCGCGAGGCCAAGGAGGGCACGCCCCTGCCGCGGTTGCTCGCGGCCGACGGCCTGGTCTCCGAGAAGGATCTGATGGCCGCCGTCGCCCACCAGGTGGGCATGCCCTTCGTCGACCTCGAAGAGACCTCGATCGACCCCAGCGTCGACCGCCTGATCCCCGCCGAGCTGGCCAGGGCGAGCGCGGCAGTGGCCGTCGAGGCCCGGGGCAGCGAACTGGTGGTGGCCATGGCCGATCCCGGCGACAGCGCCGCCGTCCTCACCATCGAGGAGGCGACCGGCTGGAAGGTGCTGCCGGCCATCGCCGAACGCGAGGAGCTGCGCCGCCTGCTCGACGCCATGTACGGCAAGGCGCCGGGCGCGACGACCAGGGCCGGCGCCAGGCAGGACGGGTCGGAGATCGAGATCTCCTTCGCCGACGAATCGATGCCCGCCACCGGGCCTGAGGTCATGGGCCGTCTGGGCGACGAGTCCAAGGCCGGCGACCTCCACGTCAACGAGCTGCTAGAGCGGGTGGTCGACCTGGGCGGCTCCGACCTTCATCTGACGGCCAATGCCCATCCCACGGTGCGGGTCCACGGCGAGCTGAAGCCTCTGACCGAGTTCCCGGTCATGAACGGCTCGGAGATCAGGCGGATGATCTACGCCGTCCTCACCCAGAAGCAACGGGAGCGGTTCGAGTCCGAGCTCGAGCTCGACACGTCCCACGCCGTTCCTGGCCTGGGCCGCTTCCGTGTCAACGTCTTCCTGCAGCGGGACTCGATGGGCGCCGTCATGCGCGTCATCCCGTTCGACCTCGTGCCCCTCGACCAGCTGGGCCTCCCGCCCGCCGTCGCCGGCCTCGCCCAGCTCCCCCGAGGTCTCGTCCTTGTCACGGGCCCGACCGGTTCCGGCAAGTCCACGACGCTGGCGTCGCTCGTCGACATCATCAACAGCACCAAGCCCGTGCACATCATGACCGTCGAGGACCCCATCGAGTTCCTCCACAGGCACAAGACGGCGGTCGTGAACCAGCGCGAGGTGGGCGAGGACACGAACTCGTTCGCCAACGCCCTCAAGCACGTCCTGCGCCAGGACCCCGACGTCATCCTGGTGGGTGAGATGCGCGACCTGGAGACGATCTCGACGGCGCTCACCGCGGCCGAGACCGGCCACCTCGTCTTCGCCACTTTGCATACCCAGGACGCCCCACAGTCCGTCGACCGCGTGATCGACGTCTTTCCCGCCCACCAGCAGCAGCAGATTCGGGTGCAGCTGGCGGCGTCGCTGCAGGGCATCGTGACCCAGCAGCTGGTGCCCCGCCGCGGCGGCGGCGGCCGAGCGGTCGCCGCGGAAGTGCTGATCGCCACCCCCGCGGTCCGCAACCTCATCCGGGAGGGCAAG
The DNA here is from genome assembly GCA_035948135.1 of Acidimicrobiales bacterium. Taxonomy (GTDB): domain Bacteria; phylum Actinomycetota; class Acidimicrobiia; order Acidimicrobiales; family AC-14; genus CADDZP01. The sequence continues at coordinate 370 of DASZJL010000096.1, read as the reverse complement.
ACCCACCAGATCTACTCGGCCATGCAGGCGGGCGGCCGCTTCGGCATGCAGACCATGGACCAGGGCCTGGCGACCCTGCTGAAGAACAACGTCATCGACCTCGGCACCGCCCTCGAACGCTGCGCCAACGAAGAGGACCTCAAGCGTCTGAGCGGCCACGGCGGGGCGGGCGACTGATGGCCGCCACCTATACCTACAAGGTCCGCGACCGGCAGGGGAAGCTGCTCGAGGGTTCGCTCGAGGCCGACAGCTCGGCGCTCGTTGTCAACCGCCTGCGCCAGATGGGGTACACGCCCATCGCCATCGACCAGAAGGACGACGCCGGCCTTCAGACGGAGCTCAAGCTCCCGTTCGGGGGCAAGCCCAAGCT
>DASZJL010000095.1:0-9472 GCA_035948135.1 Acidimicrobiales bacterium | reverse complement strand
TCCACCGACGGGGTGAAGAAGAAGCCGGTGGCCGTCGAGCTGCCCGACGGGACCGACGCCGTCGTGGTGCACCCGGTCGGCATCCTGGCCCTGAGCTTCGACCACCGCGCCTTCGACGGCGCCTATGCGTCGGCGTTCATCGCCCGGGTCAAAGAGACCCTCGAGACGCGGGATTGGTCGCAGGAGCTGTGACGCTCCGAGTCCGCGGGCTCGGGAAGGTCCACTACCGCGACGCCCTCGCCTTGCAGCACGCGCTGTTCGGCTCCGACGGTCGGTACCTGCTCCTCATGGAGCATCCGCACGTCTACACGCTGGGCGTGCGCGCCGACGCGGCCCACGTGCTCGTCGACCCGGCCTCCGTGGGCGCCGAGCTGGTGCACGCCGACCGGGGCGGCGACGTCACGTACCACGGGCCCGGCCAGCTGGTGGGCTACCCGATCGTCGACGTGGCCATGGGCCCCGATGCCATCCCCGCCTACGTGCACACCGTCGAGCAGCTCGTCGTCGACGCGCTCGCCGATGTGGGCCTTCCGGGCGCCGCCCGCCTTCCGGGCTACCCGGGCGTCTGGATCGACGACCGCAAGATCTGCGCCATCGGCGTGCGCGTCAGCCGCGGCCGCTCGATGCACGGCTTCGCTCTCAACGTCGACCCCGACCTCTCCTACTTCGACCACATCGTCCCGTGCGGAATCCCCGACAAGCAGGTGACGTCGTTGGCGGCCGAAGGCGTTCGGACCTCGATGGCCGAAGTCGTCGATGCCGTCGTGGCCCGCGCTGCGGCCGTCTGGGGACCCGACCTCGAGCGCCAATCCCGCTCTGGCGGTGACGAACCGCGTATGCGAGGGTCCATCACCGCCAAAACGAGTGAGGGCCTGGAGATCACGGCCCGGAAGCCGGAATGGCTGCGCACGAAGGCACACATGGGGCCCGAGTACCTCGACCTGAAGCGCACCATGCGGTCGCTCGACCTGGTGACGGTGTGCGAAGAAGCCGGGTGCCCGAACATCTTCGAGTGCTGGGGCGACGGCACCGCGACGTTCATGATCAACGGCGAGAGGTGCACCCGCGCCTGTGGCTTCTGCCTGGTGGACACCCAGAGGCCCGAGGCCCAGCCCGATCCGGCCGAGCCCGAGCACCTGGCGGAGGCGGTGGCGCGTATGGGGCTGGCCCACGCGGTGATCACCGCAGTAGCGCGCGACGACCTGCCCGACGGTGGCGCAGCAGCGTTCGCGGCGTGCGTCGAGGCTGTCCGCCGGCGGTGTCCAGATACGTCGATCGAGCTCCTGATTCCCGACTGCAAGGGTCACGCGGGCGCGCTCGACACGGTGTTCGCCTCGCGGCCCGACGTCCTCAACCACAACCTGGAGACCGTGCTGCGGCTGCAGCGGGCGGTGCGGCCGTCGGCCTCGTACGCCCGGAGCCTGGCCGTGCTCGCCCGGGCCAAGGCGGCCGGCCTCGCCACCAAGTCAGGGATCATCCTCGGCATGGGCGAGCGAGAGGACGAGGTCGTCGGGGCGTTGACCGACCTGCGCAATGTCGGCGTCGACATCGTCACGCTCGGCCAGTATCTCCGTCCGTCGGCCGCCCACCTCCCTGTCGAGCGCTGGTGGACACCCGACGAGTTCGACAACCTGCGCATCGTCGGCGAGGCCATGGGTTTCGCCCACGTGCAGGCGAGCCCGCTGACCAGGTCGAGCTACCACGCCCGACAGGCGGCCTCGGCCGCGACGTGACCCAGGCGCGCTTCGACCGGGTGCGGCGCCGGCTCGACGATGTCGGCCTCGACGCTCTACTCCTCTCGCTCGGTGCCGACCTCCCGTGGCTCACGGGCTACGCGGCGATGCCCCTCGAGCGGCTCACCATGCTCGTGCTGCCCAAGGACGGCGACGCCACGCTCGTCGTGCCCCGGCTCGAAGCTCCTCGGGTCCTGGAGAAGCCAGCGCTCTTCGAGCTCCGGCCTTGGGAGGAGACCGAGGATCCGGTCGCCATCGTGGCCGACCTGGTCGGGCGACGGCGGTCGCTCGCGATATCGGACCGCTCCTGGGCGGCGCCGCTCCTGGCGTTGCAGGCATCATTGCCCGACGCCAAGTGGCAGCCGGCCTCGATCGTCACCGGGCCTTTGCGAGCCGTGAAGGACGGCGAGGAGGTCGCCGCCTTGCGCCACGCCGGATCGGCCGCCGACCGCGTTGCCTCCGCGCTCATCGACGGCGACATCGATCTCATCGGCCGCACTGAAGCGGCCGTCTCCCGGGAGATCAGCGAACGCCTACTGGAACAGGGTCACGAGCGCGTGAACTTCGCCATCGTGGGAAGCGGTCCGAATGCGGCCAGCCCCCACCACGAACCCGGCGACCGGGTCATCGGCGAGAACGAGTCCGTTGTGTGCGACTTCGGCGGCGCCCTCGACGGTTACTGCTCCGACATCACCCGCACGGTCTTCACTGGCGACCCGCCGGCCGAGTTCCGCGACCTCTACGCCGTCCTCGAGCACGCCCAGGCCGAGGCGTTGGGCGCCGTGGAGGTGGACGTGGCGTGCGAGGACGTCGATGCGGTCGCCCGCCGCATCATCACCGACGCCGGCTACGGACCGAACTTCGTTCACCGCACGGGCCACGGAATCGGTATGGAGGAGCACGAAGACCCGTACATCGTCGCCGGCAACTGCGAGCCGCTGATGGCGGGCAACGCCTTCTCGATCGAGCCCGGCATCTACGTCGAAGGAAAGTGGGGGGCACGGATCGAGGACATCGTCGTCGTCACCCAGTACGGGCCCGACGCCTTGAACACCGTCGACCACAAGCTGCGCTGGATGGACGCTTGAACCTCGGCATCAGCGGTCGGGTCGCCCTCGTCACCGCCTCCTCGAAGGGGCTCGGGCAGGCGTCGGCCGTGGCCCTGGCCGAGGAAGGCTGCAAGGTCGTCGTGTGTGCGCGGGGCGAGGAAGCTCTACGGGCCACCGAGAAGCAGCTCGCCGAACGCACCGAGGTCATGGCACTCGTCGAAGACGTCACCGAGCCCGACGCTCCCCGCCGCCTCGTGCAAGCCACCGTCGACCGCTTCGGCACCATCGACATCCTCGTTCCCAACGCCGGAGGCCCGCCGCCGACGCGCGCCTTCGAGTTCGACGACGAGCAGTTGGCTACCGCCCTGAACGCCAACCTGACGACCTCGATTCGCCTCGCACGCGAGGCGGTGCCACACATGCGGCTGAACAAGTGGGGCCGCATCTGCTGCATCACGTCGTACTCGCTGAAGCAGCCGCTCCCGACGCTCGCCTTGTCCAATGTGGCCCGCACCGCGCTCTGGGCGTGGATCAAGACCGCGGCCCAGGACATCTTCCCGGACGGCATCACGATCAACACCGCCGCGCCTGGTTCGCACGCCACCGACCGCATTAAGGCGCTGGGAGGCGGCAACATCGACGGCGCGGGCGACCCTGCCGACTTCGGCCGGGTGGTCGCCTTCCTGTGCTCGCAGCCGGCGAACTTCATCACCGGCGCCGCCCTCCAAGTGGATGGCGGCGCTACCACTGGACTGCTCTAACCGTTCGTGATTCAGCTCGACGCGGCGACGGTCCTGCTGCAGTGGGCCACGGGGGGCCTGCTCTTCCTGTGGGTCACCACCCGCCGCCGTGAGGTCGGCATCGGCTACGGCTGGCTCCTGCGCGGCGTCTACGGGGCCATGGCCTTGGGTGCCGTCGCCGCCGGCATCGGCCTGGGCAGCTCGGCCGGCCGAGACGTCTGCTCCGCCCTCACGGCCGTCGCCGCCTTGGTCGCCCTCGGCGTCTCCATTGCCCGCCGCAAGGCCGGCGTCGCCGGCGAACGGGCCCGCGAGGAGCGGGTCGCAGCCCGCCTCCCCTCCACTGGTCGTTCTGGGGACGCCGCGGGGGGTCATAGCGCCCCGGAGCGTCCCCAGAACGAGTTTGAGCCGGCGTTGGACCTCGTCGCTCCGATCATCGGTGCCGTCGGGCTCGTCTTTGCCGGGCTCCATGCGAGTGGGGGGCACGACGCCCTGTCGGTCGCCCGCACCCTGGCGGGGGCCGCCTTCCTCGGAGCGGTGAGCGACGCCATGCTCCTCGGCCACTGGTATCTCGTGCAGCCGGGGCTGGGGCGGGAGCCGTTGCTCGAACTCGTGCGATGGACGATGTGGGTGTGGCCGTTCGAGGTTGCCCTTCTGCTCATCCCGCCGGGGATGATCGACGCCCTCACCGGCCACATCGACGACGGGTGGGACGGGACCCTGGCGTGGTTCTGGGTGGCCTGCGCGGTGACCACGATCGTCCTGTGCTTCGTCACCAGAGCCGCCCTGAAGGAGCGCGCCTACTCGGCGGTGATGGCGGCGACGGGGCTGCTCTACCTGGCGATCCTCACCGCGTTCGGCACGGACTTGGTGGCCCGCGCCATCCTCGCCGGTTAGGCCGGGAGTGCCTCCAGGCTGAGCTCGACGTCGACATCGCCGCGGGCGATCTCGAGCACCTCGTTGGTGCGGGCGCCGGCGGGCAGCCACGCCACGAGCAGCCACGAGCCGGGGACGGCGTAGAGCACGAAGCGGCCGTCGTCGTCGCAGCGGGTCTCCCCGCAGAACTCGTTGTCCTTGTCCCGAAGCTGCACGTACGCGTTCGGCGCAGGCACGCCGCCGTCCACCTTCACGACACCGGTGATGCGCGCCATCTACGCGTTACCGCGCAATGAAGTACTTGGCCTTGGGGTGGTGGCAGATGATGGCCGACGTCGTCTGCTCGGGCTGGTACTGCCACTCCGTCTCCTCGCCCACCGCCACGCCGATGCGGTCAGCCTCCAGCAGCTCGGCCACCTTGGCGTTGTCCTCGAGGTCAGGGCACGCCGGATAACCCCACGAGTACCGCCCGCCCCGGTACTGCTGGCGGAACAGCCCGGTGAGCGTGGGCCCGTCCTCGCCCACGAACCCCCACTCCTCGCGGATGCGCCGGTGCCAGTACTCGGCCAGCGCCTCGGCCATCTCCACACCGAGACCGTGCAGCTTCAGGTACTCCTGGTAGCGGTCGGCGGCGAAGAGCTCGGCCGTCGCCTCGGACACGGCACCGCCCATGGTGACGATCGAGAAGGCGGCGTAGTCGGTCTCGCCGCTGTCGACGGGACGGAAGAAGTCGGCGATGCAGAGGTAGGGCGCCTGCTTTTGGCGCGGGAACGGGAAGCGCAGCCACTCGGCCGTCCGCGTCTCGTCCTTCCACACCACGACGTCGTTGCCGTCGCCATTCGCGGCGAAGTAGCCGTAGACGACCTGGGGCACGAGCACGCCGCTCGCCCTCGCCTTGTCGAGCTCCTCACGCAGCGTCGCCCGGATGCGGGTCTTGAACTCCTCGTCGTTCTCGCCCTTCTCCGGCCGGTACTGCCACTGGTTGCGGAACAGCGCGGTCTCGTTGATGTAGGCGGCGACGTCGTCGACGGCGATGCCCTTGACGACGCGCGACCCGAGGAACGGTGGCACGAAGATCTGGTTGTCGGTCTCGACCTCCGGCGACCGGGCCGGGATGTCGGTGGGCTCGTCGGCTTCGTCGGCGCGCCGCCGGGCGATGCTGCGCCCGCTGAGCTCGTGACCGAACTCGGGATCGTCGACCCCCGACTTCTTGATCTCCATGAGCCGGTCCATCGTGCGCAGTCCTTCGAAGGCGTCCTTGCCGTAGAACAGCCGACCCTCGTACACCTGGCGCAGGTCGTGCTCGACGTAGGACCGCGTCAGGGCGGCGCCGCCGAGCATGACCGGGATGCTCGACAGGTTGCGCTGGTTCAGCTCCTCCAGGTTGTCGCGCATGATCAGCGTGCTCTTGACCAGGAGCCCGCTCATGCCGATCGCGTCGGCCGACACCTCTTCGGCCTTCGCCACCAGGTCGCTGATGGGGACCTTGATGCCGAGGTTGTGCACCTCGTAGCCGTTGTTGGTGAGGATGATGTCGACCAGGTTCTTGCCGATGTCGTGCACGTCGCCCTTGACCGTGCCCAGCACGACCCGCCCTTTGCCACCCTGGTCGGACTTCTCCATGTGGGGCTCGAGGTAGGCCACGGCAGCCTTCATGCACTCGGCCGACTGCAACACGAACGGGAGCTGCATCTCGCCGGAGGCGAAGAGCTCACCGACCACCTTCATCCCGGACAACAGCACGTCGTTGACGATCTCGAGTGCCGAGTGCGAGGAGAGCGCCTCTTCGAGGTCGACCTCGAGGCCGTCGCGGTCGCCGTCGATGATGCGGTGCTTGAGCCGCTCTTCGACGGGCCACCCGCTGCGGTCCTCCTTCTCGATCGCCGTGGCGTCGACGTCCTCGAAGATCGCCAATAGTTCCTGGAGGGGGTCGTAGTCGTCGCGGCGGCGGTCGTACACGAGGTCGAGCGCCACCTGACGCTGGTGCTCGTCGATGCGGTTCAGCGGCATGATGCGCGCCGCGTGCACGATGGCGGCGTCGAGGCCGGCCTCCACGCACTCGTGCAGAAAGACCGAGTTCAGGACGTGGCGGGCCGCGGGCTTCAGGCCGAACGACACGTTGGAGACGCCCAGCACCGTGTAGACGCCTGGCAGCTCGGCCTTGATGCGGCGGATGGCGTCCATGGTGGCCATACCGTCGCCCCGTAGATCCCCGTCGCCGGTCGAGAGCGGGAACGTGAGCGCGTCGAAGATCAGGTCAGACGGCGCGAGGCCGTAGCGATTGACGGCCAGGTCGTGGATGCGGTGCGCCACCCGCAGCTTCCACTCGACGTCGCGCGCCTGGCCCTGCTCGTCGATCAAGAGGCAGATCACTGCCGCGCCGTACTCGCGCGCCAGGTGCATCACCCGGTCGAACCGCGTGCCCTGGCCTTCGCCGTCCTCGAGGTTGGCGGAGTTGAGGATGGCGCGGCCGCCGATCCACTGCAGCCCCGCTTCCAGCACCGGCGACTCGGTGGAGTCCATGACGAGCGGGGCGCTCACCTGGGTGGCGAACCGAGACGCGACCTCGTCCATGTCGACGGCGCCGTCGCGGCCCACGTAGTCGACGCACACGTCGAGGATGTGGGCGCCCTCCTTCACCTGCTCGCGGGCCATAGCCAGGCACGTGTCCCAGTCGGACTCGAGCATCGCCTCACGGAACTTCTTCGAGCCGTTGGCGTTGGTGCGCTCGCCGATGACGAGGAACGACGTGTCCTGGTGGAAGGGGACCGCGGAGTAGATCGATGCCGCACCCGGCTCGTCGACGATCGAGCGCGAGGCCGGGGTCAGCGAACGCACGCGCTCGACGACCTGGCGCAGGTGCTCGGGCGTTGTGCCGCAGCAGCCGCCGACGATCGACACGCCGAACTCGGTGACGAAGCGGGCGTGGTGGTCGGCCAGTTGCTCGGGCGTGAGGTCGTAGTGGGTCTTGCCGTCGACGACCGACGGAAGGCCGGCGTTGGGCAGGCACGAGATCGGCACCGGGCAGTACTGGGAGAGGTGGCGCAGGTGCTCGCCCATCTCCACCGGGCCGGTGGCGCAGTTGAGGCCGAACACATCGGGACGCAGCGCCGCCAGCGACGTCAATGCGGCGCCGATCTCGGTGCCGACCAGCATCCGGCCGGTGGTCTCCATCGTCACCTGCACCTGCAGCGGCACCTCGCGCCCGACCGCCGCCATCGCCCGCCGGCAGGCGATCATCGCCGCCTTCGCCTGCAACAGGTCGTAACAGGTCTCGACGAGGAAGAGGTCGACACCGCCCTCGAGTAGGCCTCGGGCCTGCTCCTCGTAGGCGTCGCGCAGGTCGGCGAAGCGGATCTGGCCCAGCGAGGGCAGCTTGGTGCCAGGCCCCATCGAACCCGCCACCCAGCCGCCGTAACCCGAGGCCACTTCCTTGGCGATCTGGGCGGCCTTGACGTTCAGTTCGTGGGCGCGGTCGGCGATGCCGTACTCCGCCAGCACCACCGAGAAGGCGCCGAACGTGTCGGTCTCGACGACGTCGGACCCCACCTCGAAGAACGAGCGGTGGAGGTCGGCGACCACGTCGGGCCGGGTGTCGACCAGGTTCTCGTTGCAACCCTCGAGCGCAGGCCCGCCGAAGTCATCGGCGGTGAGGTCGCGCATCTGCAGGTTGGTGCCGGTGGCGCCGTCGTAGACGACGACGCGCTCGCGCGCCGCTTCGAGATAGGGATGCATGCTGGCCCCCAGGCTACTGGCGAGGCATAAGTAGGCTTCGCCCGCTTGAAGATCTACACGCGCAAAGGGGACGACGGTACGACTGGGCTGCTCTTCGGCGGACGGGTGCGCAAAGACGACCCGGCGCCGGAGGCATACGGCGCCGTCGACGAGGCCCAAGCAGCATTGGGTGTGGCCCGGGCCGAGACCGGCGAGGGTTCTGAGCTCGACGTCCTGCTCGTACGCCTCGAGCGCGACCTGTGGGTCGTCATGGCCGAGCTGGCCACTGCGCCCGAAAACAGGACGAAGCTCGACCCCGGCGTCAGCCTGGTGACGTCGGAGATGGTCGACGGGCTCGAGCCGATCATCGACGACCTCACCTCGCGGTTCGACGCGCCCACCGAGTTCGTCGTCCCCGGGCAGAACCGCCTCTCGGCGCTCCTCGACGTGGCCCGCACCGCCGTCCGCAAGGCCGAGCGCCGGGCCCTGGTCGCGGCCGCCGGCGACTGCCAGGTCGTCCCCTACCTGAACCGCCTGTCCGACCTGCTGTGGACCATGGCCCGCTGGCAGGAGGGACAGTTCATGCCCGCACGCGAGAGGAAGCAATGATGGCGATCGACGTCACCGTGTCCGCCCAGGTCCCCGACGACGTCCAGGTGCTGGGCGTGCCGGTCTTCGCGGGCCGCCGCCAGCCCGACAAGGCGGCTGTCGAGCTCGACGTCTCGTACCTCGCCGAGCGCGGCTTCGAGGGCAAGGTGGGCGAGGCATGCGCGGTGCCCGCCGACGACGGCAGCACGGTCGTCGCCATTGGCATGGGCAACCCCGAGGACGTGAATGTCGAGACGTTCCGGCGGGCAGGGGCGGCATTCGCCAAGGCGGCGTGGAACGACGAGCGCGCCGCGCTCGCCGTCGTCGACGCCGCCGGCGAGCTCGACAAGGGCGTCGCGGCCGAGGCGTTGGTCGAGGGGGCCGTTCTCGCCGCCTACCGCTTCACGAAGTACAAGAGCGAGGCCAAGCCGTCGAAGCTCGAGTCGCTCGTCATCGTCGGCCGCGGCGCGAAGGTGCAGACCGGCGCCGACCGCGGCGCGCGCATCGCCGAGGCCGTGTCGCTCGCCCGCGACCTCGTCAACGAGCCCGCGGGGGCGATGACGCCCACTCGCCTGGCCGAGGTCGCCACCGAGATCGCCGAGCGCGAAGGCCTGGGCATCACCGTGCTCGACGAGGTGGCAATCGCCAACGAGGGCCTGGGCGGCCTGCAGGGTGTCGCGCAGGGCTCCGACCAGCCGCCCCGCCTCATCGAGCTCGTCTACGACCCGCCTGGCGCGCGCGGCACCGTCGCGCTCGTGGGCAAGGGGATCACGTT
>DASZJL010000094.1:0-21270 GCA_035948135.1 Acidimicrobiales bacterium | reverse complement strand
TCCGAGGCGGGTCGGGACGCGCCCGCCTCGATCTCGGCGGCTCTGGAGTCGTATCCACCCGGGTACTGGTCAACCACGACGCCGGCGACAGCTGCGTCTGCTCGGCGGACGTGGCTGTCGGCATTCCGCGCCAGGTGTGTCAGGACGTGGCCGACGCTCCAGTCCGGCAGCAGGCTGGGCTTGCGGGCCTCGTCGTCGGAGAGGTCCCGGATTCGCTCGATGAGCCTGCGATGGGCATCAGCGACGGCTTCGATGTCGTCCGGCGGAGCCGACGTCATGTCCTCGTCCGGTCCTGCAGCCAAGCGTCGTACCTCGCGGGATCGGACCACGCGCCCGACACGCGGTCGAACTCGGCGGCCTCGGGCGCCATCCAGTCGGTGCGGCCGTTCCGCACTGCGGTTGACGAGGCCTCGTGATTGACGTCGAGGACGACCGCGTCCGCGGGGATATCGAATGGTGGGCGGGGCGCCAGCGCGATGGCCGGGAGTCGAGCCAACGCTGCGTCCCTCGCCTCCGCCGAGCCGCCGTAGAACGCCAAGTCGACGACCTGGGCCCACTTGTCGGCGCCCATGATGACGACGTCGTAGCCAGCGGCGACGTCCGCGATCAGCTGTTGGTCGGTAGCGACGACCCCCAGCCAGGGCCGCGACGCAGCCGCGGCGCGCAGGACGGCGAGCCGGTCTTCGAGGCGGGGCCGCTGGACGTCCTCTTTGGCCAGGGCGACACGGGAGACGATGAGGTCCACGCGGTCGAGGCGGCACTCGTTGCGAGCGGCCTCTGCCACGGCCAGGTGCCCCACGGTCAGCGGGTTGAACGACCCGGGGAACGCGCCTCTACGTATATGGTCCGCCACCGACCCTCCAGCCGTCGTCGCTGCGGTCGAGGACGACGAGGGCGCCCGCCGGGAAGCCGACCAGCGTTCGGTCGGGTTCTCCGGCGACCAGCAGGCCGACGAGGCGCTCGATGTGGGGGAGATGGCCGACGAGCATCACCTCGTCGCTCTCGGTCTCGAGTCGGGTGGCCCACCTCACGGGGTCGTCGTTCGGCGCCAAGCCGTCGGCCTGCTCGACTGGAACGCCTACCAACTCGCCCCAGATCTCAGCCGTCTGACGGGCCCGCGCCTTGTCCGAGTGGAAGATCCGTGCGGGCCGGACCTCGAGGTCGGCGACCGCGTGCGTGGCGACACGCCGCACCCGATCGGCACCGGCATCGGTGAGCCGACGCTCCGGATCGGCTTCGGGACTCTTCGCCTCGCCGTGGCGAACGAGATAGGCGCGCATTCCGCAACGCTACGCACGTCCGGCGCACGGCCCCTCTCGTTCTCGGGATGGATAAGGGTCTGTGAGGCCGTTATCCACCCCGAGAACGGGGATCTGAGAGCGTCGCCGTCGTGTCTACGTAACTTTACGTAACGAAGATTATGGGCGGTTGCCCAAAGGGGTTCACGCTCGGATACTGGGAGGGGAATGACCCCTGCCTCCCGCCTTTTGCTCGTTGTGGCGCTTCTGTTCATCGCCTTCGACGGCTGGTGGGCCCTGACCCACTCGGCCGACACGCCCCGGTACAGCGGTGGCTACGGGTCGGGGTTCTCGCCTTCCACGCGGCGATTCTTGGGCGGCGTGGCGCTGGTCGGCTCGTTCGCGGCCGCCGTTCTGACCGTCGTCCTGTAGGGCCCGGAACCGCTGTGAGACGCCTGGGCCCGCTTGACCCTGTCGACCGCCGCATCCTCGCCCTCGCGATCCCCGCGCTGGGGACCCTCGCCGTCGAGCCCCTGTACGTCCTCGCCGACACGGCGATCGTCGGCCACCTCGGGACGACATCGCTGGGCGCCCTCGCTCTCGCGGGCACGGTGCTGAACACCGTTCTCTGGGCCTGCAACTTCCTCCAGTGGGGGACGACCGCCCGCGTGGCCTTCCTGACCGGACGACAGGACCGCCAGGGTGCGGCCGCATCCGCGACCCAGGCCCTCTGGCTGGGAATCGCCCTCGGCGTCAGCGCCGCCGTGGGTGTGGCCACCCTGGCCCGGCCCCTCGCCACAGCCCTGGGAGGCACCGGCGCCATCCTGGACCAGGCGGTGACCTACCTGCGGATCAGCGCCATCGGGATGCCCGCCGTCCTGATCGCGGTCGTCGGCCAAGGCCACCTGCGGGGCCTCTCGGACACGAAGACACCGTTCCTCGTCGTGCTCGTCGCCAACGTGCTGAACGTCGTGCTCGAGCTGCTGTTCGTCTACCGGTTCCATTGGGGGATCGCCGGCTCGGCGTGGGGAACGGTCATCGCCCAGCTCCTCGCCGCGGCCTGGTTCCTCGGCATCATCGGGCGACTGGTGTCAGGGGCCGGCGCCCGCCTGCGCCCGATCGTTTCGGAGATGCGCATCCTCCTCCGGGTCGGCGGCCACCTCGTCATCCGCACGGGGGCCCTGCTCGCGGCCCTCGCCATCGCTACGGCAGTGGCAGCGCGCGTGGGCCCGACCACTCTTGCGGCCCATCAGATCGCCTACCAAATGTTCATCTTCCTGGCCCTCGTAATGGACGCGCTCGCGCTGTCGGTTCAGGCGATCGTGGGAACGCAGTTGGGAGCGGCCGACGTGGACGGCGCCCGCACGACGTCGAGACGCGCCCTCCGGCTCGGCTTCATGGCCGGCAACGTGCTGTGCGTGGCAGTGGTAGTCACCTCTCCCCTGCTGCCCCACGTCTTTACCAGCGACCCCAATGTCGTCGACAAGGCGACGGTCGCCCTCCTGTTCGTCGGTGTCATGCAGCTCCCGGGCGCGGCGACCTTCGTGCTCGACGGCGTTCTCATGGGTGGGGCCGACTTCGCGTACGTGAAGTGGGTGACGGTCGCCAGCCTCTTCGTGTTCCTGCCGTTCGCCGCCGCCGTGCTCGCCTGGCACAGCCTCGGCATCGCGTGCATCTGGGCCGGGCTGTTGGTTTGGATGATCAGCCGGGCGTGGCTGAACTGGCTTCGGTTCCGCGGGCGACAGTGGACGGTGATTTCCGTCACTGTTCCAGTCCCTCGGGAGGCGAGCGGCGTAGATCTCGCGTAGCTACTCTTCCCACAATTACCGACAAGGGGGATGGAACAATGGCGGACTTTCCCGCGCTGGGGCACGTCGCGGTGACCGTGAAGGACCTGAATGTGAGCCGCCCGTGGTATCAGCAGCTGTTTGGCTCAGATCCGGTCATGGACGAGGACACCGGGACCTTCCACCACGTGGTCTGGATGCTCGGCAACGGCACGATCATCGGCATCCACCAGTTCCCGAAGCTCGAGAGCACCGAGCCATTCGAGGAGCACCGGCCGGGCCTCGATCACATCTCGTTCCATTGCGCGAACCGCGCCGAGCTGGAGCAGTGGGAGAAGCGCCTAGACGACCTCGGCATCAAGCACGGTGGCATCGTCGACGCGCCCTACGGGTCGGGGCTGTCGTTCCGGGATCCTGACAACATCGCCCTGGAGTTCTTCGCTCCCCCGGGCTGACCTCGCCCACGGCCGCCGTCGCCGAGGCAACCGGCGCACCCATTGCCGCGCCGCAGCGGCGCGGCGCAGGTCACCGGCGCGGGCCGATGCCAGTTCGGCCGACGTCAAGGGGTGCATGCCCGCGCCTCCTCGGTCCCCCAGGCCCACCACACGCCCTCGTGGCCGCACGTGCAGCGCCACCGGACGGCCGGTCCGTCGGGACCGTTACCCAACGACAGAATCGACGAGCTGCTCAGGAGGACCCGGGATCGGTGCTTCTCGCACCAGACGGCGAACATGCTCATACAACGATCCTGCGTCCGTCCGTGTGAGATGACGAGTGGCAGGATTGCCGCTGATCATCAGGATCCTGCCATTGGCAGGATCACCGATCAGCGCTAAGATCCTGCCAATGCCCCGTCGACATACGGTCGCCGCGCTCGCCTTCGACTGCGTCTCCCCGTTCGAGCTCTCGGTCGCATGCGAGGTGTTCGGGTTCGACCGCTCCGACCTCGGCGTGCCGTGGTATCGCTTCATGGTGGTCGCGGTCGAGGGCCGGCCGGTGAAGAGCGAGGTCGGCTTCGAGATCAACACGCCATACGGCCTCGCCGACTTGCGTAGGGCTGACACCATCGTCATTCCTGCTCGCTTCAAGGGCCCAGCCGAGCATCAGACCGCGCTCCACGAGGCGTTGCGGACCGCTCATCGACGCGGGGCGCGCATCATGTCCTTCTGCACTGGCGCGTTCGTGCTGGCCGAGGCCGGGTTACTCGACGGTCGCCGGGCCACAACGCACTGGGCATACGCCGAGGAGTTCGCGGCCCAGTTTCCCGCCGTGAAACTGGATCCCGGCGTCCTCTACGTCGACGAGGGCGACGTACTGACCTCGGCGGGCACCGCCGCGGGCATCGACCTGTGCCTGCACGTTGTCCGCAACGACTTCGGCGCCGATGTGGCCAACGCCGTCGCCCGGCGCATGGTCGTGCCGCCCCACCGCGACGGCGGACAGGCCCAGTACGTGGACGACCCGATGCCCGACGGCCCCGGCGCCGACCTGTTCGGCGAGACGATGGCCTGGCTGCAAGAGCACCTCGGCGAGCCGCTCACCGTCGAGGATCTCGCCCATCGCAGCGCCATGAGCCCGCGCACGTTCGCCCGGCGCTTTCGCGCCACCACGGGAACGACGCCGATGCAGTGGGTGCTGCGCCAGCGCGTGCTCCTCGCCCAGCGCCTGCTCGAGACCACCGACGAGCCGGTTGACCGCGTGGCAGAGCTCGCGGGTTTCGGTTCGCCGGCCGCGTTGCGGCAGCATTTCAACCGCATGGTGCGCACCTCCCCCACTGCCTACCGCCGGACGTTCCGGCAGGAGGAGCCCGTCGCGTGAGCAACGCCAGGCGCGCCGCCCTCCTCGGAGGGGCGGCGGGGCTGGCCGCGTGGGCAATCGCGCGCCGCCGCAACAGTCCCGACTCCGTGGCGCCCGTCCACTACACCGGGCGCGCCGCCCGCAACGCCCGCGTCGCCGGACTCGGCGCCAAGGTGGGCACGTCGTACGCGGTGCATCAAGCGCGGCGCGCCTTCGCGTCCGAACCCCGCCGGGCCGAGCTCGACCTCGAACATCAGATGCGCACCGCCGAGCAGGTGGCGCAAACCCTGGGGAACATGAAGGGCGCCTTGATGAAGGTCGGCCAGATGCTCAGCTATCTGGACGACGGGCTTCCGGAGCCGCTGCGCGAGGCGTTGGCGCAGCTGCAGCAAGACGCGCCGCCGATGAGCGCCGAACTGGCGGCGGGCGTGATCGAGCGCGAGCTCGGCGCATCCCCGGAAGCGGTCTTTGCCGAGTGGGACCCGGTGCCCATCGCCGCCGCCTCCATCGGGCAGGTGCACCGCGCCATCACCCGTGAGGGCGACGCCGTCGCGGTGAAGGTTCAGTATCCCGGCGTCGACCAGGCCATCAGGGCCGACCTCGACAACGCCGGCATGCTTTTCTCGGGCATGAAGATGATGTTCCCCGGCATGGACACCGGCCCCATCGTCGAGGAGGTCCGTACCCGTCTGGTCGAAGAGCTCGACTACCGGTTAGAGGCGAGGAATCAGCGCTTCTTTGCCGAGGCCTACGCCGGTCACCCGTTCATCCACATCCCCGCCGTCTTCGACGACTACTGCAGCACGCGCGTGTTCACCAGCGAGTTGGCGGACGGAGTCCGGTTCGAGGAGGTCGAGGGTTGGAGCCAGGAGGAGCGCGACCTCGCGGCCGAGGCGATCTACCGCTTCGTCATCCGCAGCATGTGGCGGCTTCACACCTTCAACGGTGACCCTCATCCCGGCAACTACTTGTTCCGGCCCGGCGGACGCGTCACCTTCCTCGACTTCGGCTTGGTGAAGTACTTCTCCCCTGAGGAGGTCTACCCGCTGCAGCGGCTGATCGAGACGATCGTCCTCGACCCCGACCCGGCGGAATTCCGCCGGACGCTCGAGGACGCCGGGTTTCTGCAGCGGGACTCCGAGATGAGCGACGACGAAGTCGTCGGCTTCTTCCAGCACTTCTATCACTTCGTGTTGGACGATCGTTCAGGCGTGCTCGATGAGACGTACGCGTCACAGACAGCCCGCAAGCTGTTCCAGCTGGACGGCGCCGGCAACCCCGGCATCCAGCGCTCGGGCAACGTGCCCCCGGCCTACGTGATCCTGCAGCGCATCAACCTCGGCCTCTACGCCGTACTCGGTCAGCTCCGCGGCAAGGCGCCGTGGCGCGCCATATCGGATGAGATCTGGCCGTGGGTCAACGAGCCGCCCGCCACCGAGCTCGGCCGCGAGGAGGCGGCGTGGCTGGCGGGCGAGCAGGCGCGAACAGCCGACTAGGTTTTCACCGTGGCGGTCCGGCTCGAGATCGAGCTCACCAGTTCGCGCGGCGACGGCACCTGGACGTGGCGCGCCGCGGGCGCCCGCCAGCCCAAGGGAGTGCTCGACGGTGCGCTGCTGCCCACCGGCGCAAAGGTCGGCGACGTGCTGCGCGCCGACGCCGACCAGAACATCGACGGCATCAACGTGACGTCGGTGCTGCCACCGAAGACCAAGTCGCGTGAACCCGACCGCATCGAGATGATCGCCAAGCCCGAAGGTCCGCTCGTCAGCGCGTCGGTCACCGGCCGCGCCGACCGCGGGGACCGCGGGGATCGGCGAGGACGGCCCGAGGGTCGCCGCCCATCCCGTGGCGAGCGCGGTGAGCGTGGGGAGCGCCCGCCCCGCCGTGATGATCGCCCGGCGCGACCGACTGGACGCGACAGCGCTCGTCGCGGCACCCCGCGTCCGGCCGCGAGTGCGGAAGAGCGTCCGGCCCGGCCTCGCCCCAAGCGCCTGCACGCCGGGCGCGCCCACCGCGACGCGCTCATCGCTACCCTCCCGCCCGAGCAGGTCCCGGTCGCCGAGCAGCTGCTGAAGGGCGGCATCCCGGCCGTGCGCCAGGCGCTGCAGACCCAGAACGACAAGGCGAAGAGCGCCGGAGATCCCGAGATCAACGCCGAGGCCATCGTCACGCTCTCCGAGGAACTGCTTCCACGCTTGAAGGCGGCCGAATGGCGGGACCGCGCCGAAGCGGCCGTGGGCCAAGCCGACGAGGTGAGCTTGCGCGACCTGCGGGCCGTCGTGGCCGGTGCCGACACCGTCGCACGTGACGCCGACAGTCGGGAGCTGGCGGGCAAGCTTCGCGACGCCCTCGAGCGTCGCAGCGCCGCAGAGCGACAGGCATGGGTGGAAGAGGTGACGTCCGCCCTCGACGACGGCCGGGTCGTTCGGGCCCTCCGGATCAGCGGACGCCCGCCCGAGCCAGGAGCCCGCGTGCCCGCCGAGCTGGCGGGCCGGCTGAGCGACGCCGCCGGGGCGGCGATGGGCGCCGACGCCGCGCCCGACCGATGGGCGGCCGTGTTGGACGCGGTGGTCGCGTCGCCGGTGCGCTCGTCGGTCAAGCCCGCCGCGCTCCCCGCCGAACCGGGCGAGGATTTTCTGAAGACTGCCCGTCAGGCCGCCGGGCGGGTCCCCGCGCTGGCGCCCCTCCTGGGCATCGAGGCCAAGCCGTCCGGCGCCCGTCCTCCCAAGCCGCCGCCTCCGCCGCCGGCACCCCGCCCCACTCCCCCACCGCCGCCCGCGCCGGCCGGCGCCGCGGAACCCGGACCGGAGGCACCGCCAGAACCTCAACCGGAACCGCAACCCGAATCGCAACCTGAATCGCAACCCGAATCCGAGAGCGCATGACCGTCGAGTTCGACACGAGGGGGCGGGTCGCCGTCCTGACCATCAACCGGCCCGAGGCTCGCAACGCGGTCAACGGCGACGTCGCCCAAGCGATGGAGGCCGGCATCGACCGCCTCGAGGACGACGCCGACCTGTGGGCCGGGGTCGTCGCCGGGACCGGGCCCGTCTTCTCGGCCGGCGCCGACCTCAAGGTCATCGCCGCGGGGCGTCCGCAAGATCTGCTGACCGAGCGAGGTGGCTTCGCCGGCATCGCCCGGCGGGAACGGCGCAAGCCGATCGTTGCCGCGGTCGACGGCCCGGCCCTCGCCGGCGGCTGTGAGATCGCCCTCGCCTGCGACATGATCGTCGCGTCCCGACAGGCGGCGTTCGGTCTGCCCGAGGTCAAGCGTTCGCTGGTCGCCGCCGCGGGCGGGTTGTTCCGTCTCCCCCGGGCGCTGCCCCGTAACGTCGCTCTCGAGATCGCCCTCACCGGTGACCCCATCGACGCCGAGCGGGCCTACAGCCTCGGCCTCGTCAACGAGCTCGTCGACCCCGGCGCCGCGCTCGACAAGGCGGTGGCACTGGCCGAGCGCATCTGCGCCAACGCGCCCCTCGCGGTCTGGGCCACGCGGCGCGTCGTGCTCGGGTCAGCGGGTGAGGGCGACGACGTCGGCTGGCGACTCACCGACGAGGCGTTCGCAGAGATCGTCCGCAGCGAGGACTTCGCCGAAGGCCCGCGCGCCTTCGTCGAAAAGCGCGCCCCGGAGTGGAAAGGCCGCTAGTCGGTTGCGATAACCCGGAGGATGCCGTGTTCGTGCAGGAACTCGGCCAGTCCATCGACCAGCCCGCGGTCGACGACTTCCTCGAGCGGCACCCACGCGGCCTCGGCCGCGTCGGCGCCGGCCACGGGATCCCTCGGGTCGAGGACGGTCACCGCGAAGTCGAGGATGACGTAGTGGTATCCGTCGCCGATGCGCTCCACCCAGCCTACGAAGCGGTCGGCGACGCCTTCGAGACCCGTCTCCTCGGCCAGTTCGCGGACCACTGCTTCAACGAGCATCTCGCCGGGCTCCACCCGCCCGCCTGGCACCGACCAGAGCCCTGCGGCCGGACCGTGCCCGCGGCGCACGAGCAGGAGGCGGTCAGCATCGACCGCGATGGCGCCGACCGCGACCTCCGGCCGCGGCGTGCCGTGGCTCTCCAATCCGACGGTCACCGGCTCCGCCGTTCGCCCAGGCGGTGGTGCATCACGAGCTTGCGCGCCGTGAACCCCGACTCCTCGAAGAAGTTCTTCGCCGAGCGGTGACCGGGCAGCGCCAGCGCGTCCATACCTGAGCATCCCTGCGCCGTACACCACGTCACCAGGTCGTCCATCATGGCCTCGCCCACGCCGACCTCGCGCGCCCCTTCCTCCACGAAGATGTCGTCGATGACACCCAGCCGCGACCCGTCGTTGAGCACCTCCACGTGGACGGCGGCATAGCCGATCGGCACGTCGTCGATGGTGCCGACGACAACCCGCGTGTGATCGTCGGTCAGCGACGCCTTGAGGCTCTCTTCCACCGGCTCGGGCCGCGCTTCGCGCGCCGCCCACACCCCGCCACCCTTCATCGGCGTGAGCTCGGCGATCGCGGCTCGGGCCAGCTCGGCGAGGCGAGCCAGATCGTCTTCAGTAGCGGGGCGGACGCCCTCCACTCAGCTCCCCGTCTGGAGCTGCTGCACGCGCGCCAAGATCGTCTTGCGCTTGCGGCTCGACTCCTCGTAGGCGCGCACGGCCTCCAGCTCGTCGGCCGACAACCCGCCCAGGCGCTGCACGACCTGCGACGCCGAGAGCGTGTCGTAGCCGGGGATGGCCAGGCTCTCGACGCTGGGCGCCGGGACCTGCCCGTTGCCACCCACCTCCGCGCTCGCCTCGGCTCGTACCGTCTCGGCCTCGGGCGCAGGGGACGGGGGTGGCGGGGGCGGGGGTGGTGTCGCCGGCGCCGTGGCGGGCGCCCTAGGGGGCGGCGGGCTCGGGGGCGGCGGGCTCGGACGCCGGGCGGTCAGGCCGCCGACGATCGACAGCGTCTGGCCCGCCTGGTCGCTCGCCTGGCGCACCACCTTTTCGGCCTGCTCGCGCCCCTGACCCAACGCGAAGTCCCCCATCACCCGGGCGGCGGCCACGTATTGGCGCCCCTTCTCGGCCAGCTGCGGGATCGTCTCCCGGGCGGAGAACAGGAGGCCGAGCGGCGCGAAGACGAAGACGTCAAGGGCCTGATCGATGGGGTTCTTGTGGTCGCTCACGTCTCGATCTTCTCCCGTCCGGGCGAGACAGGGGAAATCCCTGCCGATGGCTCGGTCGCTTCGACTACGCCGCGGTGTGGACGATCACCACGTCGCAAGGAGCGTGGTGAGAAACCTTGTTGGGCACGCTGCCGAGCACGAACCGCTTCGCTGACGTCATTCCCTTCGACCCCACGACGATCACGTCGGCGCCAGAGTCGTCTGCCGCGTCGATCAGCAATGCGGCCGGGTCGCCACTGTCCACCCGCAGCACCACGTCCTCGACACCGATCTCCTTGGCGATGCTGCGGGCCCGCCGGGCCCGCTCGTCGGCGCTGGTCGCGTCGGTGATCGCCCAGCGCACGTCCTCGGGAGCCTGTTGGAGGCGCTTGGCCTCTTCCTCGGGTCGGGGTGTGAATGCCGTCACAACGGTGAGACGAGCCCCGAACGCCTTCGCCAAGTCCGCGGCGTGACGGACGGCGAGCTCTGCGGTCTCTGAGCCGTCGGTACCTACAACGACGTTGCGATAAGGCACGCCGGGACCCTACACACAGTCTCGGCAGAGCATTTTCTTGGAGTCCGCCAACTGGCTGGGGTGCTTGACGAGGAAGCAGGACTGACACACGAACTCGTCGGGGCGTTTGGGTGCGACCTTTGTCGCGCCCTCGGCCCGCTCCTCGGGGTCGGGGACCTCCTCTTCCTCCTCCTCGTCTTCCTCGTCGTCTTCGACGGCGATGCGGTCCTTGAGGATGACGTCGAGGCTGGCCTCTACATCGTCGGCGTCGAGGATCTCCTCGTCGTCTTCATCCTCGTCCTCTTCGTCGGCCGCGGGCTTGGCTGCCTTGGCACCCTTGGCGCCCTTGGCCCCCGCGACCTCCGCTTCCTCTTCCTCCTCCTCGAGAAGTTCGTCGTCCGCGACGACGACATCATCGTCATCGTCGTCCTCGAGTAGTTCCTCGTCCTCGCTGAGGGCCTCTAGGTCCTCCTCGTCGAGATCCTCGGGCTCCTCTTCTTCGAACTCTTCTTCGTTGTCTTCGTCGGCCATTCCGCGTCCCTGTCGCCCGTTAGCGGGCCGGGAGCATATCGGGCTGGCAGAACTACTTCGGGGGCACCGTGGTGGGCGGGGTGGGCGTCGGAACGGGCGAGGCCCCCTGACCAGCGAAGTTGAGGTTGATGAGGTCGTCGACCCGCCAGTCGCCCTTGACCTTCACCAGGCTCAGGCGCAGGTACCAGTCGACGTTGAGGCGCTGCCCAGACGTTCCCTGCCCCCGCTCGTCGAGAACGACGATCGCGGTCGCGGTGTCGTGCTGGATGGCGCTCACGAACACATCCTTGACCGTCGCCGTCGACTGTCCCTTGGTCGTCGTGAACAAGGCAGACAAACCGCCGAAGTTCTGCTCGTAGTCAGTTCGGAACTTGCCGGCGGACAGGGCCAGCACGGACTGCTTGGTCTTGTCCAGGTCGCGGTAGTCGTACGTCAGAACGGCGCTGGCGAAGCGGGACGCCACCTGCTCGACGCCCGCCCGCTCGTCCTTGCTCTGCTGCAGTTGGCGGTGCTGCTGCGCCGCGAAGACGAGCGCCACGATCGTGCCGACGAAGAACACCACGGCCAGCGCCGCCGCGGCCCGAAACGCCGTGCGGCTGTAGGTCTTCGGCTCGGATTCTTCGGGCTGTTGCTCGGGCGCCGACTCCTCGGGCGCCGACTCCTCGGGCGCCGACTCCTCGACAACCGGCGGTTCGTCGGTCTGGGTCGGCTCGGGTGTTGGTGCGTCGGTATCCGACGCGGTGTCGCTCACGATTTCGAGGGTACGCCCTTGAGGGTCTCCCACAGGACCAGGGCGGCGGCCATCAGGGCAAGGGCGATGCCTGCGGCGGCGGTGCCGCCGGTCGTCGCCAGCACGGCGCTCGGACCGGTCGCCGACGCGGGGACGTAGTCGGGAGCGGCGGCGTGCAACGGCGACACGCACGCTGGTACCTGCGCCACCGGAGGCAACACATGCGGGGGCGCGAATTGAGGCGCCTGGTTGTAACCGGGATTGACCACGAACCCGACCCGGACCCAACGCTTGACCGGCGAGATTGGATCTGCCGGGTAGCCGGGGATCGGGTCGACATCAGACGCGTCCCAAAGGTCACCAAAGGCAACGGGCGCCCCGGTAAGGACCGTCTGCAGGCCCTGCAGGTTGTGGTCGGTCGTCGTGACGTCGGTGACCAGCTCGAGGGTCTTTAGGTCGCAGTCGAGGTCGGCCTTGTGCGCCGCGACCAGGTCGGCGGCTGTGCCGAGCAGCTGCGAGCCCTTCTGGAGCAGGATCGTCGTATCGCCCCGCGCGTCCTTCAATGTCTGGGCCACCTGGCGCAGGTCGCTCACCGACTGCGCGAGGGAGTCACTGTGCTCAGTGAACACGTGCGTGAGGCGGGTGTTGTTGGTGGCCAGGCGGTCGAGCGCCGCCGTGCGCTGGACCAGCATCTGACTGAGTTTGTCGCCCGAGTCCGCCAGACCGCGTAGCGAGTCGACGCGGCCGTTCACCCCGACCGCCGCCTCGTGGACGAGGGTGTTGAGGGCGTCAGGGGGAATTGCGCTCACGAGCCGGCTGGCCGAGCGCAGAAGCTCCGAGAACTCGAGCGGGACGGTCGTGCGCGACATCGGGACGACGGCGTCCTTGACGTAGTACGGCCCGCCGTTCGTGTAGCCCGGGGGCGGGTCGAACTCGATGTACTGCTCGCCGAGAGCCGACTTGCGGAAGATGTTGGCGCTGGAGTTGTCCGGGATCTTCTTGCTGTTGTCGATCTTCATCGTCACCCGCACGCCACCGTCGATGCGCTCGACCGAGGACACCGTGCCGTAGGTGACGCCCAGGTAATCGACTTCCGACCCAGGCAGCAGGCCGACCGCGTTCGAGAACTCGGCCTTCACGACGTACGGGTGGTTGATGGCGTCCACCTTCAACAGGCTGGTGGCCGCCCAAACGACGAACAGCAAGCCGACGCCGAGGAAAACCCCCAGGTTCGCGAGCGTGCGCTTGTTCATCAGCCGTTCGTGCTTTCCATCAACAGTGCCCCGCGCTTCTCGAGTCCTGCTGGCACGGGATGGCCCACATGTAGACCTGCGTGAAATCCTGCGGGATGGCCTTGGGCAACGCGTAGACGAACTGGTTGAGGAAGTCGACGACCGTGCCCAGTTGCTGGGTCTGGGTGGCGGCCACGGCGAGAATGGCGTCGACCTGCTTGATCTGCGTGTCGAGATTCCGGTGGTACTTGTCGAGCACGTCGTTCTGCACGGCGGCCAGCCGGCTCAGCTGCTGAACGGCGTTGACCGCCTTCTGGCGGTTGTCGGCCAGGATCTGCGACGTCGTCGCCAGGTTGGTCAGCAACGTCTGGATATCACCGGACCCGCTGGCGAGCGTCTGTGCGCCGCGGTCGAGGTTGTCGAGGATCGAGGTCAGCTGCTGGGTGCGGCTCGCCAGCGTGCCGCTGATCGTCGAGAGGTCGGAAAGCAACCGATTGAGCTCCGGTCCGCGGCCACCGAAGGCTTCGGCGCCGGTCTGGACGATCGTCGCCACGTCGCTGCTGTTGACGGCGCCCAAGAGCTCGATGGCCGAGTCGGCGACGAACTCGAGCTCCGGCGCCTGTTGCGTCCGCGTCAGCGCGTCGCCGTTGCTGAGGTACGGCGTCTGCGTGGGCGCACCGAGCGGACGCAGCTCGACGAACTTCTCACCGAGGAGCGACGTGGTGCGCACGAGGGCTTCGGAGTTCTTGGGGACGTGGACCGAGCTGGTGATGGCCATGCTGACCTTGGCCCGGAAGTCGTCGGTCAGCGTGATGCCGGTGATCCTGCCCACGCGCACGTCCGCCACCTGCACGGCGCCCGACTTCTGCAAGTCGCCGACGTCGTCGAACGTGGCGGTAACGGAGTACGTGCCACCGCCGCAGGCCGCGAGCAGCGTGCCCATCACCACGGCGACGAGCACGGCTCCCCCGGCGCGCACCCATGTACGACGGACCATCAGCCGAGCACCCCCGTCAGGGTGCGGGCCACGCCCTTGATGAAGCCAGGAAGCCCGCCGGCCGCCTGGCCCGCCTTCGCGCCCGGCTCGGTGCTGACCACGCCCACTTGCGCTCCGCTGCCGAACAGTCTGAGGATGCTGTCGATGGGGTTCGGCGGGGCGGCCGTCGTCGACGTCGTGGCCGGCGCCGGGGCGGTGACCGACGGGACGGGGACCGGCACCGGCGTCGGAGCGACCGGGGCCGGAGCCGGGGCGGGCGCAGCCGGAGGCTTGGCCGCCGCGCTGGTGGCTGACTGTGCGCTCGGGGTGCAGCTCACGTCGATCGGCAGGCACACGGTGAAGCCCAGTCCGAGGTTCCCGATCAGTTGGCCCACGGTCGGGCTCACCTGCGTACGCAGGTCGATGCGGTGGAACTGCGGGGCGTACGCGTTGGTCAGACCATTCACCAACAGCGGACCCGAGTCGAGCACCTGCTGAACCGAGCCGATGTTGACCTTCACGGCCTGCAGCACCCGGGTGAGTTGGGTGAGGTCCTTGTCGAGGCCGGCCCGGTTCACGCTCAACAGGTCGAAGGCGTCGGTGGACACGTGCCCCAGGTTGCGGACCGTGTTCTCGATTGCCGTGCGCTCCTGGGCCAGGAGGCCGGTGAGGTTGGCGAAGGAGTCCATCACGTTGCCCAGCTGCACCTCACGGGTGCTGAGCACGGTCGTGAACTTGTCGAAGTTGTCGATGATGTCGCCCAGCTGCTGATCTTTGCCGGCCAGGGTGCCCACCAACTGGCTGAGGTTCGCGACCGTGTCGTTGAAGCTCTGGCCATTGCCCTGAAGGTCGTTGGCCGCGTTCTGCACCAGGCGACCCGTGGCGGCCGGGTCGAGGCTGTCGAGGAACTTCTTCAACGCCGCCAGCGCCTCGTCCGGCTCTACCGGCACCTCGGTGCGCTCCATGGGGATGACCTCGCCGCTCTGCGCCTTGGGCTGGCCGGTGGTCCACACCGGGAACAGCTGGACGTAGCGCTCACCGATGAGCGAGAGCGGGACGATCGTGGCGTGCACGTCGGCCGGCACCGGCACGCTTTCCTTCACGCTCATGGCGATCTGCACTTTGTCGCCCATGGCCGTGACCTTGGTGACCTTGCCGGCCTTGAGACCGAGGACCCTGACCTCGGAGTCCTTGAACAGGGCGATGGTCTTCGGGAACACCGCCTGCAGCGTGTAGGTCTTGCCCCCTCCCCCCGGGAGGACCGAGCACGACGACACCAGGATGCCGGTGAGCGCAAGTAGGGCGGAGACGCGCAGCCTCAGGTAGGACACTGGACCCCCTGCGGCTTGATGACCCCGCACAGCACACCGGGGACGTCAGGGCCGATGGCGCGCACGTAGATGTCGGCCCACGGCCCGTGGGTGGTGGCCTTGGCGAGACCGAGGGCGCCCGGCCCGAGCCACGACAGGGCGGCGTCGACGTGCTGTTGGTTCTTGGCGATGACGTCGAGCGTGGGGTGCAGGGTCGCCAGGATCGAACCCAACAGGCCCTTGTTGGCCGACAGGATGGCTGACAACGAGCCGGTGAGCTGGTCGGTGGCGTTCAGCCCGTTGGCGATGTCGTTGCGGCGCGCCTCGACCAGGTTGAGGATGCCCTGGCTTTGGTCGATCAGGCTCACGAGCGTCTGGTCCTTCTCGGCCAGCAACGCCGACAACGAATCGAAACGGTCCAGCAGCTGCTGGAGCTGGGTCTGGCGGTCGTTGACCGCCGTCGACACCTTGTTGACGCCGTCGAGGAGCTGTGCGATCTGGTCGTGCTTGCCGTCGGTGATGTTGGCCAGCTGCGCGATGAACTGGTTGAGCTTGGTCGTGTCGGTGGCCTCGACCGACCGGGTCGCGACCTTCGTGAGGTCGAAGATGTCGAACGGCGTCTTGGTCCGGTCGTTGGGGATCACCCGTGCCGACGTGGGCTCGTTCTCCAAGTAGGGCTTGACGACCGGCCCCGAGAGGCGCACGAACCGCGTGCCGAGCAACGTCTCGAGGGCGACCTCGGCGTGCGTGTCGGGCCCGAGGTGCACGCCCTTGTTGACCACCATCTCGACGATGACCTTGCCGCGGTTGCGGTCGACCTTGATGCCCTTGACGCGGCCGGCCTTGATGCCGGCAACGCGAACGTTGGCGCCTGAGCTGATCCCGGCCGCGTCGTTGAACTCGGCGTTGACCGTGTAGGTCTTCTCGAAGAGGTGAAGGATGCCCACGGCGAAGGCCACGCCCACGAAGAGGGCAAGAATCAGCACGCAGCTGATCCCGATCAGGTAGGGGTTGCGCTCCCGGAAGGACTTCATGGCCTACCGGCCCAAATGGAGCGGCCTTCGGCCGCGCTCAGTCCCGAGCGGCCGATGTCGAGCTGCGCTCGCCACCGTTCGCTCATGGCGCGAGGCCCTGCTGAAGGATCTGGGTCAAGGCCTGCGTGCCGCGGGTCTGCGGCGCCTGCGCAGGAGCAGCACCACCCGTCGCCCCCGCTTGGGCGCTACCACCACTGAGGCCGGCCGACCCCGCGCCCGTGACGCACGGGTCGTTGACGGGTACGACCGGACCGACCGGTGGGACGTTGAGAAGGGCGCCGCACGGGATGACCTGATTCAGCCATTCGCCGTAGCGGCTGGAGTCGAACAGCGTCTTGGCCGCGGTGTCGAGTCCCCCCAGCGTGGAATCGAGGACCGGCAGCTTGACCTTGACCTCGTCGATGATCGTGTTGAGGTTGCCGATGATGTGGTCGATCTGGGTGGAGTTGTTGGTCAGCAGCGTCCCGAAATTGTCGGAGAAGTCGCCCAGCTCGGTAACGGCAGTGTTCAGCACGCCGGTGTTCTGGGAGAACGTCTGGCTGATCAACACCAGGTTGTCGAGGACAGTGCGGATCTGAGCGTCGCGGTCGTTGATGGCGCCCGCCACGGTGTTGACATTGTCGATCAGGCGGCCGATCTGCTGGTCGCGCGAGCCCAGCGACTGGGCGACGACGGCCAGGTTGTCGATGGACGCGCGGACCTTGTCGGTGTTGCCGTCCAGAGCCTGGACGATCGTGTCGAGGAAGGTGTTGACCTGCTGGGGATTGATGGCCTGGACGATCGGGCCCAGCCGGTTGAACAGCTCACCGATGTCGACCACCGAGCGGGTTTTGGTGACGACGTCGCCCCCCTTGAGGACCGTCGACGCGGTCCCGGGATAGACGTACACGTAGCGCTGGCCGATGAGGTTGCGCCAGCGGATGGCAGCCTGCGAGTCCGACGGGACCTTGACCGAGTCGTTCACCGAGAACTCGACCTTGGCCCTTCCCTGGTCGATTTTCACCGACGCCACCTTGCCGACTACGACGCCCGCGACCTTCACGTTGTCGTCCTTCAGCAGCCCGGTGGCGTCGTCGAAGGTTGCGGCCAGCTTGTAGCTGTGTTGGAAGAGGTGGATGTTGCCGATCGTGAACGCCAGGTAGGCGGTGAACAACGAGCACAGGGCGAAGAAGGCGACCAGCTTGATCACCGTGTAGAGCATCTGCCGCCTCATTTGAGGAGCCCGTTCAGCAGTTGGCTCACGGCCTGTACCCCCGTCGTGGGGACCGGCAGCGTCACAGGCGGAAGGCCGAGCAGTGGCTTGGGGGCAGCCGATGCCTGGCTGGACGAGGGAGCAGGCGCAGCACCCGAGACACCGGGGACCGGCGGCACGGTGAGACCCAGCGCCTGGCACGGCAGCGGCGGGTGCTGAGGATCGTGGCCACCGCCGCACAACGAGCCGCCACCGACGATGAACTTGATGGTGGCCAGCGTGGTGCCCGGGCTCGACGGGTCGGGCAGCGTGCCGGCCGCCTCGCCGAGGACCTGGAAGAACTGTCGCAGGCCGTTGATGACGGCCGGCA
Organism: Acidimicrobiales bacterium; assembly: GCA_035948135.1. Lineage (GTDB taxonomy): Bacteria > Actinomycetota > Acidimicrobiia > Acidimicrobiales > AC-14 > CADDZP01. The sequence continues at coordinate 3,433 of DASZJL010000094.1, read as the reverse complement.
ACTGGTTGCGCTGGTCGTAGAGGAGCTGGATGGTCTTGCCGCCCTCGGTGGCGGACTTGTTGAGGAACCCCCTGTTGGCCTCGAGGATGTCAGCGGTGTCGGACGAGAGCCGGGTCAGCTGATCGAGGACGCTGGTCAGGTTGCCGGCCTGGCTGTTCAGGTCGGGCAGCGCGACGTTGAGGTCCTGGGCCCCGGCGACGAGATTCGGGGCGCTGTTCGCCAGCGAATCGGACAACTTGGCCAGGTCGTCGAGGAACTGGCGCGTGTCGGCGTCGTGGGCCACGGTCACGTCGGAGATCTGCTGGAAGGCGACGATCTGGCGGTTGATCTCCGGGCCCAACCCCTGGCCCGCTTGCGCCAGCGTGTCGAGCAGCGTCGTGATGTCCTCAGGGCGGATGGCCTTCAGGATCGGATAGGCGTCGGTGAGCACCTGCTCGAGCTCGAAGCCGCCTGTGGTCTGCTTGATGAACCCGTTGTTCTTGAGGAACGGCCCCGACGCCTCGTTGGCACCAGGGTCGATGTCGACGAACTTCTCGCCGAACAGCGTCTTCGGGCGGATGGTGGCCGAGGCGTTGGTCGGGACCTTTTGGCCGTCGTGGAGGGCCATGTTGACCTGGGCCCTGCCGTTCACAAGGTGGACGGTGGTGACCTGCCCGACGTTGATCCCGTGGATCTTGACGTCGGAGCCGTTCTCCAGCCCCTGGCCGGCGGCCGTGAAGTCGGCGTGCAAGTGGTACTTCGGCGAGAGCTTGCCCGCGCCGAGGTAGACGCCGAACACCGTCAGGCTCGCGAACAGCGTCAGGGTGACCAGCCCCGTCATGATCCGAACGGCTCGCTCGGACACCCTCCTACGTCCTCCCCCGCTTAACCAGCGACTCGAACCGTGTTACCGCCGCCCCAGAACACGAGCGAGAGGATCAGGTTGAGGATGACAACGGCGACGATGCTGAGCCGGATGGCCCGACCCACGGCCACGCCCACGCCCTCAGGACCGCCCGACGCGTAGAAGCCGTAGTAGCAGTGGATCAGCGTGACGGCCACGGCGAACACGCACGCCTTCGCCAGGCTGTAGACGACGTCGATGAAGGGCAGATACAGGTGGAAGTAGTGGTTGTAGATGCCCTGCGACAGGCCGAAGAACTTGGTGGTGATCAGTTGGGTGGCGCCGTAGCTGGCGTACAGGGCGATCAGGTAGAGGGGAATGATCGCCAGGAGCGCCGCGACGACACGCGTGCACACGAGATAGATGAAGGTCGGGACCGACATCACCTCGAGAGCGTCGATCTCGTCGGAGATGCGCATGGCGCCGAGCTCGGCCGTGAAACCGGCCCCCACCTGGGCCGCGAAGGCCACGCCCGCAATCAGCGGTGTGACCTCACGGGTGTTGGCCCACGACGCAATCAGGCCGGTGAAGGACTGAGCGCCGATCTGCTCGAGGCCCTTGAACCCCTGCAGCCCGACCTCGGTGCCGACGAAGAACGACATCGAGAAAATCACGAAGATCATCCCGCCGCCGACGATCAGCGCGCCCGCCCCGATCGTGATGTCGCTCATCAGGTTCATGACGACGGCCATGCGCTTGGGCCGGAAGACCGCGGGCACCTGCACGAGCACACGCCCGAAGAAGCTGAGCTGGCGCCCGACCTCCTCGAGGGCGCCGGCGACAGCGTCGACAGGCTTGCGGATGATCGTCGAGGGAGAGGCCATCAGCGGGTCAGAACTTTTGCGGGACGAGTGCGAAGTACAAGGTGGTCATGATGAAGTTCACGAAGAAGATGAGGATGAAGGTGATGACGACGCCCTGGTTGACGGCGTCGCCGACGCCCTTCGGACCGCCCTTGCAGTAGAGGCCCTTGTAACAGGACACCATGGCGGCCACGAAGCCGAACACCCACGCCTTGGCCAGCGACGACCAGAGGTCGGGCAGTTGCACGAGCTGCGTGAAGCCGGAGAAGTACGCACCGGCGGTGACGTGCTGGACGAGCACATTGAAGACGTAGCCCCCAGCCAGGCCGGCGACGCTGACGAGTGAGACGAGGAACAGCGCGACGGTGCTGGCGGCCAGCAGCCGGGGCGTGACCAGGCGGCCGATGGGGTTCACGGCCATGACCTCCATGGCCGCGATCTCGTCGCGGATCTTGCGGGAGCCGATGTCGGCCGTCATGGCCGAGCCCCCCGCGCCGGCGATGAGCAGGGCGGTGGCGACGGGTGCCGCCTCGCGCACGATGGCGAGGACCATCGCCGCGCCGGTGGCGGACTCCGCGCCCAGCTGACGGGAGAAGGAACCCACGTGCAGGGCGATGACCATGCCGAAGGGGATGGAGATCAACATCACGGGGATCGCCGTCACCTTGGAGATGAACCAGCACTGGCGCAGGTACTCCTGCCACCACACGCGGATCTTCGGGATGTCGCGGATGCCGTCGAGGGTGACGGCGAACAGGTTCCCAGTCTCCCGTACGACGAATGCCGGTTTCGCCGTGATGGCGTTTGCCATTAGACGGTCATCACCTCTGGCGCCTCGCCCAGACGCTCTTCTTCTTGTTCCTCGAGCTCCGCCTCGATACCGGTCTCGTCGTCGTCGCTCATCTCGTCCATGCCGATCGGCCCCTTGGCCCGGCCGGCGAGGAACTGGCGGATGATCTTGTTGTCGGTGTCCATCATCTCCTGCTTGCTGGCGAACTTGACCAGCCCCGACCGGAACAGCACGCCCATGTAGTCGGCGGTGCGCATGGTGGACGGGATGTTGTGGGTGATGATGAAGAAGGTCGCCCCTGTCTCCTCCTGGGTCTTGACCACCAGCTCGTCCAGATAGGCGACGCGCACGGGGTCGAGGCCGGAGTCGGGCTCGTCGAAGAGGACGATCTCGGGGTCGAGAGAGAGCGCCCGGGCCAGGCCGGCCCGCTTCTTCATGCCGCCGGAGACCTCTCCGGGGAACTTCTTGAGGTGGTCGAGCAGGCCGACCAGCCCCGCCTTGTCCATGACGATCTCGCGGACCTCCTTCTCGCTCTTGTGCGTGTGCTCACGGAGCGGGAAGGCGATGTTGTCGTAGAGGTTGAGCGACCCGAACAGGGCGCCGTCCTGGAAGAGCACGCCGTACTTGCGGCGGATCCGGTAGAGGTCCTTCTCCCGCATGCCGACGATGTTCTCGCCGTCGACCCAGATCTCGCCCTTCTCGGGGCGCAGCAGGCCGATCATGTTCTTCAGGAGCACCGACTTGCCTGTGCCCGACGGGCCCAGGATGGCCGTGATCTTGCCCTTGGGGATGTTGAAAGTGATGTCCTCGAGGACTGTGTGGGAACCGAAGGACTTGGTGACGCCCTTCAACTCGATGATCGGCTCGACCTTCTCCGGGGACCGCACCGGGCCGTCGCGCTCGACTGCCTGTCCGTCCCGTCGAGCCGGACGCTTGCGTCCGTTGTCAACCACCGGC
>DASZJL010000093.1:0-10882 GCA_035948135.1 Acidimicrobiales bacterium | reverse complement strand
TGCTGGGCGACCCGGTTGATCATCTCCAGGATGACGACGGTCTTGCCGACGCCGGCGCCGCCGAACATGCCGATCTTGCCGCCGCGCACATAGGGGGCGAGCAGGTCGATGACCTTGATGCCGGTCTCGAACATCTCCGACTCGGGCTCGAGGTCTTCGAACCTGGGCGACGGCCGGTGGATGTCCCAGCGGTCCTTGATTCCCTCGGTGACCGCCTCGCCGTGGGTGTCGAGGGGCTCGCCGATCACGTTCCACACATGTCCGAGCACGCCGGGGCCGACGGGCACGGAGATGGGACGCCCGCTGTTGTGCACCGGCGTGCCCCTGCGCAGACCGTCGGTGGGCTTGAGGGCGACGGCCCGCACCCGGTTCTCGCCGATGTGCTGGGCGATTTCGCTGGTGATCTCGATCTCGTTGCCCTCGAGCTCCACGGTCATGGTCACGGCCGTGTTGATCTCGGGGATGTTGCCGGGCGGGAACTCGACGTCGACGACAGGCCCCGCGATCGATACCACCCGCCCGTCCTTGCGGCCCTCGGCGCTCTGCTGCTGTTCGGTCTCGGTGACGCTCATGACGGTTGCTGCTCCATTTCGCGGAACGATTCGGACGGCCGGTGGCTCGCCTGGCGCAGGGCCTCGGCGCCGCCGACGATCTCCATGATCTCGGTGGTGATCCCTGCCTGACGCAGTTTGTTGGCGTCGATCGACAGGTTCTTGATGAGGTCCTCAGCGTTGTCGGTCGCGGCCTTCATGGCCCGCTGGCGGGCGGCCTGCTCGGACGCGGCGGCGTCGAGCATCGCTGCGAACACGCGGGATTGGACGTAGCGCGGCAGGAGGTGCTCGAGGATCTCGTTGGGCTCGGGCTCGAATTCGTAGGCCGCGGTCGGTCCCTCGCTGTCGGACCGCTCGGCGATCGCGCCTGCGTCGAGCGGCAACAGGCGACGGGTGACCACCCGCTGGGATCCCATGGAAAGGAAGCGGGTGTAGACGAGCTGGACCTCGTCGATCTCGCCGTTCTCGTACTTCTCGATGACCGCGTCGGCCAGCTCGCGGGCGTTTTCGTAGTGCGGCTGCTCACTGAACCCGGTGGCCGAGTAGTCGAGCTGATAGCCCCGCCACCGGAAGAACGACTCGGCCTTCTTGCCGGCGGTGGCGAGCGAGTACCCCTGGCCTTTGGCGCGGCGCTCGGCCACGGCGCGCTCGATGGTCCTGATGATCGAGGCGTTGTAGGCACCGGCCAGGCCGCGGTCAGCGGTGATGGCGATGAAGCCGACGTTCTTGATCTCGTCGCGAGGCTGGAGCAGCGGGTGTTCGAGCCCGGCGCCCGACGCCGCCAACTGGCGGATGACCTCGGTGATCTGTTCGCTGTAGGGCCGGGCCGCCGCGACGCGCTGTTGCGCCTTGACGATGCGGGACGCGGCGATGAGCTCCATGGCGCGCGTGATCTTCTTGGTGGACTGGACACTGCGGATCCGTCGCCGCAGGACTCGTTCCTGGCCACTCGCCATCGGCTAGCCCGAGGTGTCCTTGCGCTCGGCCTCGGCCTGGGCGCCCGCCGCAACCTGCTCCTCGAGATCTTCTTCCTCGCGCTCCTGCTTCGTCTGCTCGCTCACCGAGAAGCGCTCCTTGAACGAGTTGATCGCTTCGGTGAGCTTGTCCTCGTCCGGGAGGGTCTTCTCGGTGCGGATCTGCTCCAGCAGGTCGGTGTACCGGCTGCGGAACTCCTCGAGGAGCTCGGATTCGAATCGACCGACGTCGCCGACGGGGATGTCGTCGATGAACCCGCGTGTGCCGGCGAAGATCGACACCACCTGCTCCTCCACGGGCAGCGGGGAGCGCAGCGGCTGCTTCAGCAGCTCGGTCAGCCGGTAGCCCCGGTCGAGTTGGGCCTGGCTGACCTTGTCGAGCTCGGACCCGAAGCTGGCGAACGCCTCGAGCTCGCGGAACTGGGCCAGGTCGATCTTGAGCGTGCCGGCGACCGCCTTCATGGCCTTGATCTGGGCGTTGCCGCCCACGCGCGACACCGAGATGCCGACGTCGACGGCCGGGCGCACGCCGGCCCGGAACAGGTCGGTCTGCAGGTAGATCTGGCCGTCGGTGATCGAGATGACGTTGGTGGGGATGTAGGCCGAGACGTCGCCCTCTTTGGTCTCGATGATCGGAAGCGCGGTCAGCGACCCGCCCCCGTTGTCGTCCGAGAGCTTGGCGGCGCGCTCGAGCAGCCGGCTGTGCAGGTAGAAGACGTCGCCCGGATAGGCCTCACGCCCGGGGGGGCGACGCAGCAGCAGCGACAGCTGGCGGTAGGCCTCGGCTTGCTTGGAGAGGTCGTCGTAGACGATGAGGGCGGCGTCGCCCTCGTCCATCCAGTGCTGGCCCATCGCGCACCCGCTGTAGGGGGCGAGGTACTTGAACGGCGCCGGCTCGGAGGCCGGGGCGCTGACGACGACCGTGTACTCGAGGGCGCCCTGTTCTTCGAGGGTGTTGACGAGCTCGGCGATCGTCGAGCCCTTCTGGCCGATGGCGACGTAGATGCACTTCACGCCTTGGCCGCGCTGGTTGATGATCGTGTCGACGGCGACGGCGGTCTTGCCCGTCTTACGGTCACCGATGATGAGCTCGCGCTGACCGCGCCCGACGGGAGTCATGGCGTCGATCGACTTGATGCCCGTCTGGAGGGGTTCGGTGACGGGCTGGCGGGCGACGATGCCGGGCGCCTGCACCTCGAGGCGGCGTTCGCTGTCCGAGGCGATGGGGCCACGACCGTCGACCGGCCGACCGAGGGGGTCGACAACGCGCCCGAGCAGACCATCGCCGACCGGCACCGAGAGAATGCGCCCCGTGGCCCGGGCCGGCTGCCCCTCCTCGATGTGCTCGATATTGCCGAGGACGACGGCGCCGATCGACTCCTCGTCGAGGTTCAGCGCCAACCCGAGCACGCCACCCTCGAACTCCAGCAGCTCGTTGACGGCCGTATTCGGGAGCCCCGAGATGCGGGCGATGCCGTCCCCGACCTCGATGATGCGACCGACCTGCTGCTTCTCGACCTCAGGGCGGAACCCCTCGAGGTGGCGGCGCAGGACATCGGTGATGTCGTCGGGGTTGATGCTCAGCTGCGTATCGGTCATGAGTGCGTGTTACCTCAGTTCGCGTTTCAGAGGGATTCTCGGAGTTGGTCGAGGCGGCGGCGGACCGTGCCATCGATCACGGTGTCGCCCACACGAGCGACGACACCGCCGAGGACCGACGGGTCCTGAATGATCTTCAGCTCGATCTTCTTGCCGGTGGACTTCTCGAGCGCCTCGGTGAGACGCCTCTGCTGTTCCGCGTCGAGCATGACCGCCGTCCGTACCTCGGCGACTTCGCGCTGACGTTCGGCGGCCGCCCGCTCGACCAGGCGGTCGACGATCTCGGGCAGCTCCCGGGCCCGTCCCGTCCCTACCAGGAAGGAGATGAGGTTCACCGTGAGGGACGACGCCTTCTGCCCGAGCAGGTCCTCGACGATCGCCTGGCGCTTCTCGACGGGCAGCGACTGGTCGGTGAGCTTCTCGCGCAGCTGCTCGTTGCCCTGGAAAAGCTGCGAGAACTGGAACAGCTCGTTCTCGACCTTGTCCAGCGCGCCTTCCGCCCGCGCGATGTCGAAGATCCCCTGCGCGTACCCGTCGATACGATCAGCCATTACCGCGCTGATCCCACTTGATTGATGTAGCTCTCGATGAGCTGCATATTCGTCTCGCGGTCGAGACTGCGCTCCACGACCTTCTCGGCCAGCTCGATGGCCAGCTCGCCCACCCGGGCCTGGAGATCGGCCATGGCCCGCTGCACCTGGGCCTGGATGTCCTCCTGGGCGCGAGCCCGCAGCTCGCTGACCTCGGTCTCGGCCTGGCGCTTCAGGTCCTGGCGCAGACGGTCGGCCGCCTGCCGGGCCTCCTCGATGATCCGCGCCGACTCGGAACGGGCGTCGGCCAGCTGGCGCTGGTAGTCCTCGAGGATGCGCTGGGCGTCGCTCCGCGCGTGCTCGGCCTCGTCGATGCTCGAACGGATCTTCTCGGCCCGATCGTCCATGCCCTTCTTGATGCCGGGGTAGGCGAACTTGGCCAGGAGGAAGAAGAGGATGACGAAGGCGATGCCGCCCCAGATCAGCTCGTTGGTGGCAGGCAGGATCGGGCTCGGCGCCTTCTGGCAGTCGTCGATCGCCCCGCCGTGCTGGAGCTTGTCGATGCACTCCTTCTCCGCAGACTTGGGCTTGGCCAGCGTGGTCGTCGTATCCGTCTGGGCAAACGCCGGTGCCGCGGAGACGGCCATCACGCCGAGCGCGCCGATGCCGATGGCGACGGCGAACACTCCTCTTCTGATGCGCATTGCTCCTCCCTAACCGGAGATGATGAAGGCGAGGACGAACCCGAACAGGGCCAGTGCCTCGGTGAAGGCGATGCCGAGGAACATCGTCGTGCGGGCGACGCCGGCGGCTTCGGGCTGGCGTGCCATCGCGGTGATGGCGTTGCCGACGACGAGGCCGATGCCGATGCCCGGCCCGATGGCGGCCCCGCCGTAGACGATGCCGCGGCCGACAGCCGTAAGACCCTTCTGGAGCTCGCCCGGGTCCTGGGCTGCCAACATCAACAGGTGGTGCACGAATACCCCTCCTAGTGTTCTGGATGCATTGCGCCGCCGATGTACACGGCGGTCAGGATCGTGAAGATGAAGGCCTGCAGCACGGCGACGAGAACCTCGAAGCCGTACAGCGCCACCAGCAGCGACCCAGGGACGATCGCCCCGATATAGGTCGCCGAGAACAGCGCCGCGGTGAGGACCGAGAACGTCACCAGCAGCAGGTGGCCGGCCAGCAGGTTGGCGAACAACCGGACGGCGAGCGACAGCGGCCGGGTGAAGAAGAACGTGATGAATTCGATGGGTGACACCAACGCGTAGAGCGCCTTGGGCACTCCAGGCGGGAAGAGCATGCTCTTGAAGTAGCCGCCGACGCCCTGATACTTGATCCCGATGAAGTGGTAGATGAAGTAGACGATCATCGTCATGAAGAACGGGATCGCCATGCGCGCCGTCACCGGCATCTGGATGACCGGGATGATCTCGAAGATGTTGCAGACGAAGATGAACGAGAAGAGCGTCAACAAGAAGGGCGTCCAGGAGAGACCCTCGGAGCCCATCGTCTGCAAGATGATGTCGTTGCGGATGAAGTCGACGATCGCCTCGGCGAAGTTCTGCGAGCCGCTCGGCACGAGCTGGCGCTTGCGGGCCGAGAAGAAGAAGGCGAGGACGATGATCACGGCCAGCCACGTCAGCAGCACGACCTTGTTGATGCCGAAGGGGCCGTCGGTGCCGAACAGGTTCTCCCAGCGGACGAGGTGGCTGATCGGCGGGACGTCGAGGCCCAGTAACACGACCTAATCCTCCTTCTGCGCGGTGGGCTTGAGGCCCGGGTAGGCGAGGGTGGCCGACACGTACTTGGTCTCCCAGAAGAGGAGGCCCAGCTGGGTCAGCAACAGCGTGACGGCCAGCGTCGGCAGGTCGACCCAGGGCTCGTGACGGATGGCGGCGATGACGGCTACCACCAACCCCATCCGGAGCAGGAAGCCCCCCAGGGCGGCGACCATCAGCAGGTTCAGGGAGGTGCGGGCCGCCCACGACAGCATGGCGCCCGACATGGCCAGGTTGAGGATCACGATCGCCACGGCGATACCGGCCGATGCCGCTCCGGCCCCGCCTCGGGCGACGGCCGCGATGGCGATGATGGCGGGCGCGACGAGGAGGCCCCGCTTGGCGATGTCGAAGACGAGCTCCCGCTCGACCGGGGGCGCATCAGCAGCCGGGCCGGCCCGGCGCGCCTTGATCTCGGCTTCGGGGATCACTCTGTAGCTCCCAAGTGCGGAGTCCTCCCCATGAGCCGGTCTTCCTCGGCCCGCATCTTGGCGTTGTAGTCACGGACGGCCATGCCGACGGTGACGGTCAGGGCCCAGACGAACAGGATCACGGTGAAGACGGGGCTGGTGCCGAGCCAGCGGTCGAGGAAATAGCCGCCCACACCGAACAAGAGGGGCGTGACGACGAATTCGACAGCCTTGGCAAAGCCGTCGGCGACGGCATTGGCAGTTTCAGTGTTACTGCCGCCTGCGACTTGCTGGCTGAGCTTCGCCAGGTCCACCGACCCCTCCCACGTCAATAGTTTCGGGTGCCCGAAACCTCTGTTGTGTGGGGCCGAAACTAGGGGAGCCTCGCCGGAGGCCGCAAATCGCCGCGGGGCCCGTTGGGAGGGGCCGAGGGCGGGCTCACGGGGGGCACTTCGCGCACCTGTCCGTGGCGCCGAACGCCGGGGTGGAAGAGCGTGTACAGGGCCACCGCCAGGCCGGCGATGGCCGCCGGGACGATGGCATTTCCCTTGTTCGTGTAGGTGGGGAACAGGACGACGAGGGAGAGCACGGCGGTCCACGCCCACAGGATGATCACCGAGCGCCGCTGGCCGTGGCCCAGGCGCATGAGGCGGTGGTGGAGGTGCTCTTTGTCAGCCTGGGACAGCGAGGCCCGCTTCATGGCGCGCCGCACGATGGCGAACGCGGTGTCGATCATCGGCACGCCGAGGATGAAGAACGGGATGAAGAGCGGGGCGAAGAAGAAGTACGTCTGGCCGCTGAATTGGTCGGCCGTGCGTCCCCCAACGGTGATCGTCGTCGACGCCATCAGGAGCCCGAGGAGGAGGGCGCCGGCGTCTCCCATGATGATCTTCGACGGGTGGAAGTTGTGGGGCAGGAACCCGATGCACACCCCGCAGGCGATGACTGCGATCAGCGGGCCGATGTTGTCGGGGGCGAGGAGCCCGGCGTCGGACAAACGGTTGGCATAGAGGAAGAACGCGCCGGCCGCGATGGCCACCACGCCGGCGGCCAGGCCGTCGAGGCCGTCGATGAGGTTGACGGCGTTGGCCAGCACCACCACCCACAGCACGGTGACGAGGAACCCGAGATCGGGCGACAGCACGATGAAGTCGGCGAAGGGGATGCGGAAGTAGAACATCGTCACGCCCGCCAGACCGAGGGCGCAGGCAGCCAGCACCTGGCCCGCGACCTTGGCCGGGGCCGACACCTCGCGCATGTCGTCGAGGAAGCCGACGCCGAAGATGATGGCCGCCGCGATGATCACCCCGAACGGCTCCGACGAACCGGTGAAGACGGCCTTGAACCCGGGCAGCACGGCAGCCACGGCCATGGCGACGAGGAACGCGATGAACATCGCCGTGCCACCGATGGTGGGAAGGGGCGCGGTGTGGACGCGCCGTTCGTCCGGGTAGACGACGGCGCCGATGCGCACCGCGACCTTGCGTATGAAAGGCGTCGTCGCGTAGGTGACCCCGCCGGCCACCGCGAAGACGATCAGGTAACGGAGCAAGCAGTCAGCTCGCCGGGTAGGGCGTGAATTTGGAGCACAGCGTGGCGACTGCCTCCCGCACCGAGTCGAGCTCGCCGTCGTCGTCGCGGCCCCGCAGGGCGCGACCGATCAGCGCCGCGATCTCGGGCATCTCCTGCTCCCCCATCCCCGCCGTCGTCTCGGCCGCCGTCCCGAGCCGCAGGCCGCTGGCCTGGAAGGGGGGCCGCGGGTCGTTGGGCACCGTGTTCTCGTTCGTCGTGATGCCAGCCCGGTCGAGAACAAGGCGGGCCTGCTTCCCGGTGAGGTCGGGATCGAACGGGCGGAGGTCGACGAGCATGAGGTGGTTGTCGGTGCCGCCCGACACGAGCCGGAACCCCTCGCCGGCCAGCGCCTGGGCCAGGGCCTGGGCGTTGCGCACGACCTGGGCGGCGTACTCCTTGAACGAGGGTTGCGCGGCCTCCCAGAAGGCCACCGCCTTGGCGGCGATGACGTGGTCGAGGGGCCCGCCCTGGATGCCGGGCATCACCATCTTGTCGATGGCCTGCGCGTACTGCTCCTTGCACACGATGGCCGCCCCACGTGGACCGCGCAGGGTCTTGTGGGTGGTAAAGGTCACGACGTCGGCGTAGGGAACGGGGTTGGGGTGTACGCCGCCGACGATGAGCCCAGCCACGTGGGCGGCGTCGAAGATGAACAGCGCGCCGATGTCGTCGCAGATGCGACGCAGGGCTTCGGGGTCCCAAAGGCGGGGATAGGCCGTGGCGCCGGCGATGATCGCCTTGGGCTGCTCCTTGGCCGCCAGGTCGGCGATCTGGTCGTAGTCGAGCCGCTCGTCGCTCTCGGTCACGCCGTAGGAGACGAACTCGTAGAGCTTGCCGCTGAAGTTGACCGGCGACCCGTGGGTGAGGTGGCCGCCCTGGTCGAGCTTCATCCCCATGAGCTTGTCGCCGGGCTCGAAGAGCGCGAAGTAGACGGCCATGTTGGCGGTGGAGCCCGAGTGGGGCTGCACGTTCGCGTGCTCCGCGCCGAAGAGCTCCTTGCAGCGGGTGCGAGCCAGCTCCTCGGCCACGTCGATGACGTAGTTGCCGCCGTAGTAGCGCTTGCCCGGGTAGCCCTCGGAGTACTTGTTGGTGAGGACCGAGCCTGTGGCTTCGAGCACCTCGCGGGAGACGAAGTTCTCGGAGGCGATCAGCTGCAGCGTGGTGTTCTGGCGCTCGACCTCGCGATCGATGATCTCGAAGAGCTCCGTGTCGCGGGGTTGCTCAATCACTGGCTCTCCTCGATCTCCTTGATCTGTTCGATGCGGGGAATGTGGCGGCCGCCCTGGAAGTCGGTGGTGAACCACACAAGCAGGATCTCGTCGGCCAGGCCCAAGCCGACCACGCGGCCGCCCATCGACAGCACGTTGGCGTCGTTGTGAAGACGGGAGTACTTGGCCGAGTAGAGGTCGTTGCAGAGGGCGGCGCGGATGCCGTGAATCTTGTTGGCCGTGATCTGCTCGCCCTGGCCGCTGCCACCCAGAACGATGCCCCGGTCGGCATTGCCGTTCGCGACCTGGCGGGCCACGTCGGCGCAGATCGGCGGATAGTCGACGGGCTCGAGGCTGTGGGTGCCACGGTCGTCAACGTCGTGACTCATGGTCTTCAGACTCTCGATGATGTGCTGCTTGAGCTCAAAGCCCGCGTGGTCGGAACCGATGGCGACGCGCATGGCTAGGCCGTTTCCTCGGCCGCGGCGGGCCACAGGAGGTCGACGAGGCGGTCGACGAGGTCGCTGAGCTCGTCGGCCGTCGTTTCGTAGGCCGATCGGGAGAGGCCGATGGGGTCCTCGACGTCGTCGTCCGGAGAGGCACCCAGAAGATCGGCCCGGACGCGGCCAGAGTGGGCCCGGGCCAGCCAGGAGTCGATCGACTCCCCGGGCGCCCGGGGTCTGATCATCTCTCCCCGGCGGACCAGCTCCTTGAGGGTGAAGGCCCGGGGCCAGATGTCGGGGCACGCGAGGACGGCTTCTCGCAGGTGCTCCCGGGCCATGGCGAGCGCCAGGTCGGTCTCCTCGAGCAGCTCCCGGCCGATCATGCGGCTGCGGTGGGTGGACAGGTCGAGGCCCCGCTCGGCCAGCACGTCGACACCGTTGGCGCTGGCCGGCTCGCCGACGAAACGGAGACCGGCGGAGCCGACGTGCACGTCGACCCTCCGCCCTTCGAGTCGGTGTCGCAGGAACGCCTCGGCCATGGGCGAGCGGCAGATGTTGCCGGTGCACAGGAAGAGGACTTCGATTTGCCAACTCTATGTGGTGGGGGTCCCGTGGCTACGCTCGCCCGGCGATGAGCCTCGACCCGCGGACGCCCGTGATCGTGGGGGTGGCCCAGACCCTGCGGCGACCCGATCCGACGGAAGCGACGGACCCGGTCGACATGATGATCGAGGCCCTGCGGCTGGCCGCCGACGACAGTGGGGGCGACGCGCTCTTGGCGAAGGCCGACAGCGTGCGCGTGGCCGCCGTGCTGTCGTGGCGCTACACCGATCCCGGCGCCATTGTCGCAAGACGGCTCGGGATCTCGCCGAAGCAGACCGTCGTCACGACCACCGGGGGCAACAGCCCGCAGATGTTGCTCAACGACACCGCGCTGGCGATCCAGCGGGGCGAGGTCGACGTGGCGCTCGTGGCCGGGGCCGAGGCCATGTACACCCGCTTCCGGGCTCGCAAGGTGAAGGCCCACCTGGACTGGGAACAGCAGTCGCCGGAGGTCCAGCCCACGCAACTGCTCGGCGACGATCGCCCGGGCGTGAGCGACGCCGAGATGGCGCGCACGATCATGCTGCCCATCCAGGTGTATCCGGTGTTCGAGAACGCCTTGCGGGCGGCGGCCGGCGAGTCGATCGAGGAGCACCAGCAGAAGATCGCTTCGTTGTGGTCGAGGTTCAGCGCCGTAGCGGCCCGCAATCCCCACGCGTGGTTCGGCGAGGAGAAGTCGGCGGAGGAGATCGCCACCGTCACCGCCGACAACCGCTGGATCGGGTTCCCGTACACCAAGGCGATGAACGCCAACCTCGACACCGACCAGTCAGCGGCGGTGATCCTGTGCTCCGTGGAGGCCGCACGCGCCGCGGCCGTGCCCGAGGACAAGTGGGTGTTCCCATGGTCGGGAGCCGACGCCCACGATCACTGGTTCGTGTCCGAGCGCGCCGACCTGCACTCGTCACCCGCCATCCGGTCGGCGGGTGCGGCCGCGCTGTCCATGGCCGGGGTGGGCATCGACGACGTCGCCCACGTCGACCTCTACTCGTGTTTCCCGTCGGCGGTTCAGATCGGCGCGGCCGAACTCGGCCTGGGGCTCGACGAGCCCGGGCGGCCGCTGACGGTCACCGGCGGCCTCAGCTTCGCCGGCGGTCCCGGCAACAACTACGCCACCCACTCGATCGCAGCCATGGTCGACGTGCTGCGGGCCGACCCGGGATCGCATGGTCTGGTCACCGCCCTCGGCTGGTACATCACCAAGCACG
>DASZJL010000092.1:0-28870 GCA_035948135.1 Acidimicrobiales bacterium | reverse complement strand
CGAGGGCCAGGAGATCCTCAAGGGCGTCGACCTGACGGTCCGACCCGGCGAGGTGCACGCCCTCATGGGCCCCAACGGCTCGGGCAAGTCCACACTCGCCAACTCGCTCCTCGGCAACCCCGACTACCAGGTCACCGCCGGCCGCCTCCTGTTCAAGGGCGAGGACGTGACCGCGTGGCCCACCGACGTGCGCGGCAAGTCGGGAATGTTCCTCGCCTTCCAGTACCCCCAGGAGATCCCCGGCGTCTCCGTGATCAACTTCCTGCGCCAGGCCCTCTCGGCCCGAAAGGGCGTCGACCTCTCGATCCTCGAGCTGCGGCTGGCGATCATGGAGTGGATGAAACGTCTGGACATGGATCCCGCCTTCGGCGACCGGTATCTCAACGAGGGGTTCTCGGGCGGCGAGAAGAAGCGCAACGAGATCCTGCAGATGGCGATCCTCGAGCCCGACTTCGCGGTACTCGACGAGACCGACTCCGGCCTCGACATCGACGCCCTCAAGGTGGTCGCCCGCGGTGTGCAGGAAGTGCGCACCGACCGGCCGGAGCTGGGCGTGCTCCTCATCACCCACTACCAGCGCATCCTCTCCTACCTGCAGCCCGACAGGGTGCACGTCCTCATCGACGGTCGCATCGTCGACAGCGGCGGTCCCGAGCTGGCCGAGCGCCTCGAGCAGGAGGGGTACGAAGCATGGCGATGACCCCTCTCGACGTGCCGCGCATCAAGAAGGATTTCCCCATCCTCGACCGCGTCACCCACGACCACCGCCTCGTCTACCTCGACTCGGCCAACAGCTCCCAGAAGCCTCGGGCCGTCATCGAGGCGATGGAGCACTTCACCGAGCACAGCTACGCCAACATCCATCGGGCCGTCTACGAGATCGCGGAGGAGGCCACCGCGGCGTACGAGAGCGCCCGGGAGGCGATGCGCCGCTTCCTCAACGCCCCCTCGAGCCGCGAGGTCATCTTCACCAAGAACGCCACCGAGGCCATCAACCTCGTGGCCTATTCGTGGGCCCGCCACAACCTCGGCGAAGGCGACGCCATCCTCCTCACCGAGATGGAGCACCACGCCAACATGGTTCCCTGGCTGGTGCTGCGTGAAGAGAGGGGCGTCGAGCTGCGCTTCCTCCCGATCACCGACGACGGCCAGCTCGACCTCACAGATCTCGACCGTCTGATCGATGGAGTGTCGCTGGTCGGGGTGGCCGGCATCTCCAATGTCCTCGGCACGATCAATCCCGTCCGTCATCTCGCTGACAAGGCCCACGAGGCCGGCGCCCTCATCCTGGTCGACGGGGCCCAGTACACGCCCCACATACCCACCGACGTCACCGAGCTGGGCTGCGACTTCTACGCCTGGACCGGCCACAAGATGCTCGGCCCCAGTGGTATCGGCGGCCTGTGGGGGCGCGAGGAGCTGCTCGACGCCATGCCCGCCTTCCTCACCGGCGGCGAGATGATCCGCGACGTGCGCCTCGACGGCTGGACGCCGAACGAGCTGCCGTGGAAGTTCGAGGCCGGCACCCCGCCGATCGTCGAGGCCGTGGGTCTGCGCGCGGCCGTCGAGTACCTCGAGGGCCTGGGCATGGACGCGGTGCGCGAGCACGACGTCGAGCTCACCGGGTACGCGCTGCGCACCCTCACCGAGCGCCACGGCGACAAGATCACGATCCACGGCCCGTCGGAGCCGGCGGCGCGCGGTGGCGTGATCTCGTTCGTCTACGAGAACGTGCACCCCCACGACCTCTCACAGGTGCTCGACCAGTCCGGCGTGTGTGTGCGCGCCGGCCACCACTGCGCCAAGCCGCTCATGCGCCGGCTGGGGGTGGGCGCCACTGCGAGGGCGTCCGTGTACGTCTACAACGACGAAGCCGACGTCGATGCCCTCAACGAGGCGCTCGACGAAGCCGACCGCCTGTTCGCCATCTAAGGTCGCCAAGACGATGCCAGGCCTCGAAGACCTCTACCGGGAGATCATCCTCGACCACTACCGCAACCCGCGGAACCGGGGCGAGCTCGACGCGCCGCCGGCCCTCCGCGTCGAGGGCTTCAATCCCCTCTGCGGCGACGAGGTGGTGGTCTACCTCGACGTGGCCGACGACGGCACCGTCAACGACATCAAGATCTCGGGCCAGGGCTGCTCGATCAGCCAGTCGTCGGCGTCGATGATGTCCTCGGCGGTGAAGGGCAAGACCGAGGAGGAGGTCCGGGCGCTGATCCGGGCCTTCAAGGCCATGATGTCGATCCACGAGCAGCGCCTCGACGGCAGCGAAGAGGACGAGCCCATCCAGGCCGAGCCCGACGTGAAGCTGGGCGACCTTGAGGCCCTGCAGGGCGTCGTCAAGTTCCCGGTGCGCATCAAGTGCGCCACGCTTTCGTGGAACACCCTGGCCCAGGGCCTCGACGAGGCCGCGGCCGAGGCGGGCGCGCCGTCCTCCTGAGGCGGGTAGGCCGGAAGGCCTAAAGCACCCCCCCTCGCGGTGCCGATTGAGCACCATGTCCCATCCTCACCTGGACAGTCTTCTTGGCGCGCTCGCGGCCCACGACGGATCCGACCTGCACGTCAAGGGCCACGCCGTGCCCCGTATCCGGGTGGACGGGGACCTGCGCAAGCTCCAGGCCGATCCCCTGACGCCGGAGACCGTGTCCGAGATGGCGGCCGCCATCATGCGCTCCGACATCGCCGACCACTTCGAGCGCCACAACGACGCCGACTTCGCTTACTCGATCAGCGGGGTCGGACGCTTCCGGGTCAACGCCTTCCGCCAGCGGGGAACCGTGGCCATGATCTTTCGTCGCGTCCGTCCCGCGGCCGCATCGATCGAGGAGCTCGGGCTGCCGCCCGTCCTCGCCCGCCTGGCCAACGAGATGCGCGGCCTCGTCCTCGTTACTGGGCCGACGGGGTCCGGGAAGACCACGACGTTGGCCGCCATGATCGACCACATCAACAGCGCCCGCGAGGTCCACGTGGTCACCATCGAGGATCCCATCGAGGTGTTGCACCGAGACAAGCTGGCGTCGATCGAGCAGCGGGAGATCGGCGTCGACACGGCAACGTTCAACACCGCCATGCGGGCCGCCATGCGCCAGGACCCCGACGTCATCCTCGTCGGCGAGATGCGTGACGAGGAGACTGTCGCCGCCGCCCTGAGCGCGGCCGAGACCGGCCACCTGGTGCTCTCGACCCTCCACACCATCGACGCCACCGAAACGGTCAACCGCATCGTCGACTTCTTCCCGCCCCACAAGCAGAAGCAGGTGCGCATCGCACTGGCCGGGGCCCTCAAAGGGATCGTGTGCCAGCGACTTGTCCCCCGGGCCGACAAGGAAGGGCGCGTCGCCGCCCTCGAGGTCATGGTCGCCAACGGCCGCATCGCCCAGTGCATCGCCGAGCCCCAGATCGGCGGCGACATCTCCGAGATCATCGCCGACGGCGAGTACTACGGCATGCAGACCTTCGACCAGCACCTGGCCAAGCTCGTCGAGCAGGGCGTCGTCGACATGGAGGGCGCGGCCCTGGGCGCGACCAACCTCCACGACCTCCGCGTCGCCCTCAACCGCAAGGGCGTCGTCAGCGCCGGCAGCCGGTCATAGACGTCAGGCCGGCGGCGGGGAGAACTTCGCCACGCTCCTGTCCTCGATCACCCACAGAGTGCCGCCGGGGCCGGGCGCAATGCCGTACTGATTGAGCGTGTCCGCGCGGTCGCTGCTGAAGGCCGTGACCGTGCCGCTGCGGTCGATGCGGAAGACGAGGTGTCCAGGACTCTCAACGCACCACACGTTCCCGTCGGGACCGGCGCTGATGCTGGTGGCCCACGCTGATCCTCCGGCCCCGCCGAAGTCCTTGATCTCTCCCGCGGGTGTCACCCGCCCGATCGTGCCCCCGTTGTCCTCGGACTGGAACCAGACGTTGCCGTCCGGTCCGGCCGCCGCACCGCGGTAGGAGTGCTGAGCCGGGAACTGGGTGACGACGCCGGCCGGTGTGATGCGGCCGATCGAGTTGGCCGCCCCGAACCACACGTTGCCGTCGGAGCCACGGGCGATCCCCCCCGATACTCCTCCCGCGACTGGGAAGCTCTTCGCCGATCCCGCCGTCGTGATCTTCCCGATCCGATTGTTGCCGGCCGGGAACCACAGGTTGCCGTCGGGGGCTGCGGTGATCTCACCGAACGCGGGCGTTGCGAACTCGGTGATCAGGCCGCTGGTGGTGATGCGCCCAACCTTGTCGGCTCCCCACTCGGTGAACCAGAGGTTGCCGTCGGGGCCCGCCGTGATCCCCGCGGGAGAGTTCATGCTGGGGACCGACGAGCGGATCGCGAACTTGGTGATCTTGCCGTCGGGCGTGATTCTTGCGATGTCGACCCACGAGACCGCCCACATATTGCCGTCAGGCCCCTGGGTGATCCCCCAGTAGATCGAGTCGCCAAGTGAGTAGTGCGTCATGGCGAGCGACTGGGGCACCGTGGTAGTCGGGCCGGACTTGCCCGAGATGAAGGGCAACGTGGTCGGGGCTCGGCCCGCAGTTGTCGTCGGGTTGGCCGGCAAGGACGATGGGGTCGCCTCGTTTCCGGGCAGGGGCGCGAGGACCCCGCTCTCGGTCGTCGTCGTACTCCCGGCGCCGGAGGCGACGCGCTGGCGATGGCTGTCTCCGGGGGCCACGAGCAGGCCCACGATTGCGAGGACCGCGGCGGCGACGCAGCCGATCAGGATGAGCGGGCGGCCCGGCTGGCGGCGAGGCCCGCCGGTCGGCGGGCGGAGCGTGGGTGGAGGGTCGGCGTCGGCGACGAGCGAGCGCAGCTCCCACGAGAGGTCGTCGTCGAAGGGTTCGTGGTTCATGGGCGATCTCCGATGAGGTCCCGCAAGCGGTCCCGCCCGCGGGAGAGGTGCGACTTGGCCGTGCCGACGCTGGTTCCCATCACCCGCGCCACTTCCTCGACGGGAAGGGCCTCGTAGTAGTGGAGGACGACCGCAGCCCGTTGCTTCGGCGCCAGGCTGCGGAGGGCGCCCCAGAGGAGCTGGCGCCGTACGACCTGGTCCTCCGGGCCGTACGCCGGCTGCAGGTCCAGGAGCGCCTCGCTGCGGCGCTGCCACCGGCGGCGAAGGAGCGTCCGCTTGACCTGGTTGACGACCGCCCGGCGGATGTAGGCGCCGAAGTCGTCGATGCCGCCCGCCTGCCAGCGCGGGAGGACCTGGGCGAAGGCCTCGCTCACGGCGTCCTCCGCCGTCGCCATCTCGCCGCCGGACAACAGCAGGGCGAGGCGGTAGGCGTAGCCCTTGTGGGCCTCGAAGAGATCCTCGAATGTTTCACCGCGTACAACCGGGAGATCCTCCGTCCGCCCCGGGTCCGTCACGACTGGTCCCCCCATCTCCCCCACCAGAGGCACGGAGCGGCCAAAAGGTTGAGCACGGCTTCAAAGATTCGCACGCGTCTCTATCCTCACCCGGGTGGCGCTGTCCTCGCTCCAGCCCCTGCGCAGACGCAACTTCGCCCTGATCTGGTCGGCCGCGCTGGTCTCGAACGTGGGCTCGTGGATGCAGACCGTCGCAGTGGGTGCCCTGGTCACCGAGGCCACCGGGAAGAGCACATGGACGGGCATCGTGGCGGCCGCCGCGTTCATCCCCATCGGCATCTTCGCGCCCGTCGGTGGAGCCCTTGCCGACCGCGTCGACCGCCGCCGCTACTTCATCGGCACGACAATCGGCGAGACGTTCTTCGCTGCCCTCCTTGCGGTCGCGGTGGCGACGGGCAACGCCGAACCGTGGCTGGTCACCGTGCTCGTCTTCTGCGGGGGCGTCCTCACTGCCCTCGGGTTCCCCGCCTATCAGGCGATCATCCCCGAGCTCGTGCCGAAAGAGGAGCTGCTGGCGGCGATGAGCCTGGGGGCGGCGCAGTACAACCTGGGGCGCGTCGTCGGTCCGGCGCTGGCCGGCGTCGCCATACTCGCCGGGTCCTACGAGTTGGCCTTCGCCATCAACGCGGCGTCGTTCGGGGCCGTGATCGTCGCCCTCCTGCTGAGCCATTTCGCTGAGCGCCCCCACAATCCGGAGCAGACCAGATTGCGCGACCAGATCGTCGCCGGCTTCCGCGGGGCAATGGCCGAGCCCGGGTGCCGGCTGGCGATCCTTCTCATCGGCATCACTGCGTTCCTGATCTCGCCGTTCATCGCCCTCATCCCCGCGGTCGCCATCAACCTGTTGCACGAGGGTGCGCGGGGCACGTCGGTGTTGGTGACGGCACAAGGGATCGGCGCCGTGATCGGTGCCTTGGCGCTCACGCCGCTGGCCAACCGTCTGGGCCGGCGACGGGTATTGGTGGGGGACCTGTGCGTCCTGCTGCCGGCGACGGTCATCCTGTACTACGCGGCGCCCAGCCTGTGGACCGCCGCCGCCGCCCTCGTCGCCGTCGGCGCGGCCTACATCGGCGTGCTGTCGGGCCTCATGACCGTTGTACAGCTGCGCGCGCCCGAAGCGCTGCGAGCGCGCATCCTCAGCCTGTACATGGTCTCTCTCGGCGTCGTGTACCCCGTCGGCGCCGTGCTGCAAGGCAAGCTCGGGGACGCCTTCGGGCTGCGGGAGATCGCAGCCGGCGCCGCAGCCCTTTTCGCCGGAATCATCGTGGTTGTCCTCGGGACACGCCCGCAGCGCCGGGCGGTGCTCGAGGAGGCCCGTCCGGCGGAGCCGGAGCCATCCGTGCCCGCCGCCTTCGCGTAGAGAGGGCGTGCGAAGGAAGATCAGCGTCCTCGTGTGCGCGCTCGCGGCCGCCGCTGTCGTCGTTGCCGCGCCGGCCGCTTCTGGCGCCAACAGCGCGGTCAGCATCCAGAACTTCAGCTTCCAGCCTCAGAGCGTGACGATCAATGTGGGCGAGAGCGTCACGTGGACCATGCGCGACGCGAACACACAGCACACGGTCACGGCTGACGACAGCAGCTTCAACTCCGGCAACCTCAGCACCGGCCAGTCCTTCGCGCACACGTTCGGACAGGCGGGCTCGTTCTCCTACCACTGCAACATCCACCCCTCGATGACCGGAACGGTTGTCGTGCAGGGCGCGGCGCCGCCGGCAACCCAGCCGCCCGCCCCTGCGCCTGCGCCCACGCCTGGGCCCGCCGCCCCGTCGCAGCCTGCTCCCGCGGCGGCGACCGCAACGGCGCCGCACACCACAGCCGCGCCGGCGACCACCGCGGCGCCGACCACAACGACGTCGTCGCCGACGACCACCATCGCCCCTCCGGCCGCCGCCGACGCCGGAACCACCTCGTCCACTACGGCGGCGGCCGGGGGAGGCGTTGCCCTCCCCGCGGCCCAGAAGACGTCGAGCTCTCGTGACAGCGTGAGCCTGTGGCTCATTGCCTTCGCCGTCGTGCTCGTGGCCGGCGCAACCGCCGGCGGCCTCTTGGTACGCCGCCGTCGCCCTGCTTGACCCCCCAACCTCTCCAAGTCCTCGAGATCGCTCCCTTCGTGCCCGTTCGAGTCGTGCAACTTCAGACTTGGAGAGATTCGGGGCCTCGAAGGCTTCAGCGTGCCCGCCGTCGGACCGGTTACCCCTCGGCCACCTCGGCGAGCACGACCGCGGCGCCGCCAACGGTTTCGCTTTCGGCGGCTTCGACGCCCGCCTCCTCGACCGGCACCGTGAGATGGGCGGTCTCCCGAAGCGGCACCTCTTTGAGCAGCCAGGTGATGAAGAAGGCGATCACCATCAACGGCACGCCGAAGAGGAAGACGACGTGGATGGAGCGGGCGAGGGAGAGCAGCACCCCGTGCTGGATCGACGCGGGGAGGGCCTTGATGGCTGCCGGGCTGGCAGTGAGCGTCTGGGCGTTGATCTTGCCGGCCGCGCTGGCCGGCACCAGCTTCGGCAGGTAGTACGCCATGCGGTTGGTGAGGATGGCGCCGTACATGGCGACGCCGAACGACGCGCCCATTGACCGGCTGAACGTCTCCACGCCCGTCGCCGTCCCCAGGTCGCGGTGCTCAACGGCGTTCTGCACCGCAAGAACCATGACCTGGACGATCATGCCCATGCCCGCGCCGAGAATCAGCATGTACGCCGACGAGAGGACCCGCGACGTTCCCAGTCCCATCGTCGACAGGAGATAGAGGCCGACCGCCATCATCGCCGTGCCGGTCACCGGGAACACCTTGTAGCGACCGGTGCGGGTGATGAACCGGCCCGAGAGGATCGAGGCGATCATGAGGCCGACCATGAGCGGCAGGATCAGCAGCCCCGAGTTGGTGGCGGTGGCGTGGCCCACGGTCTGCAGATACAAGGGGAGGAAGATGATCGCGCCGAACATGGCGAAGCCGACGAGGAACTCGAGACCGGTCGCCACGCTGAACACGGGATTGCGCCACAGCCGGAGCGGGATCAGCGGCTCCTCGACCCTGCCCTCGACCACGAGGAAGGCGATGAGGGAGACGACGCCCACCGCGGCCAGGGCGACGATCTGCGGCGAGGCCCACGGGTACTCGCTACCGCCCCACACGGTGACGAGGATCAGTGAGCTGGCGGCCAGCATCACGAGGGCCGCACCCCAGTAGTCGATGCGGTGCTCGATGCGCTTGAACGGCAGGTTGAGCACGGCCGAGGTGATCACGAGGGCGACGACCCCGATGGGGATGTTGATGTAGAAGACCCAGCGCCACGACAGATGGTCGACGAAGAAGCCGCCGAGGAGCGGGCCGACCACACTGGCGAAGGCGAACACGGCACCGAGGTAGCCCTGGTACTTGCCGCGATCGCGCGGCGAGACGATGTCACCGATGATCGCCTGCGCGCAGGCCAGCAGCCCGCCGGCGCCGACACCTTGCAGGGCCCGGAAGGCGATGAGCTGCGCCATGTTCTGCGACAGACCCGACAGCGCCGAGCCCACGAGGAAGATCAGGATCGCGGCCTGGAAGACGCGCTTGCGGCCGAGGAGGTCGCTGATCTTTCCCCACAGCGGAACTGAGACCGTCGACGTGAGGATGTACGCGGTGACCACCCAGGACAGCTGACTCAGGCCACCGAGGTCGCCGACGATCGTCGGCAGCGCGGTGGCCACGATGGTCTGGTCGAGCGCCGCCAGCAGCATGCCGGCCATGAGCCCGATGAAGACCACCTGGACCTGGCGATGCGTGAGATTCATGCGGATACTGCCTTGAGGACGAGGTCGCAGAGCTTGTCGGCGACGCGTGGCGTGACGGGCTCACCGGTGAACAGCAGCCGGTGATAGAAGGGGCCGAAGAGAAGGTCGGAGGCGACGCCGATGTCGACACCGGACGCCAGCTCGCCGCGGGTCTTGGCCCGCCGGAACACCTCGAAGAGCGCTTCCCGGCGGGGACCGATCAGGTTGGCCCTGAGGGCCGTTGCCAGCTCGGGGTTGCGGCCGATCTCGCCGACGAGGCCGGCCATGAGCGGCGTGCTCTGCGTCGTGCGGGCCTTGTCGACCAGGTTCTCGAGGATCGCCCGGCAGTCGCCCTCGAGGGTGCCGGTGTCAGGCACCGGGTACTGCTCGGCTCGCTCCGCCAGCACGTCGACCACCAACTCGAGCTTCGAGCTCCACCGGCGGTAGAGGGTGGCTGTCGACACGCCCGCCCGGTGGGCGACGCCCGACATCGTGAGGTTGGCGTACCCCTCGGTGGCGAGCAGATCGACCGTCGCCTGCTCGATGGCGGCGTCGGCCTCGGCGCTCCGGGGACGTCCTCGGGTGGCGGTGGTGGAAGCGGCGGCGGTGTCAGCGGTCAATTTCGAAACGACTCCATTTCGTTTCGTAAACGTACCATGGGGCCATGACTATTCCCAACCGATCCCTCGGGGCGCAGGGCCTGACCGTGTCGGCGCAGGGCCTGGGCTGCATGGGCATGAGCGATGCCTACGGGGCCGGCGACCGCGACGAGTCGGTCGCCACCATCCATCGGGCCCTCGACCTCGGCGTCGACTTCCTCGACACGGCGGACATGTACGGACCGCACACGAACGAGGAGCTGGTCGGCTCGGCCGTCAAGGGCCGCCGTGACGAGGTCGTGCTGGCCACCAAGTTCGGCATCGTGCGTGACCCCGACGACCCCCGCCGGCGGAGTGTCAACGGCAGGCCCGAGTACGTACGGTCATGCATCGACGCGTCACTGCAGCGTCTCGGTGTCGACCACGTCGACCTCTACTACCAGCACCGCGTCGACCCGAAGGTGCCGATCGAGGAGACGGTGGGTGCGATGGCCGAGCTCGTGCAGTCGGGCAAGGTTCGGTTCCTCGGTCTGTCCGAGGCCGGGCCCGAGACCATCCGCCGGGCCCACGGCACCCACCCCATCTCCGCCCTGCAGAGCGAATGGTCGCTGTGGTCTCGGGACCTGGAAGCCGACGTCGTGCCTGTGGCGCGGGAGCTGGGCATCGGCCTGGTGCCGTACAGCCCGCTCGGTCGTGGCTTCCTCACCGGTCAGATCAAGAGCCCCGACGACTTCGACGACGACGACTTTCGCCGCACCCAGCCGCGGTTCCAGGGCGAGAACTTCGCCAAGAACCTGAAGCTCGTCGACGCCGTACGCGCCATGGCCGACGAGAAGGGCATCACCGCGGGGCAGCTGGCGCTGGCGTGGGTGCAGGCACAGGGCGACGACGTCGTGCCCATCCCCGGCACCAAGCGCCGCACCTACCTCGAGGAGAACGTGGCCGCCGTCGACGTCGGGCTGTCAGAAGCGGACATGACGCGCCTCGACGAGATTCTCCCTCCCGGAGCCGCGGCGGGTGACCGCTACCCCGACATGCGTTGGGTCAAGGTCGAGTCGCCGTAGAGCATGGCGTCGGGCGCCCCTGGTACCCGGCAGGACAAACCGACCTGGCTGACGAACTACCGACCGCCGGCAGGAGGCGAGCGATGGCTTCGACGACGATCGGATGGCGCGGCTTACACCCCCAGCACCGCCGCTGGATCCTCATCAACGCCCTGCTGATCACCGCTTTCGTGAACCTGGCCATCAACGGCCTCATCGCCTGGTTCAGCATCCGAAGCCAGCACGCCGTCCCCATCTGGGGCCTGCCGGGCCCGGGCAAGACGAACGTGATGACCGACTCCCTGGGCACGCTTTTCTTTCTGCCGTTCTTCACCTGCGCCACCTGCACCACTGCCGTGTGGGCTCAGGTCCGTGGTGGGCGACTCCCGCGCCTTGAGGCGCTTGCGGTACCGCGGCGGCTTGCGCACGGACGCCTTCGCCGTGGCGCCGTCCTTGGCGCCGTCACCGCGGCCCTCTTGTCCCCCATCGTCATCGCCGTCTTGGCGGTCGCCCAGCTCGGCAGCATGAGTCCGACCGAGTTCGTCGTCTACAAGATGGTCCTCGGTGTTGCACTCGGAGCAGCCGTGACTCCGGTGATCGCCGTCTTGGCGCTGGCCGACCACACCGACACCGCGCTCGACGCCAGCTAGAACCGCCACTGAAGGCCTACTTCGAGGCGTCGGTCAGCTGATGAACTCTCGGACGAGTGCCGCGATCTCGTTGGGCTTCTCGAGGGTGGCGAGGTGGGCGCCGCCGTCGACGTCGACAAGGCGGGCGTCGGGGATCTCGGCTGCGTACGCCTCCGAGATGGCCTTCGGGGCCAGCGTGTCCTGGGCGCCGTGGATCACGAGCGTCGGCGCCGTGACGCGGTGCAGGCGCCGGCGAAGCTTGGGATTGTGCAGGTACGGGTCCCAGCCGAGCTTGGCGGTGGCCGACATCGACTTCCAGATCGGCAGCACCAGCTCCATCGGCACCTCGATCTGTTGGCCGACGTCGCCGCGGAACTCGGAGAGCATGTGCATCATCTGGGCCATCGGATGGCTCTGGTCGGCGAACATGTCCTCGGCCAGCTCGGCGGGCGTGCGGCCGAAGATCTCCTTGACCGGCTGACCGTCGATGTAGAGGCCGACCGGATTGACGAGCACCATCTTGGAGACGCGCTCGGGATAGCGCGTCGCCAGTTCGGCCGCCATCCAACCACCCAAGGACAGGCCGACGACGGGCACAGAGGAAAAGCCCAGGCGGTCGAACAGGTCGAGGTGGTGGAAGGTGGCGTCCTCCATGTCGTCGATGTTTTCGATGCCTTCGGACTCCCCGAATCCCGGAAACACCGGCGCCACGACCGCGAACGAATCGGCCAGCTGCTCGGCGGTGGGATTGACGGCCTCGCCCGCGGCCGAGTGGAAGTAGACGAGCGGAGGCCCGTCGCCGCCCCGGAACAGCTGCACCTTGCCAACGTCGGTCTCGATGTACTCCTCGGCGAGCGTCCCCATCTACGCCACCTGCCCGGTGGCCGACGGGCGGAACACGGGCTGGTCCTCGGGGAACTCGGCCCGCAGCTTCGGCATCACCTGCTCGGCGAACAACGCAAGGTTCTTCTTGGTCAGGTCGTGGGGCAGCGTGCCCAGCTGGAACAGGCCGAGCAGGTTGCCGGTGCCGAGCCGGCTGAGATTCTCGATCAGCAGGTCGGTGACGGTCTCGGGTGAGCCCACGATGGCGTACTGGCCGTCGACGATCTGATCCCACGTCTCCACGTTGAGCATGAACGAGCCCGAGCTTTTCAGGATGTTGCCGAGCGAGCGCACCGACGTGTAGCCGGGCGGCTGGATCGTGATTCCCGGCAACAAGCGCTTCACGAAGTACCAGAGGTGCTCCTCGTACTCGCGGCGGGCCTGCTCGTCGGTCTCGGCGACATAGATCGGCACCAACCAGCCCTGCTGCAGCGGGTCGGCCTGGTAGCCCTCGGCGTCGCACGCGTCGCGGAACATGCGGAACATGCGCTCGAACACGGAGATCGGAAAGTACGGGATGCCCATGTACGCGTAGTGGTGGCGGGCGACGAACTCCACGGTCTCCAGCGAGCCGGCGCCGGGGATCCAGATCTCGGGATGGGGCTGCTGCATGGGCCGGGGCCACGGATTCACGTAGCGGATGCGGAAGTGCTTGCCGATGAACTCGAAGGGCCCGGGCTCGGTCCACGCCCTGAGAATCAGGTCGTGGGCCTCCTGGAACCGCTCCCGCGCGTCGGCCGGGTTGATGGAGAACGAGTAGTACTCGGGACCTCCGCCGACGACCATGCCGGCGATCAGGCGCCCGCCGCTGATGACGTCGATCATGGCGAACTCTTCGGCCACCCGCGTCGGCGGGTCGTACAGCGGCAGCGCATTGCCGACCACGGCGATGCGGACCCGTGACGTCTGACGGGCGAGGATCGAAGCGATGAGGTTCGGCGACGGCATGTTGCCGTAGGCGTTCTGGTGGTGCTCGTTCACGCACACACCGTCGAAGCCCACTTCTTCGGCATAGATGAGCTCGTCGAGATACCGGTTGTAGAGCTCGGTGCCAAGACGAGGGTCGTAGAACTCGTTGGGAACCGTCACCCACGCCGGGCCGTCGTAGTCGGCCGGCAGGTTCGAGTACGGCATCAGGTGGAAGCTGAAGAAGCGCACGACGAACCCCCTTGTCAGAAGCGGCCAGATCCTAACGACCGTCGAGCAGGCATACTGAGGCCGTGCTGGCGCGGCGGATCGTGTTGCTGTGCGTCGTCGTCGCAGTGGTGACGGCGGCGGTCTGGTCGGTGCGCCAGGACACGTCGCTGACGACGACGGCTGCGACCGTCCCGACGACGACCACGACGGTCCCCGAACCCACATCGGCAGCCACACCGCCGCCGACGCCGGGGACGACGACGGCGACGGCCGCTGCTCCGCACACCCAGGTGAGTCGCGCGCCCGCGCCGCCGGCGCCCCCGCCCCCCGGCTTGGGCGTCGGGTCGCGCGGCCCGGAGGTGCTGGCCCTCGAGCAGCGTTTGGTGGCGCTGCACTACGACCCAGGCCCCATCGACGGCGTCTTCGACTCGAGCACGGCGTTCGCCGTCGTCGCCTTCCAGAAGGTGACGGGCATGGCGCGCAGCAGCCGCGCCACCGACGACGTCATCGCCGCCCTGCAGACAGCCACGGACCCGCCGTCGCTCGTGCCCGGCGGCGGCCCGGGGCGTGTCGAGATCGACGTCGGGCGCCAGGTGCTGTTCCTGTATCAGGGCGATGCCCTCTGGCGCATCCTCCCGGTGTCGACCGGCTTCGGCGGGCGTTACTGCGTCGACGGCGGGTGCGACCGCGCGGTGACGCCGGCCGGCTCGTTCCACGTGTTCCAGCGCCAGAGCGGGTGGCAGACGAGCAGACTCGGGCGCCTCTACAACCCGCTCTACTTCAACGGGGGCATCGCCATTCACGGCTCACTGTCGGTCCCCGCGTACCCCGCGTCCCACGGGTGCGTTCGCATCCCCATGTTCGAGGCCGCGTGGTTCCCGTCCAAGGTGCCGAACGGCACGCCCGTCTACGTGAAGAACGGCCCGACCGCTCCGGTGCCGTTCAACCAACCGGCGCCCGACGGCACACCTCCGGCGAACCCGCCGCCCACCACGGCGCCGCCGCCCCCGTCCGAGACCACCACGACGTCGTCGACGACGACCACTGCTCCAAGCGTTCTCTAGAGGATATTGACCGGCTTTGCCCGAATTGTCGGGCAATGACCGTGTCCAATTCGCGAACCTGGGCAGGAGAGAGCGTCCCGATCCCGAAGGAACGTGCGAACGCGCCGGTTGAGCCCGAGCCGGGAGCCTCCAGGGGAGGGATGGGGATGACTCGGAAGCGGCTCCACGAGCTCGTCGGGCTCGAGGGACGTCAGGTCGGCATCTCACTGACGGATGGGACGCGGATCGATGACTGTCAGCTCGTGTTCGCGGGCAACGACCGGGTGTGGGTGTTCGTCGACGGACAGGACGAGTGGTTGAGCTCGTCGACGGTGTGCGACTTCTGGGAGTCGAACTAGAGGAGCGGATCGGCGAACGGGTCGGCGGACGCGGCTGACGCCGGTGCCGCCGCCTGGTCCTCGTCGTCCTCGTACCCCGCGTAGCCCGTGCGCTCGAGCTCATCGGCGAGCTCGGGGCCGCCGCTGGCGACGAGCCGGCCCTTGCGCAGAACAGAGACCACGTCAGGGTGGAGCTCGCGCAGCACCCGGCTGTAGTGCGTGATGACGAGCACGCCGAGGTTGTTCTCACGCGTCTCGTCCTCGACCCGCCTGCTGACCGCGCGCAGGGCGTCGATGTCGAGGCCGGAGTCGATCTCGTCCAGCAGGGCGATCTTCGGCTGCAGCACCGCAAGCTGCAGCGTCTCGTTGCGCTTCTTCTCGCCGCCCGACAGATCCACGTTCAGCGGGCGGTCGAGGAAGCGGGCGTCGAAGCCGATCCGCGAGGCCTCGTCGGCGATGCGGCTGTGGAGCGTGCTCTCGTCGCCGTCGCCCTGGGCTCGCGACGCTTCGCGCAACGCTTCCTCGAGGGAAACACCGGGAACCTCGGTCGGGTACTGGAGCGCGAGGAACAGGCCTGCTTGGGCCCGCTTCCACGTCGGCAGGTCCAGCAGCTCGACGCCGTCGAGCTCGACGCTGCCGCCGAGCACGTCGTAGCCGGGCTTGCCCATGATGACGTGGGCGAGCGTCGACTTGCCCGAGCCGTTCGGTCCCATGACGGCGTGCACCTGGCCGCTCTCCACTTGGAGGTCGACGCCACGGAGGATCTCCTGGCCGCCGACCGCGGCGCGCAATCCGGCGACAACGAGTTTGCTCACGTGTGCGCCGCCTTCGGCGGCTGCCCGTGAGCGGGCTCGCTCTCACATTGGTTCGCTCGCTGACGCTCGCTCACTGCACGTCCACCACGACGTCGCCGTCCTCGACACGCGCCGTGTACACCGCGACCGGCTTGGTGGCCGGCAAGGACTGGGGTTCGCCGGTCTCGAGCGAGAACGTGCTGCCGTGCTTCCAGCACTCGATCTCCCGCTCCTCTTCCCACACCTCGCCGTCGGAGAGGGAGTAGTCCTCGTGGCTGCAGCGGTCGTTGATGGCGTACACGTCGTCGCCGATGCGCACGACGCAGACCCGGGTGCGACCGACCTCGAAGCTGCGCGCGGTACCAGCATCGATCTCGTCCAGCCGGCAAAGACGCGTCGTCGTCGGCGTCACGCCCCGCCTCCCAGTCGCTCCGCCAACCGCTCGCGCAGGCGCGCCGCCAGCGAGGGGGACGGCAGCCGCTCGAGCACCTCGCCGAAGAAGCCCAACACGATGAGCCGCTCGGCGATGTCGGGCGGGATACCCCGGCTCTCGAGGTAGTAGCGCTGCTCCTCGTCGATGGGCCCGACGGCGGAGGCGTGACTGCAGTGCACGTCGTTGGTCTCGATCTCCAGGTTGGGGACCGACTCGGCGCCCGCCCCCTCCGAAAGGACGAGGTTGCGGTTGGTCTGGAAGGCGTTGGTGCCGGGTGCCTCCTTCCGCACGCGGATCAGCCCGGAGTACACGCCCTTGGCGGTGCCGGCGACGGCGCCCTTGAAGAGGAGGTCGCTCGTCGTCTGCGGGGCGGCGTGGTCCTGCAGGGTGCGAAAGTCGTGCATCCCGCTCCCGGGCCCGAAGTACACGGCCATCAGGCGGCTGCTTCCGCCCTTGCCTTCGAGACGGGCGTCGGTTCGCAGCCGGGCGTAGTCGCCGCCGAGGGCGACGGCGGTCGAGGTGAGCTGACTGTCTCGGCCCACCCGGCTCGCCTGGTAGGCCGTCTGCCACACGCGCGGCCCGAGATCTTGCACGCTCGCGTAGGTAAGGCGTCCAGCGTCGCCGACGTCGAGCTCGACGACAGGGTCGACGAAGGCCGCGACGTCGGGCGACTGGTAGCGCTCGATGACGGTCGCCTCGGCGTCCTCACCGAGCACGACGACCGTGCGAGGAAACACTGCGCTTCCATCGGCGTCGACCCAGTGGACGACAACGATCGGCTGCTCGACGGTGACGCCGGCCGGGATCCGCACGAGCGCTCCGCCAGTGACGAACGCGGTCGCCAGTTCGGTGAAGGCGTCAGTGGACGAGGCGGCCACCGCGCCGAACAGGTCGTCGCCGTCCGGCGCGGCCAGTACGTCTCCCACCTCGGCGCCCCGACGAGCGACGTCCTCGTCGAGCTCGACGTGTGCCACTCGGCCGTTGCGAGTGACCAACAGTGCGGCGCGGGGGCCGATGGCGTCGATGCCGTCCACGGCATCGGCGGGAACCCCTGATTCCGCCGGGCCTTGCACGGGCGAATACCGGTCGAGGTCGAGCTCGGAGATACGGCTGTAGCGCCAGATCTCCTCGGCTTCGGTGGGGAGGCCCGTGTCGTCGAAGCGCTCCAGCGCCGCGGCGCGCCGGTCCCGCATCCAGTCCGGGCCCGCCAACTGACCGGCGGTGTCGTGGGTGAAGGCGCTCATTCGCGGGAAGGGGGCCGCAACGGCCCCTCGAGCGAGCCTACCGACAGAGCGTGTCGTACACGTCGGCCAGCGTGTCGAACGGGACGTGCTCGACGCCGCTGAATTCGGACCACTCGGCCAGCCGGCCCTTGGCGAACAGCACGTCCGCCAGGAGTGCCGCCTTGCGGTCGCTCGTTCCGTCACCCACGAACACCGTCGTGCGTCCTCGGCGGCGGGCGTCCTTGATCGGTGCCTGCTTGCACGTGCCACAACTCGAGCACGGGCAGCACCGGTCCAGGTTCGGGAACTCGAGCGTGCCCGTGGACCAGTCGACCGCGTTGGTCAGGACGGGAACGGCGAGACGGTCGCACACCTCCTCGGCGTAGAAGCCAAAGCCGTCGGACACGACGGTGACCTCCGCGCCGCGCTCGCGAAGCTCGGCGATCAGTCGTTCCGCAGTCGGGTCGAGGTCGACCTCCCGCGCCGCGACGCGCAATGCGTCCTCGTCGCGCGGCAACAGCGCCCACTCTCGCTCGAGGCACTCGCGACTGCCGATCGCGCCTGCGGCGTACAACTCGTCGATCGCGAGCCACGAGCTGTCGCCGGCCAGGCGCTCGAGCAGGTGCACGCCCGTGTCGACGAGCGTCATCGTCCCGTCGAAGTCCAAGAACACCGACGCCGAGGCTAGATCCACGGCCCCAGGCCTACCATCCGGGCATGGCCCCCACCTCCGACGTCCTCACCCTCGAGCGCGACGGCCACGTCGCCACCTTGTGGCTCGACAACCCCGAACGGCGCAACGCCATGGGTCCCGACCTGTGGGCCGATCTGCCGCGGATGATGGAGGACGTGTCCGACGACGACGACGTGCGGGCCGTCGTCATCGCCGCCAACGGTCCGGCGTTCACGGTGGGGCTCGACCTCAAGACGATGGGCAGCGCCGTCGCCGGGGAGGGAGGCCGCGGCACCTCGGAGGCGGCCCGCCGCAAGGCTGCGCTGCGCGGCATCAAGCGCCTGCAGGGCTCGATCAACGCCGTGGCCGACTGCCCGAAGCCGGTGATCGCGGCCGTGCACGGCTACTGCATCGGCGGTGGCATCGACCTCATCTGCGCGTGCGACATCCGTCTGGCCTCGACTGAGGCCGTGTTCTCGGTCCGGGAGACGAAGATCGCCATCGTCGCCGACCTCGGCACGCTCCAGCGGCTCCCCGGCATCGTGACGAAGGGCCACGTGGCCGAGTTGGCGTACACCGGCAAGGACATCACCGCCGACCGGGCGGCCGAGATCGGGCTCGTGAACCAGGTGCTCCCCGACGCCGACGCGTGCCACAAGGCAGCCCACGAGATGGCGGCCGAGATCGCCTCGAATTCGCCGCTCGCGGTACAGGGCACCAAGTCCGTGCTCAAGGCCGGCGAGGGCCGGAGCGTCGAGGAGGGCCTCGACTACATCGCGGTGTGGAACGCCGCCTTCCTCACGTCCGACGACCTGACCGAGGCCTTCACCGCGTTCCTCGAGAAGCGCCCGCCCAAGTTCACCGGCCAGTGAAGGTCGCCGGAATCTGGCGCCACCCGGTGAAGTCGATGCAGGGCGAGGCCGTCGAGCACGCCGAGCTCGGCGTAAGCGGGCTGCCGTTCGACCGGCGCTGGGGCGTGGTCGACGTCGAGACCGGCAAGGTCTTGTCAGCGAAACGTGAAAGCAAGTTGCTCATGGCCGCCGCCCGCCTCGCGGGCGAGGCGCCCGAAGTTCGGCTGCCGGACCGAGACTGGACGGTGATCAGCAGCCCGGATCTCGACGACGAGCTGTCGGCCTGGCTGGGGCGGCCGGTGACGCTCAAGGCCGCCGACCCCGCTGAGCCGGCGGGCTACCAGATGAATGTCGACGCCACCGACGACGCCTCGCCGATCGTCGACCTCCCGTGCCCACCCGGCACCTTCTTCGACGCCCTCCCCATTCACCTTCTGTCGACGGCAAGCCTGCAGGCCATGCAGTCCCACCACCGCGAAGGCGAGTGGGACGTGCGCCGTTTCCGGCCCACGCTGCTCGTCGACGTCGACGTCGACGACGCCGAAGGCTTTCCCGAGGATGCCTGGATCGGGTCGGCGGTGCGGGTGGGGGACGCCGAGGTCACCGTCGTCGCGCCGACGGTCAGGTGCGTGATGACCACCCGGGCCCAGCCCGGGCTCGAACGGGACCTCGGCATCGTGAAGACCGTCAACCGGGAACACGAATCGAACCTGGGCGTCTACGCAGTCGTGAGTCATCCTGGCCGGGTGGCGGTAGGCGACCCGGTCCGCCAGGTCTGACCCCTCGGCCGATCGGTCGAAAATCCGACATTTTTCTCAGCAACCCCCTGTTGCGTGCCGATAGCCCCTATGTGCTGGGGCGCATGAGAGAGCGGACGGTTACCGCGGTCAAGAGCTTCCTGCCTCGCGGGGGGTCACTCCCCTACGAGCAGTGGGAGCGTCGGCATCGGGTCATCGTGGTCCTGCTGTGGGTCCACGCCGCCGGACTCACGCTCTTCGGGCTCGTCCGGGGCTACAGCGTCGTTCACACGCTCGGCGACACGTCGGTCATCGCCGCTGCGGCCGCGTTCGCATCCTGGAATCGCTTGGGGCGCAAGTGGCAGTCCACCGTGGCCGCCTTCGGGCTCGTCGCCGCGTCCGGCGTGTTCGTGCACCTCTCCGGCGGCGTCATCGAGGTCCACTTCCACTTCTTCGTCATGGTCGTCGTCCTCAGCCTGTACGAGGACTGGATCCCGTTCCTCGTCGCCATCGCCTTCGTCGTGATCGAGCACGGCGCCATGGGCGTGATCGACCCGCAGGCCGTCTACAACCACGCGTCTGCAATCAGAAACCCGTGGACGTGGGCCCTGATCCACGGCGGCTTCGTGCTCGCCGAGAGCGCCGCCTGCCTCGTGGCCTGGCGGAAGAACGAGGACACCCGCCTCGACCTCCAGCACTCGGTGGAGACCCTGTCGGCGAGCGAGGAGCGGTTCCGCAGCCTCGTGCAGAACGCGTCCGACATCGCCATCCTCTGTGACCGCGACGCCTACATCAAGTACGTGAGCCCGTCCGTCAAGAAGGTCTTCGGCTACGAGCCCGACACCGTGCTGGGGCGGGAGCGTTGGACCTTCATCCACCCCGAGGACGTCGACTTCGCCATTGCCGCGTGGGAGGCGGCGATCACCACAACCGATCCGGTGGCGCCCATCGAGTACCGCGCCAAGCACGCCGACGGATCCTGGCGGTGGTGCGAGGTGATCATGGGCAACTTGCTGGACGACCCCTCGGTGGAAGGCGTCGTGCTCAACATCCGCGACATCACCGAGCGCAAGTCGGCCGAAGAGGCCATGCTCCACCAGGCCTTCCACGACACGCTCACCGGCCTTCCCAACCGAGCGCTGTTCCTGGACCGCCTGGGCCAGGCCCTCTCCCGGCGCGGCCGGATCGGCTCCCTGACCGCCGTCCTCTTCCTCGACCTCGACCGGTTCAAGTGGATCAACGACAGCCTGGGCCACGCCGCCGGCGACGAGCTACTGGTGCAGGTGGCCGCGCGGCTCTCGTCCGCCATCCGCTCCGGTGACAGCGTCGCCCGCTTCGGTGGCGACGAGTTCGTCGTCCTCTGTGACGAGCTCGACGGGGACTGGGAGGCGCGTGTGATCGCCGAACGGATCGGCGCCGCCCTGAAGGACCACTTCTGCGTTGAGGGACGCGACATCACGGTCACTGCCAGCATCGGATTCGCCACCACCGCCGCGGCGTCGGGCGCCACACCTGACGCCCTCCTGCGGGACGCGGACGCGGCCATGTACCGGGCCAAAGAGCGGGGTCGCCACCGCATCGAGGCCTTCCAGGGCGGCATGCGGGCCATGGCCCTCGAGCGCCTGGAGGTCGAGACCGACCTGCGCAGAGCGCTCGAGCGCGACGAGCTTGTGGTCCACTATCAGCCGGTCGTGCGGATGACGGGCGCCATGGTCGGCGTGGAGGCGCTCGTCAGGTGGCAGCACCCCGAGAAGGGCCTCGTCCCGCCCGGTGAGTTCATCCCCGTGGCCGAGGAGACCGGCCTCATCCAGCCCCTCGGCGCCTTCGTGCTGCACGAGGCGTGCCGCCAGGTGGCGTCGTGGAACAGAGACAACCCGGATCGGGCACCGCTCAGCGTCGCCGTCAACCTCTCGGCCCGTCAGATGAGCGCCGCCGATCTGACGCGGCTCGTACTGACGGCGCTGAACGAGTCCGGGCTGGAGCCCGGTCTGCTGTGCCTGGAGATCACCGAGTCGGTCCTGATGGAGGACGTCACTGCCAGCCGCAGCGTTCTGCAGTCGCTCAAGGAGCTCGGCGTGCGTCTCGGCATCGACGACTTCGGCACCGGCTATTCGTCGCTGCTCTACCTTCGGCGCTTCCCCGTCGACTTCCTCAAGGTCGACCGCTCGTTCGTCAGCGGTCTCGGCGAGAACTCAGAAGACGGCGCCATCGTGGCAGGCGTGCTGGGGCTGGCCCACGCTCTCGGCGTGGGCGCCATCGCGGAAGGCGTGGAGGAGCCCGCCCAGGCCGACAAGCTGGCCGCCCTCGGCTGCGAGCAGGCCCAGGGCTTCCTGTGGAGCCGCCCCTTGCCGGCGGCCGAGTTGGAAGCGAGCTTCGAACGTTTGTGGCTTCGGGTGGCGACGCCCGAACGCGATCCTGGTGAGCCCGTGCGCGTCGTCCTCGCCGACGACCGGTCCGAGCTTCGGGCGACCGTGCGGCTCGCCCTCGAGCTGGCCGGCGGCTTCGAAGTCGTGGGCGAGGCGGGAACGGGCACCGAGGCAATCGCCGTCGCCCGCGAGAAGCAACCCGACCTCCTGCTTCTCGACGTTCTGATGCCGGGGATGACCGGCCTCGAGGCCATGCCGTACATCGCGAACGTGGCCCCGCGGACGAAGGTGGTCATCCTCACCGCCATCGACGCTGCGGTGCTCGAGTCCGAGAAGTTTCAAGGCGCGACCGCCGCGTTCGACAAAGGCATCGGGCCGTCGCGTCTGGTGCAGCAGCTGCAGGAGCTCTTCAGCGCAGCGCCGGCGCATAGCTGACGCCGACGATCAGCCCTTCGGGGCTCAGCAGGCGGGCCACCGTCTGGCCCCACGGTTCCGTGCGGGCGCCGTGCAGTAGCTGGTAGCCGCGGTCCTCGAGCTCCTCGGCAGCGTCGGCCACGTCGTCGACCTCGAACTCGACGCTGGCCTGGGGCCTCGGGATGTCAGCCGGCCACTCTGCCGTGCCGAAGCACGCTTGCGCGGCCTGCTCTATGGGCCAGAGCCCGAAGTGCTTGGCGCCTTCGATCTTCCCGGTGTGGAGATAGCCGGTGCCGTCGTCGTCGAGTGGGAGGGCGAACGCCTCGACGTAGAGACGCTTGGCGGCATCCTTGTCGGTGACGATCGGAGCGAAACTCGAGATGAAGAGGACGTTCATACGCCGACCGTACGACGGAGGTCAGGCGCCGTCTTGAACGTTTCGGACAGCCACCAGCTCGGCCGGGGGCAGCCCGGCCAGCTCGTTGCATTCGCGGGTGAGGTGAGACTGGTCGGCGTAGCCAGCCTCGGCCGCCGCCTGGGCGATCGGCATGTGGCCGTCCTCTACCAGTGACAAGAAGTGGCGGAAGCGGAGCACGCGGCCCAGGGTCTTGGGCCCGTAGCCCACAGCCTCGTCGAACCTGCGCCGCAGCTGGCGCTCGCTGATATTGAGGTCACGGCTCAGCTCGCCGACCCGTGCCTGGGACGGCGCGGCTGCGATGACGTCGACGGCGGCGTCGACATCGGGGTGGAGCGGTCGCGCGCTCGCCATACGGAACAGGACCGCCTCTTCGAGGATCGCCTCCTTGGCTTCGACGGTGGATGCGGCCGCCAGCTGCTCAGCGATGATGGCCGCATCGCGGCCCCACAGGTCATCGAGGTCAATGCTGCGATCGGTGAGTTCGTCAGCACGTACGCCGAGGAAGCCCGGGGCTCGTCCCGTTCGGAACCGGATGCCGACAGTGAGCGTCCCGTCCGACAGGCCAACGACGTTGCCAGCCGTGTCCGGCCCGGCGACGGTGAGGAGCTCGTCGCCGATCCAGACGATGTCGATGCAGCCGTCCGGCAGGATGCGCATCCCCCGAGTGGCCGCGCCCGACCAGATGCAGGCAATGTCGTCGGCTAGAGCCGGGTGCGGTTCGCGCTCCCGGTAGCTCAGCCGACTGCTCCCTCCATCTGCAGCTCGATGAGGCGGCTCCACTCGACGGCGTACTCCATCGGCAGCGTGCGAGTGACGGGCTCGATGAAGCCGTTGACGATCATCCCCATCGCCTGCTGCTCGGAGAGTCCCCTGCTCATCAAGTAGAAGAGCTGGTCTTCGCCGACCTTGGACACCGTGGCCTCGTGGCCGATACGGGCGTCCTGCTCGTTGATCTCCATATAGGGATAGGTGTCGGAGCGGCTGTCCTCGTCGAGGATAAGAGCGTCGCAGCGCACGTGGCTCTTCACGCCGTGGGCACCCTCTTCGACCTTCACCAGGCCGCGGTACGACGTGCGGCCGCCGTCCTTGGAGATGGACTTCGACACGATCGTGGACGACGTCTCGGGGGCGGCGTGGATCATCTTGGCGCCCGCGTCCTGGTGCTGGCCGGGACCGGCATACGCCACCGACAGCACCTCACCGGTGGCCTTGGGGCCCATGAGGTACACGGACGGGTACTTCATCGTGAGCCTCGAGCCGATGTTGCCGTCGATCCACTCGACGTGGGCCTCGGCCTCGGCGCGGGCCCGCTTGGTGACCAGGTTGTAGACGTTGGGCGACCAGTTCTGGATGGTCGTGTAGGTGATGCGCGCCCCCGGCATGGCGACGAGCTCCACGACCGCCGAGTGCAGCGAGTCGCTGGTGTACACAGGCGCCGAGCAGCCCTCGATGTAGTGCACCTGGGCACCCTCGTCGGCGATGATCAGCGTGCGCTCGAACTGCCCGGCGTTCTCCTGGTTGATCCGGAAGTACGCCTGCAGCGGCATCTCCACCTTCACGCCCGGTGGCACGTAGATGAAGCTGCCGCCCGACCACACGGCCGAGTTCAAGGCTGCGAACTTGTTGTCCCCGGGGGGGATGATCGTGCCGAAGAACTTCTGCACGATTTCAGGGTTGTCGCGCAGAGCCGTGTCCATGTCGGAGAAGAGGATCCCCTGCTTGGCCAGGTCCTCCCGGTTCTTGTGGTACACGACTTCGGACTCGTACTGCGCGGTGACGCCGGCGAGGTACTTGCGCTCGGCTTCGGGGATCCCGAGCTTCTCGTAGGTCTCCTTCATCGACTCGGGAAGCTCTTCCCACTCGTCGACCTGCCCCTTGGTGGGCTTCAGGTAGTAGTAGATGTCCTGGAAGTCGAGCTGCGGCATGTTGACCGCGAACCAGGGCATCATCGGCTTGCGCTCGAAGATCTTCAGGGCGCGGAGGCGGAACTTGGTCATCCACTCCGGCTCTTCCTTGATCTCGGAGATCTGGCGGACGACGTCTTCGTTGAGCCCCTTCTTGGGCTCGTACAGGTAGTCGACCTTGTCGCTCCACCCGAGCTTGTAGCGACCGAGGTCGAGATCGGTTGTAGCCATCAGGCGACCAGCCCTTTCAGGGCGCGAGCAAAGGGAATTTGCACTACGTAGATAGTAACAACCCCGGGGGACAGTCCCATCCCGAGGTGGACGGGATTCAGCCCTATTCCTACCCGGACAGGGCCTCAGCGACCCGGGCCTCGGCGATGGCCACATAGGCGGGGTCGGTGTCGAACCCGGCGTAGTGGCGCCCGGCCTGGACCGCCGCGATAGCGGTGGACCCGGACCCCATGAACGGATCCAGGACGAGGTCGTCCTCGAACGTGAACAGCTCGATGAACCGCCTTGGCAGAGCCACCGGGAACGGGGCTGGATGGCCGACGCGGCGGGCCGACTCGGCGGGGATCTCCCAGACCGAGAGGGTGGCGGCCATGAATTCTTCCTTGTCGATGGTGTTGCGGCCCTGGCGGACCCGGTCCATGCGGCCCTTGGAGTAGCAGAGGCAGTACTCGTGGGTGTCCCGGATGGTGGGGTTCTTGGCCGACTGCCAGGACCCCCAGGCGCACGATCCGTTCATGCCCTTGCTCTTGCGCCAGATGACCTCCCCGCGCATGAAGTAGCCCAGGCGCTCGGTCATCATCACCGTGATCAGCGAGGCGAGGGGCACGTACGGCTTGCGCCCCAGGTTGGCGACGTTGATGACCGCCCGACCGCCCGGCTCCAGCACCCGATGGGTCTCGCCGAACACCCGCTCGAGCATCCCCAGGTACTCGGTGAAGGATGCGTCGGAGTCGTAGTCCTTGCCTGCGTGATACGGCGGCGACGTCACCATCAGGGCCACTGAGTTGTCAGGGAGCTCGGCCATGTCCTCGGCCGTGTGGCACCAGATGCGGTCGACCTCGGGCGCATCAGCGACGGACTTGTCGGCGGAGAACTCCACGGCCTCGAAGCGCTTGTAGAAGTCGGACGAGTCGTGGCTCTCGCGCTTGCCCGTGCCGAACTTCTGCGTCGACGTCGCCACGGCCGGAGGCTACAAGCCCCGCCCTCTCGTTCTGGGGACGTTGCGGGGCCCTATGGGACCCGTGAGCGTCCCCAGAACGGGAGTTAGGACGCCCGCACCCAGTTGCCGTGGAAGCCGAACGGCACGATGTGCGGCAGCCGAACCACGGCGACCGGTGGGGCGGCCACGTCGGCGCCGTCGAGCACCCATACCTCGCTGCGACGGGCTTGGACGTCGAGAACGAGCGTGAGCAGCCACATGTCGTCGTCGGACGTGGCGCCGGCCTTCGTCACCGGCACCGGCTCGCCCGCAATCTGGTGGGCCTTCATGACCGCGACCGACGATGCGCCCGTGGCGGGGTCGACGGCTGCCGGTGCACCGAGGAAGGCGGCCTCGTCGTGGAAGGTGGCGCCGTAGATCCGCGTGTGCGGCTGGCTCAGGGCGCGGCCGGCAACCCGCGGGAACTCGAGCGGCGTCTCGGACAACCGGCGCCGGTCGACACCACCGTCGGCACGCAACGTCAGCCGAGTGAGAAACGGCTGTGAGGGCACGAAGTCGCGGCCCGCCATCACCTCGTAGAAGTACTTCATCACCGAGTCGTCCTCGCTCGCACACAGGTCGACGACGACATCGTCGTCCTCGTCCCACGCGTTGGCGGTGTGGAACGTCAG
Organism: Acidimicrobiales bacterium; assembly: GCA_035948135.1. Lineage (GTDB taxonomy): Bacteria > Actinomycetota > Acidimicrobiia > Acidimicrobiales > AC-14 > CADDZP01. Next base: position 2,438 of record DASZJL010000092.1, on the reverse strand, counting down.
CAACGGCCCGGTCTTGTACGACCGCCGCTCGCCTGTCGTCCGGTCCACCGAGAGCACGACGGTTCCGCGCTCGGGCTGCCACCGCAGGGAGTCGCCGAAGCTCTTGCGGCCGAGCATGAGCCCAACAGGAATGCGCGGCAACGAGATCGGGTGCAGCACGAACACCGCTTTGGTCGGTGTCAACGCGAAGTCGTGGACCATCGGCGCGAAGTCGAGCGGGATCTTGGCGGCCCGCGACGTCTCGCCGGCAGCAGTCGTCCGGTACAGCGAGATCGAGGTCCTCGGTCCGTAGCCGACGCCGAAGTTCCACATCTCGCCGGTCGCCCGGTCGAGCTTGGGATGGGCAGAGATCGCCTCACGCGGACCGAGCGTCCCGCTCATGTCGTCCTCGCCAATCGTCTCCAGCGTGACCGGGTCGACGCGCCACGGACGGCCCGCCTCCCAGAGGGCGAGGAGCTTGCCGCCATGCGAGACGATGTTGGTGTTGGCCGCGCTCTTGGGCAGCAGGTGGCGCAGGCGTGCAATCGGACCGCCCCCCGGGCCCGTGCCGAACCCTGAATAGAGACGTTGCTGAGCCGCGTCTTCATCGCGCTTCTTGTCGGTGGCGACGAAGCGGTTGCGGTACTCGGCCTTGCCTCCCGACAACCGCAGCGCGTGCACCATGCCGTCGCCGTCGAACCAGTGGCGATAGCGCTCGCCGTAGACGTCGAAGCGGGCGGGGCCGATGCGATAGAGCGTGCCCTCGAGCTCAGACGGCAGGTCACCCGAGACGCCCAGCTCGACCCCGTCGCCGATCTCGGCCTCCAGGCTTCGGAATCCCAGCCGCCAGTCCGCCTCGGTCTTACGATCCTCGACCAGCATCGCCCTACCTCCTACGTCGACATTGCGATTTGCATGACATAGCAATGTGGTCTGTTCTAACATGACAAATTGGAATGTCAACGGTGACAAACGGCACTGACCTCAACCCGACGGCGGCCTCGCTGCTCGGGTTCCTGCTGCTGGGGCCGATGACGGGGTGGGACCTCGACCAGTTGGTCGCCACGTCGATCGGCAACTTCTGGAACGTGACGCGCAGCCAGATCTACCGGGAGCTGCGGACGCTGACGGAGCGGGGCTATCTCGAGGCCGGCGACGCCGGCCGGCGCGACCGTGTGCCGTTCACGATCACGCCCTCGGGACGTCAGGCGTTCGAGACCTGGATCGGCCAGGACCCCGGCACCGACGTCATCCGATCCCGGCTCCTCCTCACCGTCTTCTTCGGTGACTTCCTCGACCGGCCCCGTCTTCGGGAGATCCTCGACGACCGAAAGCACCACCACGAGACCGAGCTCACTCGCTACCGGGAGCTCCAGAAGTCAGTGGGGACGACAGGGTTTCCGGCCGCCACACTTCGATTCGGCATCGCCTACGAAGAGGCGTTCGTCGAGTGGCTGGACTCCCTCGACGCCGAGTTCGATCAGGAGGGACCGGGCGGGGCGTAGAGCTCGAGCTGGATGTTGTCGGGGTCGCGGAACACGAGCACCGAGCCGTAGTCGCGATCGGCGATCGGCGAGTGGTCGATGCCGCGCTCCTCGATGCGCACGCGCCACGCCTCCAGTTCGGCCCTGCTGTCGACGCCGAAGCCGAGGTGGTCGAGGCCGGTGCGGAACTCGTTGAACCGCTCGCCCTCGTTCTCGTCGTGGGTGTGGAACCCGAGGAACAGGCCGGTACCGGGATGCATATAGAGGTGAACCGGGCGACCCGGCGGCTCCTCCATCTCCGCCACCTTGGTGAGGCCGAACAGGTCCTCGTACCAGGCCGTGGTCTTGGCCATGTCGCAGACGGTCAGGGCCAGGTGGTGGACGCCGGTGATCTCAGCCATTTTCAGACCGTAGCTCCGCAGCGCGCTTGACGAGCTGGCGGAACAGGCCCTGCTGCTCGGGCAGGTCCTCGAGGAGCTCGGGGTGCCACTGGACAGCGACCAGGTGCTGGTTGCCCTCGACCTCGAAGGCCTCGACGGTGCCGTCGTCGGCCCACGCCACCGCGCGCGACCCAGGCGCCGCTTCGAGCACGGCCTGGTGGTGGATGGAGTTCACGTCGAGCTCGGTCTCCCCCAACGCCTCGGCCAGATGGCTGTCCGGCTCGATCTTGACTTTGTGCACGGCCTCGTGGCCTCGCTTGTGCTGGTCGTGGCGGACACCAGAGACGGCAGGAACGTGCTGCACGAGCGTGCCGCCGAGGGCGACGTTGGCGACCTGCATGCCGCGACAGATCGCGAGCACGGGGATGTCGCGTTCCAGCGCGTTCTGCAGCAAGGCGATGTCGAAGGCGTCGCGCCGCGGGTCGACGTTGTGGGTCTCGGCCGCAGGCGTGGCTCCGTAGAGCGAGGGCTGCACGTCGCCCCCACCGGTCATCACGACGCCGTCGATGGCGTTCAGCAGGCCCGGCACATCGTC
>DASZJL010000091.1:0-13614 GCA_035948135.1 Acidimicrobiales bacterium | reverse complement strand
CGCGCCAGGCACGCCGGGGGCAATAGCTATGCCGGCGTTACTCGATCGTGAACACCCGCGTGAGCCCGGTGATCTCGAGCACCTTCTGGACGGCTTTGGCGGGCGACCGCAGCACGATCTCGCCTTTCATCGTGCGAAAGCGCTTGAGGGGGCCGACGAGGGCAGACAGGCCGGTGGAGTCCATGAACGTCACGTTGGACATGTCGACGACGACTCTGTTCTCGCCGCTGTTGGAGATGGCGATCAGCGTCTCGCGCAGGCGGCCGGACGTCGAGAGGTCGACCTCGCCGATGAGGACGACGATCGTCGGACTGGTTGTGTCGGCGACCTCGATGCGGAGGTTGCGGCCTCCGTCGGCCACAGGCTCTCCTGTCCGGTGAGCACCCCGACGTCTTCAGGGAAACGGCACGTGAACTGTACGCCGTAGGCTGCTCGAGGTGAACGTCCCCGGCATGGATGCGAGCCATGTCGACGGGACATTCCGGCACGAAGCGCTCCTCTATGCCGGCATCGACGAGTTCCTCGCCGCCACCGTGCCGTTCGTCGCCGACGGGGTAGCCGCGGGTGAGGCTGTCCTCGTGGTCGTGAGCGCGGACAAGATCGAGCGCATGCGCGCCGAGCTCAACGGCGACGCCGCGGCCGTGCGCTTCGCCGACATGGCGGTCGTAGGCCACAACCCGGCACGCATCATCCCCGCGTGGCGCCAGTTCCTCGACGACAACGGCGGCGGCCGGCGTCCCGTGCGCGGGATCGGGGAGCCCATCTGGGCGGGCCGCTCCGAGGACGAGCTCGTCGAGTGTCAGCGCCACGAAGCGCTTCTCAATTACGCCTTTGACGGGTCCGGCGGTTGGCAGCTGCTCTGCCCGTACGACACGAGCATGCTGGCGGCCGACGTCATCGCCGAGGCGAGCGGCTCGCACCCTCACGTCGTCGCCGATGGGAGCCAGCAGACGAGCGTCGTCTATCGCGACGACGCGGCCGAGCCGTTCGATCGACCGCTCCCATCACCGCCGCGCTCGGCCAAGACGCTCGGCTTCGATGCGACGATGCTCGAGCAAGCGCGCCGGTTCGTCACCGGCTATGCCGCCAGTCATGAGCTGGTCGCGGGCCGACGTGACGACCTGGCCGTCGCCGTCATGGAACTGATGACCAACAGCCTCCGCCACGGTGGTGGCCAGGGCGTGCTGCGGGTGTGGCACGAGGGCGACCTGATGGCCTGCCAGGTCACCGACCACGGCTGGCTGGCCGACCCCCTCGCCGGGCGGGTGCGGCCGTCCACCGAGCTGGAGCGCGGCCGCGGGCTCTGGATGGTCAACCACCTGTGCGACCTCGTGCAGATCCGGTCGTCGCCCGCCGGCACCGTCGTCCGGGCCTGGCTGCGGTAACGGCCGCGACCAGGCTGCTCGGGCCTTCAGCCGTCGAGCAGCCGTCGTGGGTGGCGGCCGTCGACGTAGCCGAGGAACGGCGGGTAGACGTTGTAGCCCAGCAGTTCCTGCAGTCGTTCGGGCAGCGTGGCCACGACGTCGGGCGGCACGCCGAGGATGTGGTTCTCCTGGGGGCGGAGCCACGAGGCCGCGTACTCGAGGATGGCGCCGAGGCGGGGTCGGTCGCTGCGGTTGGCGCCGCCGCCGTGCCACAGGGTGCCGACATAGAACATCACCGACCCGGCCGGCATCTCGGCGATCGTGATCTCGGTGCTCTCGTCGGGCTGGCGGTCGGTCCACTTGTGGCTGCCGGGAACCAGCCGGGTGGCGCCGTTGCGTTCGGTGAAGTCGTCGAGGGGCCACATGGTGGTGACGACCACCTGCTGGTGAGGCCGTGGCAGGGGATAGACCGAGTCGTCGTGATGGAGGATCTGGGCCGGCTCGCCAGGATCGATGAGGATCCCCGTGGGCGCGCTCAGCTGGTAATCACGCAGGACCTGGTCGAGCACGCCGAGCAGGAGCGGGTGGGTGGCGAGACCGTCCAGCAAACGCGTCTTGCGGAACAGTGCGTAGATGCGACGGGTGTGGAAGCCCTCGAAGCTGTTGCGCCCATGGGGGATGGTCTCGGCCACGGCCGTCAACTCGGCTCGAATGGTCTCGGCCTCGTCGCGACTCATGATTCCGGGCACGATCGAGTACCCGTCGCGGTCGAGGTCGGCGAGGACGTCTTCCACGGTGGCCGTGTCGGTGAGCGTGCTCATGCGCTCTCTCCTTCGTCGTCTGGCTCGAGGCCCTTGGCGATGAGGAAGCCGCGGGCTCGCTCGGCCCGCGGGTAGCGGTTGACCAGGGCGTGGAAGCGGGGGCCGTGGCCGTGGTAGCGGAGGTGGGCGAGCTCGTGAACGATCACATAGTCCAGCACCCATCGGGGGTAGCCGGCGAGACGGGCCGAGATGCGGATGGTGCCGTCAGCCGGCGTGCACGAGCCCCACAGCGAGTTCTGGTTGTCGGCCCAGCGGATGCTCGACGGACGGGGGAGGTCGAAGCGGTCGGCCAGCTGCCGGGCCCGGCGGCCGACGTCGATGCGGGAGGTGTCGCGCCGGCGCTGCAGCCGCTTCACCATCACGTCGGCCCAGTGCTCCTCCTCGGCCTTGGAGAACGTGTGGGGGATCGACAGGCGGACCACGCCGTTGCGCTCGACGGCGTGGATCGTCTTGCGCCGGCGTGGGCTACGAATCACCTCGACCTGCATGCGCCCATCAAACCAGGCGCGTACGACAGGAGCGCGTCATGGCTTGGCGGAGGGCGAGGAATGGTGCGAGCGTTGGTGGTATGACGAGGCGTTTGAAATGACAAGGCACTTCCGGACCTGCCCGTTGTGCGAGGCGACCTGCGCCCTCGAGATCGACGTGAAGGACGACGGCACCATCGGCCGCATCCGGGGCGACCGCGAGGATCCCTGGAGCAAGGGCTACATCTGCCCCAAGGGGTCCACGCTGAAGCAGCTGCACGAGGACCCCGACCGGCTGCGCACCCCGATGGTCCGCGGCGCCGACGGCGAGCTGCACCCGGCGACGTGGGACGAGGCGTTCGCCGAGGTCGAGCGCCGGCTCACGCCGATCATCGAGCAGCACGGCCGCGACGCGGTGGCGATCTACGTCGGCAACCCCACGGTGCACAATCTGTCCGGGCTGCTCTACATCAAGCCGCTGATCAAGGCGCTCGGCACCAAGAACGTGTACTCGGCCAGCACGGTCGACCAGCGCCCCAAAGAGCTCAGCACCGGGCTCATGTTCGGCACGCCCATCGCCTTCGCCGTACCCGACCTCGACCGGACCGACCATCTCCTGATCCTGGGCGCCAACCCGTGGGCGTCCAACGGCTCACTCGCCACGGCGCCCGACTGGCCGGGGCGGCTCAAGGCCATACAGGAGCGCGGCGGGAACGTCGTCGTCGTCGACCCCAACCGCACGAAGACGGCCGAGGAAGCCGACGAGCACGTGCCCATCCGACCCGGCACCGACGCCCTGCTGCTGATGGCGATGGTCAACGTCCTGTTCGACGATGGCCTCGTCGATCTGGGTGGCGCCGCTTCCTATGTCGACGGTGTCGATGTGGTGCGAGGGCTGTGCGCCGACTTCACGCCCGAGGCGGTGTCGGCCGCGTGCGCGATCGACGCCGCGGTGATTCGCCGCCTGGCCCATGAGGTGGCGACCGCGCCGACCGCCGCGGTCTACGGCCGGGTGGGTACGTCGACCCAGGAGTTCGGGACGCTGTGCTCGTGGCTGGTCGACGTCATCAACACGCTCACCGGCAATCTCGACCGCCCGGGTGGCGTGATGTTCTCGAAGCCGGCCCACGGGTCGGGAAACACCCGGGGTGAGCCGCGCGTCGGCCGGGCCCTTCGTCTCGGCCGGCACCGCAGCCGCGTCCGCGGTCTGCCGGAGACGCTCGGGGAGCTGCCGGTCGTATGCCTGGCCGAGGAGATCGACACGCCGGGCGAGGGCCAGGTGCGGGCGCTGATCACGTCGGCGGGAAATCCGGTGCTGTCGACGCCCAACGGCGGGCGGCTGGACGCGGCCATGGAACGGATGGAGCTGGTCGTTTGCGTCGACCCCTATCTCAACGAGACCACGCGCCACGCCGACGTGTTGCTGCCGCCGCCGACCGCACTCCAGCGCAGCCATTACGACGTCGGCTTCTGGTCGTTCTCGATGCGCAACTACGCCAAGTACTCGGCGCCGGTGTTGCCGCTGGAGGACGGCCAGCTCGAGGAGTGGAAGATCCTCGCCAAGCTGGCGTTGATCGCCCAGGGCATGGGGGCCGACGCAGACGTGGCGGTGGCCGACGACCTGGTGATCGACACGCTGGCCCGGTCGGCGGGCGGGTTCGACGTCTCGGTTCTGGCGCCCCGGGTCGGTCCCGAGCGCATCCTCGACTTCATGCTCCGCACCGGCCCGTACGGCCTCACGCTCGACGAGCTGATGACCCACGAGCACGGGTTGGATCTGGGGGCGTTGGAGCCACGGCTCCCCGCCGCTCTGCGCACGCCATCGGGGAACGTCGACCTGGCCCCGGAACCGATCGTCTCGGATGTACCCCGGCTGCGGGCCGCGCTCGATCGGTCCACCAACGGCGGCTTCGTCCTCATCGGTCGCCGGCACCTGCGGTCGAACAACTCGTGGATGCACAACGTCAACGTGTTGGTGAAGGGCAAGCCGCAATGCACGCTGCAGGTCAATCCCGGCGACGCGTCGCGGGTCGGGCTCGCCGACGGCGGCGCGGCCAAGGTGTCGTCGCGTGTGGGCGCGGTCGTCGCCGACGTCGAGGTCACCGATGCGGTGATGCCCGGCGTCGTCAGCCTTCCCCACGGTTGGGGCCACGACGTGCCGGGCGTGCAGATGTCGGTCGCCACCGCGCACGCGGGCGTGAACTCCAACCTGCTCGCCGACGAGGAGCTGTTCGACGTCATCTCCGGCAATGCCGTCCTCAACGGCATCCCAGTGGAGGTCGTCCCCGCTTAACCCGATCCGCGTCGCCGCCGGCTACGAGCGTCGGCCAAACAACCAGTACAGCACCGAGTTGCCTGGATTCATCGCCATGAACAGACGCCAGAATCGCTTACTGCCACGGACATCAGCGTCGTCCCGCTGGGAGAGCTCGCGCCAGGCGAAAATCGCCGACACGACCTCCAGTGGAACCACGACCGCGATGATCAGCTTCTGTCGTCTCGTCGGAGCGCGCACTTAGCGAATCCCGGTGTCGCAGACGATGTTCACCTGCACGCTCTGGCTCTTGGGCACGTTCACCGTCTTGGTCGGGCACGTCGGAAAGGTCGAGCCCGTGGCAACGACGACGGTGTAGGTGCCGGCGCGGGGCACGCCGACGGCGTAGGCGCCAACCGAGTTGGATCTCGTGGATGCGACGGTGCGGTTGTGCTTCTGCACCTCGACGGCCGCGGCGACAGGCCGGGGCGCGCATTGCTGGCCCGGACGTTCGACCGGACAGGTGGGGGCGGCCGTGATCGTGCCGAAGATGCCAGGGACCGGATGGTTGATGGCACCCGTGGCCGTGCCACCGAGGGCGACAGCCAAGGCGCCTGCGCCGATCACACCGAGCACGCTCCCCCGACCCACCAGCGCAGAGTACTGAACGCTCATCCGCAGGTGCTCGGCGCGGCCAACCTCCGCTAACCGCCGGCGGCGTCGAGGTAGGCCTCGGTGAGCCACTGCCGGATGTCGTCGTCGACCTCTTCGGGGTTTCGGACGTTGGCGGTGTGCCAGTAGCGGCCGTGGTAGGCGATCGGCTTGCGGACGATCAGCCGGTGGGTGACCGGGTGCCGCAGCGAGAACGACACGGCGACCCACTTCTGCATCGGCCGCAGTTCGGCGAAGCGCCGGCCGTGCTTCAGGAAGATGCCGACCGACACGGGCTCGACGTGGACGTCGCCGAGGCCGTCCAGGTGCGAGAGCACGGCTTCGCAGACGGGCCGCTCATGGGGCGGTCCGGTCGAGAAGTACTCGTCGATCGACATGGCCGGCGCGCACTCGTGGGACTGCTTGTTGCGGCCGAACTGGCGGCCGCAGTCCGGGCAGGTCCAGACCGTGGGCATGGCCGAGAAGCTTCGCGCTCAGGAGAAAAACCCCTTTCGTGACCACCCGGTCATCTGTACGATCCCTCCCAATGCCGACAGAAACCTGGTGGAACCTGCCGGCCGAGAAGCGCGAGCGCGTGACCCGGGCGGCGATGATCGAGTTCGGCAAGCGTGGGTTCTCGGCCGGGAGCCTCAACGTCATCGCCCGCGAGGCGGACATCGCCAAGGGCTCGCTCTTCCAGTACTTCGACGACAAGCTCGACATGTTCACCACGATCTGCGAGGCGGGCATCCAGAACATCCGCGACGCCGCCCTCGACGGTGTCGACGTCGAGAACGACGAGTTCTTCCCGGCCCTGCACCACATCGTCCGCAACTGGCTGCACTTCTTCGCCACGAACCCCGTCGAGCGGGGGTTCGCCTATGCGGCCGGCAACGAGGTCGACGCCGAGGCGGGGGCGGCCGTGCGCAGCGTGACCAGTTCCCACTTCGTGAGCGAGCTGACGCCGCTGGTCAAGGCGGCCGACGCCCGCGGTGAGTTCGCGCCCGGGGTGCCGGTCGACCAGGTGATCGCCATGGTGGTGCTCCTACTGCGCCACCTCGACAAGGCGCCGTACTACCCGCACGTCGACCCGGTCCTCGATCTGACGGGCAAGCCACCGGCCGAGGTCGAGCGCATCTCACTCGAATTGGTCGATGCGCTCGAGCGCGCCTACGGGCGCCCACGGAAAAGAACGAAGGCCCGCTCTTGACACGCTCCGCGCGAACGGCTCATATATGACCACCCGGTCAGATGGGGCTGAGGGCGAAGGGGGATGCCCGTGACTGAGGACATCGAGGCGATTCTCGCCGTCACCAATCGCGACATGGGAGCGGTGGTCCACACCGTTCCCGACGAGGCCGACGCCCTGTTCACCTGGGACTACGAGAAGGGCGCCCGGCCCGGCCTCGCCAAGCTGTATGAGAAGGCCAAGACCTCGCAGTGGAACGGCGCCACCGACCTGGACTGGAGCACCGACGTCGACCCCGAGCGGGTGTGCGCGGAGATGCACGGGTCCGACTACCGGTCGAAATTCCTGCGCCGCCTGGCCGAGCAGCCCGGCTCGCCGGTCGCCACGTGGAGCGACAAGGAGTGGCAGCAATACACGGTCGAGACGTTCCTCCACCGCGTCAGCCAGTTCATGCACGGTGAGCAGGGCGCCCTGCTCTGCACGGCCAAGATCGTCGAGACCGTCCCCTGGATCGACGCCAAGTACTACGCCGCCACCCAGGTCGTCGACGAGGCCCGCCACGTCGAGGTCTTCTCCCGCTACCTCGACACCAAGCTCGAGGGCCACTACCCGATCAACGCCCACCTGCGGATGCTGCTCGACGACATCATCCGCGACAGCCGCTGGGACATGACCTACCTGGGCATGCAGATCATGGTCGAGGGTCTGGCGCTGGCCGCCTTCGGCTTCATGCACAAGATCACCACCGAGCCGCTCCTGAAGCGGCTGCTGCGGTACGTGATGTCCGACGAGGCCCGCCACGTGGCCTTCGGCGTGCTCAGCCTGCAGGAGTACTACGCCGGCCTCACCGAGGCCGAGATCCGGGTCCGTCAGGAGTTCGCGTTCGAAGCCGCGATCCGCATGCGCGACCGCTTCCTCCAGCAGGAGGTGTGGGACCGTCTCGGCGTCGACCCGAAGGTGATGGTGGGCCACCTGTTGGCCCTGCCCGCCGAGGAGAACACCTTCCAGAAGATGCTGTTCTCCAAGATCGTCCCCAACTGCAAGAAGCTTGGCCTGCTCGATGCCGGTGCCACCAACGGCCACCCGGGCTGGCTGCGCCAGAAGTTCACCGAGATCGGCGTCATCGAGTTCGAGGACTGGGTCGACACCGGCGAGGAGTACGAAGCACTGGACGAGGTCGCCAAAGACCGCGCGTCCGCCACCGCAACAGCCTGAGCCGAGGGGAGACACATGGACCTGCACGGACGACGTAAGGGGTTCGCAACCGCCGCCGTGCTGGCGGTGCTGGCGCTGATCGCGTCCGCGTGCGGAGCGTCACCCCGCGTCACCCGTGAGGTCGAGGCGCGCGACCAGAACGGTCTCTCCACCGGCGTGGCGGCGTCGGCCGCCGGCGGAACGGCCAGCGGCCAGCTGGCGCAGGCCGACGGGGCCGGCGCGGCCGCGGGTGCGGCGGGGGGCACGAGCGGCGGGGCCGCGGCGGGCGGGGCCACCGGCAGCGCGGCGCGCAAGGCCGGTGCCGTGAGCGGGCCTGCGGCCGGCACCGCGGGCCAGGTGGCGGCCGGCGCGTGTGGCGCGGCTGCGCCTGCGGGTGGCAACGGCGGCGCCACCGACACCGGCGTCAGCGCCGACACCATCAAGGTCGGCGGCACGTTCTTCAACGGCAACTACCTCGACAAGTACAGCCAGGTCACCGAGCAGGCGGTGAAGGCGTACTTCCAGTACACGAACGACCAGGGCGGCATCTGCGGGCGCAAGATCCAGTTCATTGCCTGCGACACCGCGGGAACCGCCGACGGCACCAAGGGCTGCCTGTCCAAGCTGGCCGACCAGGACAAGGTCTTCACCATGGGCCCGTCCCTCGACTTCAACCTGAACATCGTCCAGCCCACGCTGGCGGCCGACAAGCTGCCGTGGGTCGGCGACTCGGGCCTCTACGGCGAAGAGTTCTCGAGCCCGTGGATGTTCCCCACCCAGCTCAACGGCACGGACGTGGGCGCCCTCATCGCCACGTTCGCCGGCCAGACGCTTCACACCAAGAAGGCCGGCATCTCACTCCTGAACGACGTGGCCGGCCCGGGGTGCACGAAGCGGGCCCAGGAGGCGGCGAAGGCGCTCGGCTACGACGCCTCGGCCACCGCCAGCAATGGTCAGGTGGAGACCTCGCTCGACAACCAGGTGGCCACCCTGCAAAACGCCGGCGTCGACACCGTGCTGTTCTGCAACGACCCGGTGAACACCATCAAGTTCATCCAGTCCGCGCAGCGCCGAGGCTGGAAGCCGGCAAACGGATTCGTCGGCGGCTTCGTCGCCGCTGACGACGTGCCGGCCGCCGCCGGCTCCTACGCAGCGGGTATGTACGGCTTCACGTCGTTCGACTTCTACAAGTCGAACACGCCCGGCATCCAGCAGTACCGGGCGATCACCGAGAACTACTACCCGAACACCTTCCACCACTTCTACGAGCAGGCGGCCTACATCGGCGCCGAGGCCATCGTGGCCGCCCTGCGCAAGGCCGGTCCCAAGCTCACACGCGCCGATTTCCTCAGCGCCCTGAAGTCGTTCACCGACTTCGACACGGGCATGGGCCTGCACATCAACTTCGCCAACATCGGCAGCTCGCAGCTCTCCTCCGGGCTGATGCTCAAAGCTGACAACAGCCTGAAGTGGCAGGTGCTCACCGGCCGCTTCAAGTCGGCCGCCTGACGGGGGAGCGGCGGAGATGACGCGGTTTCTGGGGTACGTCGTCGCTGGACTGGCGAACGGCACGATCTATGCGCTGGTGGCGCTGGGCGTCGTCGTCATCTACCGCATCAGCCGGGTGGTGAACCTGGCCCAGGGCGCCATGGGCGTGTTCGCGACCTTCTGCTTCTATTACGTGTTCATCGGTGACTGGGGGCTGCCGGTCGCCGCCGCCTTCGTGCTCACCCTCTTCGTCGGCGCCGGCCTCGGCGTCGGCGTCGAGCGGGCCTTCGTCGGCCCCGTCCGTAAGCGCGGGACGCTCGTCACCCTGGTGATGACCGTCGGTGTGCTGCTGCTGCTGACCGAGGCCACCGTGCAGATCTGGGGCCCGAACACGCCCCCGATCCCGTCGATCTTCCCTGACAACGCCATCCGCTTCGGCGGCACGGGCGTCACCGCCCACCAGTTCGCAACCGCGGCGTCGGTGCTGCTCCTCGCGGGCGGGCTCTTCTATCTCCTCAACCGCACCCGCTACGGCACCGCCATCGAGTCCATCGCCGAAGACCCGGGGGCGGCGCGCATCGTCGGGCTACCGGTACGCCGCATCGTCACTGCCACATGGGCGATCGGCGGGGCCAGCGCCGCGCTGGCCGGGATGCTGTACATCCACCTCAACACGCTCGATCAGATCAGCCTCACGTTCGTCCTCATCTTCAGCCTGGTGGCCGCCGTCCTCGGCGGCTTCAACAGCCTGCCGGTGGCGGTGCTCGGCAGCCTCGGCGTGGGCGTCACCTTCTCGTTGGCCCAGGGCTACGTGAAGACGCCGGGCTTCGCCGAGCTGGTCGTGTTCCTCGCCCTTCTCGTTGTCCTGTTGCTTCGCCAGCAGCAGACGTCGCTGGAAACGGTGGCCGAGTTCTGATGCTTCGCTCGTTCTGGGAGGACTCAGCGAAGCGCAACCGGGCGATCGTGCTGGTCCTGGTCGCGGCGGCTGCCCTGGTGTGGCCGCTGCTGACGTCGAAGACCATCCACTTCTACGGGGCCCTGTCTGCGATTTACGCGCTGGTCGCCCTGTCCCTCGTCATCCTCGCGGGCTGGACGGGGCAGATCTCGCTGGGCCACGCCGCCTTCCTCGGATTCGGCACGTACATCGGCCAGAAGCTGCTGACGGCCGGCGTACCCGTGCCCATCGCCGTCCTTGCAGTCGCCGCCTTCGGCGCGGTGATCAGCCTGGCCCTCGGCATTCCCTCGCTGCGCCTCCGAGGTGTGTACCTCACGATCGTCACCCTGGCGTTCGGCGCGGCCTGCCAGCGCTACTTCTTCCAGCTGGAGTCGGTGCGGGGCTTCCGCTCGCACACGGTGCCGAGGCCGTCGGTCTTCGGGATCTCTACTGCGAGTGACAAGGGCCTCTACTACGTCGTCCTCGTCGTGTTCGCCATCGCCATCTTCATGGCGTGGAACCTGCGGCGCTCGGACACGGGCCGCACCCTGTTCGCCATTCGCGACTCCGAGGAGGCGGCCCAGGCCCTCGCCGTGCACATCGCCCCGTACAAGATCGGCGCCTTTGCGCTCAGCGCGGCGCTGGCCACGACCGCCGGTCTGTTCTACGGGATGCTGTACGGCGCCACGCCCGGTCCCGACCAGTTCGGCATCCTCCAGTCGTTCTTCCTCTTGGCCCTGCCGGTCGTTGGCGGCCTCGAGTCGTTGTGGGGTGCCGTCGTGGGAGGCGCGTTCCTCGCCACGGCCCAGCCACTGGTGAACGTGTTCCACATCCGCCTGTTCCTCGCCAGCTCCGTGGCCCTGATCCTCGTCGCCCTCTCGGGCTACGACGGCGTCACGGGCATGATCGCCGCCCTCTACCGATCTGTGCGCGACGCACTCGTCGGCCGTGAGCGCGTGCGCTACGGCTCGTTCGTTCCTGAGGCCGAGGCGGAGACCAACGGCAAGGCCCACGTGCACGTGAAGGTGCTCGGCGAGGCCGTCCCCGGCAGCGTGCTGCGCCTGCGCGTGCACGGCGCAGAGGTAGAACAGTGACGCCCGCGGGCCGTGGCCATCTCGAGGGGATCGAGATCACCAAGCGCTACGTCGGCCTCGTCGCCAACGACGAGGTCGGGCTCGAGGTGCGGGCCGGCGAGGTCGTCGGCCTCATCGGCCCCAACGGGGCGGGCAAGACGACCCTGTTCGACTGCATCACCGGCTTCACGCCCTTGACGAGCGGGCGGGTCGTGCTCGACGAGCAAGACGTCACCGACCTTCCTCCCGCCCGGCGGGCCGAGCTCGGCATGGCCCGCACGTTCCAGCAGGCCAAGCTCTTCAACCACCTCACCGTGGCCGAGAACATCCTCCTCGGCCGCCATCGGCACTACCGGGCCCGGGCCTGGCAGTCGGCGCTGGGACTGGGCGGCGCGGCCGAGCGGGAGGCGGAGGCGGCCGCCCGGGACGTGGCAACCGAGTGCGGTCTGGCCGAGGTGCTCGAGGCGCCGGTGGGCGACCTTCCGTACGGCACCCAGCGCATGGTGGAAGTGGCGCGGGCGCTGGCCACCGAACCCACGATCCTCCTCCTCGACGAGCCGGGCGCGGGGATGGACTCCAACGAGTCCGCCTACTTCGGCCAGCTCATCCGCCGCATCCACGACCAGCGCCAGCTGTCGATGCTGATCATCGAGCACGACGTCGCCCTCGTCGCCGCGGTGTCAGACCGTGTGTACGTCCTCGACTTCGGCCGCATGATCATGGAAGGCACGGCCGACGAGGTGCGCCGTGACCAACGGGTGCGCGACGCGTACCTCGGCAGCAGCGCGGCGTCCGAAGAGGAGTACGTATGAACGGCGATCTCCTCTCCGTGCGGGGGCTCGCGGTGAGCTACGGCCCGATCAGCGCCGTGCGGGGGGTGTCTCTCAAGGTGGGCGAAGGTGAGATCGTCGCCCTCCTGGGCCCCAACGGGGCGGGCAAGACGTCGGTGCTGCGGGGCCTCACCGCGCTCGTCCGCCCCGCGGCGGGACGGGTCCGCATGGCCGGCCACCGCGTCGACGACCCGGCGCGTGCCGTCGCCCTCGGCATCGCCCACGTCCCCGAAGGCCGCCGCGTGTTCCCGGGACTCAGCGTGCGCGACAACCTCGTCGTCGGGGGATGGGCTGTCAGCGGTCGCTCGCGGCAGCTGCGGGCCCGCCAGGATCAGGTCTTCGAGCTCTTCCCGCGACTGGCCGAGCGCCAACAGCAGCTCGCGGGCCAGCTGTCGGGCGGCGAGCAGCAGATGCTCGCCATCGGGCGGGCCCTGATGAGCGAGCCGCGCCTGCTGCTCATCGACGAGCTCAGCCTGGGGCTCGCGCCCATGGTCGTCGACTCACTGATCGAGCGTCTGGTCGAGCTCAACAAGGCCGGTATGTCGCTGCTGCTGATCGAGCAGTTCGTGCACCGCGCCCTCGGCATCGCCGACCGGGTGTACATGCTCTCCAAGGGACGCGTCGTCTTCGAGGGGACGCCGGCCGAGGCCACCCGCGCCGGCGCGGTCGAGGAGGCCTACCTGCTCGGAGCCGGCACCTGATGCGGCGCGGTCTCATCGCCGGGGGCGTGGCCGCCGTGGCCCTGCTGCTTCTCGCGTTGGGGAGCGCGCTGGTGCCGGTGCGCGGCGACGCGCCCGACACGCTTAGCGTGTACGCAGGCCGTGGCATCGCGTCACCGATCGGCATCGTCAGCCGGGTGCCGGCCGAGTCGGCGGGCGGCGTGCTGTACAGCGAGTCACGCCTGGAGATCGGCAAGACCCAGGGCGTCGCCGCCGGCGCCACGATTGGGGAGCTGGGCGAGGCCTTTCTCATCACGAGCGTGCAGGGCTACACCAACCCCTCGCTGGTGACCGCGCAGTACCCGCCGTCGAACGTCTACAAGTCCGACGCCTCCTTCGCCAACGGTGTCTCGTCGGGCGGCCAGAGCGTGCTCGACATCCATGCCACCGCAGACGGCAGCCCGTCCGCCAAGGCCAACGCCATCGGCGGCGCGGGCGGAATACCCGGTGCCCTGCACATCGGCGGCGGCACGTCCAAGACCGAGAGCTTCGTCAAGAGCGACGGCACGGTGGTCACCACCGCGTTCTCGTCGCTGCACGACGTCAGCATCGGCAACGCGCTCGCACCCCTGCTCACCATCGGGAACATGACGAGCACGGCTTCGGTCGAGGTGCCCTTCGGCGGCAAGC
>DASZJL010000090.1:0-12422 GCA_035948135.1 Acidimicrobiales bacterium | reverse complement strand
CTCACAGCCCGCTATCCACCCCGAGAACGATGGGTTTGGAGGCTGGAGCTACGCCCCGGCCAGGCCCACGGCCATCACGATCAGGCCGGCCAGCAACACCAGACCGGAGGCGACGTAGCGGGTGACCCACGTGTAGGTCTTGGTCTGGGTGCCGTCGGTGGCGATCACGCTTCGGAGCTCGACCGCCGGACCGGGAAGACGCCGGTACCAGCCCTGGGCCATGACTTCCTGGCCGAAGTACTTGTCGGCCTTGAACAGAGCGAAGACGCTCCCCCACAACGGCAGGGGCTGGCTGTAGAGCAGCGGCACGAAGCCCGACGCGTCCTGCACGACGAGATCGGGCGACAACACGTACCCCGGCATCCCGCGGCCGATGATCTTGCCCTTCACGTTCACGCCGATGCCGGCGACAGGACTGGCATCGACGCGTTCGAGCAGCGAGGTGACCTCGTCGACGGGCTCGAACGTCGTCGTCGGGTACCGGATGCGCTGCTTCCACAAGAACAGGCACCCGGCAATTGCGATGCCCAGCCCGACCGAGAACACCGAGTTGAAGACGACGCCGAGGATCGCCAACACGAAGAAGACCCACGGCGCCACGGCGATGGCGAGCTGGCTCCAATACGCGGACTGCAGCGCGGCGCGTTCCTGCGGCGCGACCGTGGCCGTCGACTTCAACACGCTCCAGTGTTTGGGCGCACCATCGGGCACGTCCTCGAGCGCGGCAATGCGCCGCGCCACCAGCGGATGTGACGACAGCTTCTCGAGCGTCTTGCCCCACGGGTTCACGAGCTCCCACCGCATGGCGGCGACGGCCCGAGTGGGGTCGATCCCCGACGCGAACGCAGCCGACAGCGCCTCGGCCTCGCGCTGGTCGAAGATCCCCATGACGTTCATCGACCGGCCTCGAATGCTTGCGCCGAGACTCGAGCTTCGGCGCCCCGAATGAGCCAATGCCTTGGCCTGCGCCTCCCGCTCGGCGTGCACCTGGCCCATGCCGTAGGCGATCTTCACCAGCGCCGACGCCAGGGCATCGCCGTCGTGCGTGCACTCGGCCGACCAGTGGTCGGCGGCGTACTCACGGGCCCGGCTCAGCGCCAGCAGCGTGAAGTACGAGATCCAGTAGGCGATGTAGGCCCCGATGGCGACGTACGCCGCCCGGCGGTTCGTGCGCGACAGCAAGAACACGAGGTAAAGCACCATCGGGACGACCGCCGCGAGCGTCATCACCGCGAAGTCCCAGTGCTTCACGTGGCCGACCTCGTGGCTGACGACGGCGTCGAGCTCGCGCTCGTCCAACCGCTCCAACAGCCCACGCGTGATCCACATCCGCGCATCGCGAGGCGTACGCCCGAAGGTGAAGGCGTTGGGGTTGCCGTCGTCGACGATGCCGAGCTTGACCAGCGGGACGCCCGCATCCCGGCACCGCCGGGCGACCAGCTCACCGACCGGGTGGTCCGTCAGGTACCGCTGACCGTCGTGGTCGATGACCGACGCCGGCACCAGCCACTGGATGATCAACGGGTTGATGGCGAACTGCAGCCCGATGATGCCGATGGCGAACACGGCCGGAAACCAGACGGGCGCCCCGGCGAAGACCACGGCGGCCACGCCGATGATCAGCACCAGCGCCAGCAGCCCCGTGATCGAGGGGAGCGAGCGGCGAATCGTGAATCCCATGGCAACTCCCAAGTCAAAACTGTCACCCCAGCGTACGGGGCTCTCCTAGAGAAACGGTCTCAACGACCTCATAGTTCGCGCCTTTTGGCGAGAGGCGGCTCTCCACGAGGCAGAGCTCCGAGACCGGCCACGTGGCGCTCACCGGCGTACCCACGAACGGGCGCAGGTCGACGCCCCGCCGGCGGTCCCTGGCCCGGGCCAGTGTGAGGTGCCCGCGGAACGGGCGCGGCTCGGGCGCCTGGCCCACCCCCTCGGTGGCCCCGACCACCGCGGTCGCAACCTCGTCCAAGCCGGACACGGGCACGTGCAGCACGCCCTTGCCGAACCGGCCTGTCTCCGGTCCGAGGACAGCCGTCGCGCGCGGCGCCGACACCGAGCGCAACGCTGTCGACGCCTCAGCAGCCTCCGAGAGCTCGACCGACCCGAAGAACCGCAACGTCACGTGCCACTGGTCCCGCGTCGTCCACCGGAGACCTTCGACCTCGGGCCGCGGCAACGCCGCGATCAGCGAGAGAACTTCGTCAGGCGGCCAGACCGCGACGAACAGCCGGGGCATGCCCCCCAGTGTTTCTCACGGCAGGACGCGGCCCTGACGGTCGGCGTTGGCGCCGGCCCAGTCGCCCACCGCGGACGTGCCGCCGTACGAACGCAGGTCGAGCACCTGGCTCACCCTGCCACCGGCGCCGACGGAAAGACGAAAGCCGCCGAGGTATCGGGCGGACATGTAGTTGGCCCGCCAGGGCGCCTCGACGGGAATGTGCTGGGCCATGGGGCCAGTGAGCAACCGCTGCAGGGCGTCGGCCCGCACACCCCTGCTCGGGCTCAGCCAGCGGTCGAACCAGGCCAGCGTGTAGTAGCCGATCTGGTGCCGGCCGTAGCTCGTCGCCAGCGAGATGAACGGGATGTAGCTCCACTCGAGGTGGGTACCGCCGCGGACACTGAACGCGTACGTGTCGAGCCCCGCGCTCTCCCACTTGTTCAACGCGCCCAGATGCGCCTTGGGATCAGGGGCCTGCGGCGCCGGCTGCGGATTGAGGAAGTAGCCGTCGGCCTCCTGGTCCATGCCCGGCACGACCGGCGTCACCGACCCGCTCAAGGCGTCGAAACCTATGACGGTGCGGATGGGATAGCTCTGGCCGTGGCAGTCCGGGACGGTCCGCCACACCTGGCCCTCGTCGGAGCACTGCTGCACGACGCTCACCGCCGTCGCGCCCAGTGAGTGGCCGGCGATGCCGAGGTTCTTGCCGTCGAGCACCCCGTAACCAGGGTTCACGAAGTCGAGCTGCTCGGCGGGACCGCGCCCGGCCTGCGCGGCGGCGACGTCAGCCGAACTCCAACCGACCGGGACATAGGGACTCGACGGCGTCGACTCGAAGAAGCGGATGGCGTCGATGGTGCCGTCGACGAACACCGGCTGCTGCTGCGCGGGGAACCCGTTGGTGTTCGGCGTCCTGTCGCCAGGCGCGTGGCCGAAGCCCTCGCTCTCCCCCTGGCCCTGCACGTCGAAGGTCAACACCTCGTACCCGGCCCGGGCCAGGATCTGCGCGAGCCACTGGTACATCCCGTCGGTGGCCTGGATGGAGCCCGTGGTGATCACGATGCCGGGCCGGCGGCCACTCCCCTCGCTCCCCCAGACGTGGCCGGACAGCTTGGCGCCCGTCCTCGCCAAGAACTCGACCCGCCGCGACGGCATGGCGTTGTAGGCCTCGGGGTCACCCACCGAACCACCCGGGATCCACTGGCCCAGCCCGGTGTGGATGCGGCCGTTGGGGATGTCGGACAGCTGGATGCCGAGCGCGGCAAGGTACGACTGGGCGCTCGCCTGCTGCATCGCCTCGTGCCACTCCGGGCGCGTGAGGTCAGACGTGTGACGACCCGTGCTCCGGCTGATGTTGTCCAGGTCGTGCTGGGCGTACGCGGGATCCGAGTAGTCGTTGCCGGCGAGCACAGCCGGGGCCGCGAGCGCTCCCACCACGAGCGCGACGACAGAAGCAATCAGAAGACGACGGCGCATGCGGCGTTCTTCGACGGACCAACGCCCGGTTCCTCCCGGGTTCCGGTCTAGGTGCTCGTGGTGCTCGTGGTGGTCTCAGCGGGTTGGACGTCGACCGTCACGCTCTCGGAGCCGAAGCTGCCATAGGGCTCGTGGAGCCCGCACGCCGTCGAGTCCGAACGCAACGACCATCGCGCCTTGTAGGTGCCGGGCGCCGTGTATTTATGCGTCACGCCGCGCTCCGGGTAGCCAAACGTCTCGTCACTCGACCGGCGCGGTGGTGGCGTCCACGGCCCATACTTCGCCGGGGCGCAGTAGTCGGGGTAGGCGTCGGCGATCATCGACGATCCGTCGATGGCCACCGCGCCGCCCGGATCCCCGAAGTCCCGCGCGACACCCCATACCCACTTGGCGTCGGGGTCGACGGCCCGCACGAAGAAGGTGACCTGTTCACCGACGTGCGGATGGGCCGGGGTGAAGCTCACCGAGACGTCGAACGGCGCGTTCGGGCCCGGGTCGGGGTCCCATCGAAACGGTCCGCATCTCGGATCGGTGCTGTTGCGGCAGGAGACGGTGGTCGTCGTGGTCGGCGCCGGCGCCCGCGCCAGCGTCGGCGTCGTTGAGGTTGACGCCGACGGCGACTCCGGCGTTGACAGCGGCGGAGGCGCATCGACGAGGGTCGTTGCCGTCGTGGGAGGGGACGTCGCCGGCACATCCGCGGCGCCGCCAACGGAGGGTCGCCCACCACCGGCCGACGCCGCCGCGGCCACGCCAGTGACCGCGGTGACGGCGGCGACCACGGCGAGGATCGCTATGGACCGTCGCCGCCCTTGGCCCCCCATTGGTCACCCCCGACGCCACGTTGCCACTTGGGACAACGTCTGGAAACGGCGGATATGACGCACCATCCGCAATTGACGCTCATGGGCGATGACGCCCATGGCCCCGAACCGCTCAAGTGCCGGCGGGCTGCTCCCGGGCCAGCAGGCGGCGACGGAGGAAGTCGAGCAGCGAGATGCAAGCGAACTGCCGCACTTGGTCGCGCTGACCCGGAAGCCGCACCTGCACGCACTGCGTGTCGCCGTCGAGCGTCACCGCCATGAAAACGGTGCCGACGGGCTTGCCCTCTTGCTCGGCGGGCCCGGCCACACCGGTGACGCCGAGGCCGACGTCCGCGCCCAACGCCTTCGCTGCCCCTTCGGCCATGGCACGCGCCGCCTCCTCGGACACGACCGGGCCTTCGGGCACGCCCAACAGCTCGAACTTCACCTCACTGTCGTAGGCAACGACGGATCCCCGGAAGAAGTCGGTTGCGCCTTCGGCCTCGGTCAAGCGGGCTCCGACAAGGCCGCCCGTCAGTGACTCGGCGACGCCCAGCGTCAAACCATGGGCCTTCAGGAGCGTCGCCACCGCGTCCTCCATCGTCTCGTCGTCGACGCCGAAGACGATGTCGCCCAGCAAGGCGCGGACCTCTTTCTCCTCCGCCGCCAGCAGCTCGCGGGCCGCAGACTCGTCCGGCGCTTTGGCAGTCAGGCGCACTTTGATGCCCTCGATGCCACTGGCCAGGAAGGCGATGGTGGGGTTGGTCTGCGTGTCGACGCGCGCCGAGATCATCTCGGCCAGCGTCGATTCGGCCAGGCCCCACGTGCGCAGGGTGCGGCTGATGATCACCGCCTGCTCGCCCGACCTCGACTTCAGGTCGGGCAGCACCGCCCGCTCCATCATCTCCCGCATCTCGTGGGGCACGCCCGGCACGGCGTAGACCACCTTGTGGCCGACCGGACAGATCAAGCCCGGCGCCGTGCCCCGCGTCTGGGGGATGAACGTCGCCCCTTCGGGGATGTCGGCCTGGCGCATGTTGCTGTCGGCCATCTCCCGACCACGCGATCCGAAGAATCCACGGATCGTCTCGATCATCTCGGCGTCGCGATGCAGCGGGACGTTCATCACCTCGGCGATGGCGTCGCGCGTGATGTCGTCCTGGGTCGGACCGAGTCCGCCGCAGACAACGACCGCGTCGCTACGTGCGAGCGCCTCGCGAAGCGCGAGCACGATGCGCGCCTGGTTGTCGCCCACCTTGGTCTGGAAATGCGAGTCGACGCCGATCAGCGCCAGGTGCTCACCGATCCACGCCGAATTCGTGTCCACGATCTGCCCCAGCAGCAGCTCGGTGCCGACGGCGACGACATCACACCGCACGCTGCTGCGACCTCCGTCCGTCGAGTAAGTACTGGACGCCGGTGACCAACGTGAGCACCACAGCGACCCACAGCACGGCAGTCGCCACCCAACGGTCGTCCGAGGTCAGTGGCAGCAGGGCGAACCCGACGGCGATCTCTTGCACGACCGTCTTGATCTTTGCCCACCGCCGGGCCGGCACCGAGATGCCCTGGCGGCCCACGTAGGAGCGGTAGCCGCTGATAACGACCTCGCGTACGGCGATGAGCGCGACCGGGACCCACCAGAACGACCCCTCGGCCACCAGCGCGATGAGGGCGCCGAGCACCAGCACCTTGTCGGCGAGGGGGTCCAAGAACGCGCCCGAGCTCGTGCTGCCCTGACGGCGGGCGACCCATCCGTCGAGGGCGTCGCTCCCCGCCACTGCGATCCAGACCGCGAGCGTCGACCAGGCGGCACCGCGGTCGACGATCAGGACGATGACGACGGGCGCCAGGAGCAGCCGGGCCGCGGTAAGGGCGTTGGCCGGCGTCGCCAGCGCTGAGGGCCCGAACGACCCGGCCTGACGCGGCCCCCCGACCGATGACGTCGTCACGCGGCCTCGAGGTCGGGGCCGGCGGCGCCGACCACAGTCGCCGCCACGAACGCGCTGGCCTCCCACGACTCGGGCACGGCGATAATCCCGTCGATCTCGGGCGCCTCCCGGTGGGTGCGCCCCACCCCGGCCTCGTCGACGAGCACCTCAACGCGGCGCCCGATGAGGGACGCCCGGCGCTCGGCCGTGATGCGGTCCTGCAACTCCGACAACTCGGCGAGGCGCTCGACCACCAACCCCTCGGGTACGCGACCGTCCAGGTCGACGGCGTACGTTCCCTCTTCGGGCGAGAAGGCGAAGAAGCCGGCCCAGTCGAGCTGGGCCTCCTCCACGAACCGCAACAGCTGGTCGTGGTCGTCCTCGGTCTCGCCCGGATAGCCCACGATGAACGAGGATCGGAAGGCGGCGTCGGGTTCACGCGCCCGGATGGCGGCGATCCGCTCGAGGAATCGACGGCCGTCGCCCCACCGCCGCATGCGGCGCAGCAGACCTTTGGCCACGTGCTGCAGTGAGAGGTCGAAGTAGGGAACGCCGGTGGCGCAGATGGTGTCGATCAACCGGTCGTCGAGCTCGGACGGATAGAGGTAGAGCAGCCGCACACGGGCCACTCGTTCCGCCACGGCTTCGACCAGGGGGACGATGGACCCCGCGGCCCGCACGTCGCGGCCGTACGACGCCAGGTCCTGGGCGACGAGGACGATCTCTTTGGCGTCGAGGGCATCGACCTCGGCGAGGATGGACTCGGCCGTGCGCGACCGCTGCTTGCCCCGGAACGAGGGGATGGCGCAGAAGCCGCAGTGGCGGTCGCAACCCTCGGCGACTTTGACGTAGGCCCAAGGCGCGGCGCTCGGGGGACGCGGCAGGTTCAGCAGGTCGAGCGACGGCACCTCGTCGCGCGTGCGGAGCGTCACCGGTACGCCGAAACCGGCGACGGCGTCGGCCTCGGGCAGCGCCTCGGCCAGCTCCGACCCGTAGCGCTCGGCCATGCAACCGGTCACGACCAGACGAGCGCCGTGGCGGCGCCCCTCGCTCAGGGCGAGGACCGTCTCAATCGACTCCTGGCGGGCCGCCTCGATGAAGGCGCACGTGTTGACGACGACGACGTCGGCCTCCTCGGGCGCGTCCGCCGGCACCAACCCGTCGGCCAGCATCGTCCCCGTCAGCTTGTCGGAGTCGACCTGGTTCTTCGGGCAGCCGAGGGTCTCCACCCAAAAGGAGTCAGCCACGAACTCAAAGCTACCGGCAGGCCTAACCTCCGCAGTATGGCGACGATCGAGACGATCAACCCGACGACGGGGCAGAGCATCGGCAGCGTGCCCGACATGGAAGACGCGCAGGTCCGCCAAGCCGTGCAGCGGGCCCGCGCCGCCTACCGGATCTGGGGCCGTCTCGACTTCGGCGAACGCCGCGAGCAACTGCTGCGCGTCCGCGACCGGATGCTCGACCGGGCCGACGACATCGTGGCGCGGATCTGCGAGGAGACCGGCAAGACGCCGTTCGAAGCCCTGTTCACCGAGCTGTTCATCACCGCCGACCTCATCGACTTCTACGCCCGGCACGGCGAGAAGGCACTCCGTCCCCAGCGGGTGAACACCGGTCCGTTGCGCCTCACGAAGCGGTCCTACAAGGTCTACGAGCCGCTCGGCGTGGTCGCAGTGATCAGCCCCTGGAACTACCCGTTCTCGCTGACGATGTCCCCGGTCATCAGCGCCCTGTTCGCCGGCAACACGGTCGTGCTCAAGCCGTCGGAGGTCACGCCTCTCGTCGGCGTCCTCGTGGGCGAGCTGTTCGACAAGGGCTGCGACTACGCCGACGTCGTCCAGGTCGTGACCGGCGGCGGCGCGGCGGGTAGCGCTCTCGTCGGCGCGGGCGTGCAGAAGGTGTGCTTCACGGGTTCGGTTGCCACCGGGAAGAAGGTGATGGCCAAGGCGGCCGAGACGCTCACGCCCGTGACCCTCGAACTGGGGGGCAAAGACCCGATGATCGTGCTCGACGACGCCGACATCGAGCGCGCCGCCAACGGTGCGGTGTGGGGTGCCTTCAGCAACTCGGGCCAGACGTGCATCGCCATCGAGCGCGCCTACGTCGAAGCTCCCGTGTACGACGCCTTCGTCGACAAGGTCGTGGCCAAGACGCGTGCCATCCGCCAGGGGTCGGCCGGAGGCGACGTCGGGTCGATGACGTTCCCGCCCCAGGTCGAGCTCGTCGAACGCCACCTGGCCGACGCCGTGGACAAGGGCGCCAAGGTCCTCACCGGCGGCCGTCGACGCCATGACCTGGGCGAGATGTGGTTCGAGCCGACCGTCCTCGTCGACGTCGACCACTCGATGGCGATCATGCGCGACGAGACGTTCGGGCCCGTGCTGCCGATCGTGAAGGTCGCCGACGAGGCTGAAGCCCTGCGCCTCGCCAACGACTCGCCCTATGGCCTGAGCTCGTCGGTCTGGACGAAGTCCGACGACCGTGGCCGCCGCGTCGCCGGGCAGCTCGAGGCGGGCAACGTGTGCGTCAACGACTGCCTCATCAGCTACGGCGTGAGCGGTCTTCCGTTCGGCGGCGCCAAGGAGTCAGGCGTCGGCCGCACCCACGGCATCGAAGGCCTCACCGACATGTGCCGCGTGAAGTCGGTGGTCGAAGACCGCTTCGGCCTCAAGCGCGAGCTGCAGTGGTACCCGGTGCCGCCCGGCGGCTACGGCGTCCTGAAGCGGGCCACCAAGCTCCTCTACCGGCGGGGCGCCGCCAACAAGCTGCGGGCTCTGCTGCGGGGCTGAGCAGCCCTTCTTCAAGCGCGGGCTATCTGTGTCATAGCCCGTTCGGGTCAAACGCAATTTGGTCCTGTCCTGGTTCGGACATACCGGCTCTACTGAGCCATCGGTAACTAGAGCCGCAAGGAAGGACGACCAGTGCGAAAGCTTGCCGTAGTGCTCGGGGGACTGCTGATGGCGGGAGCACCGTTCGGCGCCCACGCGCTGGCCGCCCAAAAGGTTGACCAGACGTGCATCACGATTCCGGTTGTCGGACAGAGGGTCTGCGTGCCGCCCGACGGCGTGCCGGGCCTGCCGCAGCTGCCGACGCCGCCGAGCGTACCCGTGCCGCCGGCCCCCGGCCTGCCCTCGCTGCCGACCCTGCCCCAGGCGCCGGCCCCGGCCCTGCCGCAGCTCCCCGCACCGCCGACGTTGCCCATCCCGCAGACGCCGGCGCTACCCCTGCCCGCGATCCCGTCACTGCCCAGCCTTCCCGGCGGTAGCGCCGGGACGGCCAGCCTCGGCAGCGGCTGCCAGTTCCAGTCGGCGCGCACCAATCCGCCCGCGGCGGGCGAGCAGGCAGTGACGCTGCCCGACGGCACCGTGATCTACCGCTTGATGACCGGCGATCCCACCACCGCCGTCAGCGGGTACTTGGGCGGCACCAACTCCCTTGGGGTCCTTGAAGGCAGCGGGTCGGCGGGCCCGAACGGCGTGAGCGGTCAGATCGGCGGTCACAACACCCAGACCGGCGCTGACGGCTACATCGGGACGAACGGCGCCTGCCTCAACGGCAACTCGCTCCCGTAAGACACACCAAACAACGCAGCTGAGGGAACGATCCAGAGGGGGCCGCGAGGCCCCCTCTGTCGCGCTCGTCGATTACTCGATCGTCACCAACGGCTGGCCGGCGTCGTCGAGCTGGTGGAGGTACTCGGCGATGCCGTAGCCCGTGCGCCCCTCGTAGGTCCAGCGGGCGAGACCTTCATTGACGAGGGTGGCGCGGTCGCCGTGGCGCTGCGGCAGGCCGGCGACGCGGAGGACATCGGCCTGCAGCTCGTGGACTCTGTCGCGCTTGTCGGTGGCCCGCACGTGCGAGACGCGGTGGGTCACACCGTCGTCGGCGAGCTCGGTGCGCACATCCCACTGCTTGATGCTGACGGCCTCGCCGTCCTTCCACACCCAACCCCGATGCAGGTCGCCGGCGTCGGTGCCGATGCGAATGCCGCCGAAGTGCACGTCGTCGCCGAAGTTGATCGAGAACCAGCGCCACATCTTGGGGCCGCCCCAGCGACGGGGTCCCCATGACTTGTCGCGGTTGCCGCGCGCCGCGGGGCCGAGCTGAAAGCGCTGCCCGTCCGCTTCGATCCAGCCCGACCAGCGGCCGGCCTGCTCGAGGTGGCCCCGTCCGACGCTGTTCGACGTCTCTGCGCTGATGCCTTCGCTGCGCTTGCCTTGGCCGTCGGTGCCGACGGCGGGGATGAGTGCGGAGAACGTGACGTCCATGGCGAGGGTGCCGGGGTGCATGCCGCCCCCCTTGCCCAGCTCGAGGACGATGGCCTCGGCCTGGCACGTGATCCGCCACTCCTTCAATGGGGACAGGCGCTCGTAGGTGACGCCACCGACCTCGAGGCCGGTGTCGACCATGACGCCCTGGTCGCGCTTGCCGCGGACAACCGACAGCTCCGAACCCGGCAGCCAGGCCGACAGGCCGACGTCCATCGTCCCTTCGTTGGGGCGGATGCCGATCCGCGTGAAGAAGCCGACGTCGACGTCGGGGTCGTAGCAGTTGAAGTAGTACGACTCGCTCCAGGCGGAGTCGGACTCGACGGGGTGGGCGAAGTCGTGACGCTCGTCGAGCAGAGGCATGGCCCGGACCTTACGGCGCCGACGCCGTCACCGTCGTGTGGATGCCGCCGCGCACCTTCCAGTCGGTCTGCACGGTCATCTGCCGCGGGCCGATGCACGCCACCAGGTCATCGAGGATGCGGTTGGTGACGTCCTCGTGGAAGGCACCTTCGTCGCGGTAGCTCCAGAGGTACAGCTTGAGCGACTTCAACTCGACGATCGACTCGCCCGGTATGTACGAGATCGTCACCTGTGCGAAGTCGGGCTGGCCCGTCATCGGACAGACGCACGTGAATTCAGGCGTCTCGCAGCGCACCTCGTAGTCGCGCCCCGGATGGGGATTGGGGACCGCGACCAACTCCTTGGAAGGGCGCGTGGGCACGGAGGCCCACGCTAGTTGGGCCCCTTCCTATTTCTTTCCGAGCATGCGGTTCATTTTCGTGCCGCACACCGGACATGTGCCTTGAGCAGCGCGCCGGCCATTGGCCAGCTCGACTTCTTGCCCTTCGAACTGCCGCTTCTCACGGCATTTGACGCAGTAACCCTCGTAGGACGCCATTTGACGATTGCTCCTCCCTTAGGGGGACGTGCCATCAGTCTTATCTGCTACGTAGCGCTAAGGGGCGGATGCTGCCCTGGGAGCGCGCTGAAACCCGTTACCAGCGACGGCAAAAACGGGTCCAAGAAGACGGGTGGATGTACTACCCAAGGAGGCAGACAAGCATGTACACGTTCGCCGTCGTGGTCCTTCTCGGGCTGGCGGTGCTCAAGATCGCCGACCTGCTCGAGGACTATGTACCCGCGCTCGCCCGCTTCAATTCACTGCTCACGTTTGTGCTGGCAGTGGGGGCGGCCGTGGCCCTCGATTACTCGATGTTCAAGGCCTGGCACATCAGCGTGCCTGACACCTGGATGGGGCCGTGGTTCACCGGCTTCGTCGTCGGGTCGACGGCCACGGTGTGGCGGGTCCTGTTCGGGTATCTGGGATCGTCCGAAGGCAAGTCGGCCGAAGAGCGCCATCCGCAGCGCCCGCGCGTGGCCGCCTGACAGTCAGCAGGCCACACCCAAAGCGAGACAACGTCGTCCCGCTGCCCCAAGCCGGCGGCGCCCCTCCCACGGGGGCGCCGCCGGTCCGCGTCTACCAGCCGGTAGCTACGTCGGGCACTGACCGTTCTTCGCCGGCGCGGTGTTGCCGCCCGACACCGTGGAACCGTTGCCAAAACAGTTCAGGTTGCCGGCGATGTCGTTGTTGGTCACCGTGTTCGGGCCCGTGTTCTGGGAAAGCGTCAGGCTGCCGCGGATTCGGCACGTCCCGCCCGGCGCCGAGCACGTGCCAGTGTTCCCGCTGACGGTCACGACGCCGTGGTTGCCCGACAGGCTGACG
>DASZJL010000089.1:0-16419 GCA_035948135.1 Acidimicrobiales bacterium | reverse complement strand
GCGCCACATGGCGGCCGGGTTGCGGAGCAGGTTCGGCAAGGCGTCCTCGAGCACGACGGGAAGGACCTTGGTGATCTGCGGCACGGGCAGCAGGTCGCTCGGAAAGTGGATGCCCCAGTCCCACAGCGGCCGCTGGGCCATCTTGCGGACCGTGCCGCCGGCCCCGCTCCACGCCGACCCGCCGATGGAGTTGATGAGGACGAGCGAGCGCACCCGCCGGGGCAGGTCGTGGGCGACCTGGATGGCGACGCCGCCGCCAAAGGAGTGGCCGACGACGATCAGGGGCTCGGTGACACCGACGGCGTCGAGGAACTCGTTGACCCACGCCGCGTACCCGGCCAGGGTCAGGCTGTCCTTGGCAAGGCCCGCCGTGCCGCCGAAGCCGGGCAGGGCCGGGGCGTACACCCGGCAGCCCAGGTGCACGAGGCGCTTCAGGGGCCGTTTGTAGGCGTGGTGGGCCAGGCCCCAGCCGTGGAGGAACAGCAGGGGAATGCCGTCGCCGGCGACTCCGTAGAGTGCCGGCCGATCCCGGACCGTGGTGCTCTGCCAGGCCAGATGGTCGGCCGGGCCTGGGACCCGATCGCTCGCCATCGCGAGCATCACTTTACCCAGCGCGAGCGATTTGACGCCTCGTCAGGTTCCAGCCAGGAGCTGGCGGCGCTCGACCTCGTTCAGGCCGCCCCAGATGCCATGGGGCTCGCGGATCTCGACCGCGTAGTCCAGGCACGGCTGGCGGACCGGACAGGTGGCGCAGATGGCCTTGGCGCGCTGCTCGCGCTCCTCCTTCTGGTCCTTCCGCTCCACGTAGGCGGGCGGGAAGAACACGGTGGCCTGGGGGCCGCGGCAGGCTGCCTTCACCTGCCACGCATCAGCGGCGCGCTGGCTTGACACGGAACCCCTTTCCCCTCGCCGCCGGGAACATACCTCCGCCCGGAGCGCCCGACAAGGGGCGTTTTGGCTGGTCAGGCTCCCGTCGGCCTCGCGGGTCCCTCGCCGGGCCGCTCGTCGGGCTCCACCGGCTCGACCTGGAGGACCAGTCCCTCGACCCCGATCACCCGAACCGGGTCACCCTCGGCAATAGGAGTTGCCCGGTTGGTCCGGGCCTGCCACAGGGCCTCGCGGACCCGGACCATGCCGTCGGGATGCAGGGCCGCGGTGGCCGAACCGACCTCGCCGACGATGGTCTCCCGGCCGATCGTGGGGGTCGAGAACCGGGCCCGCACGACCGAGGGCATGGCCGCCAGCATGAACAGGGCCACGCCGAGCAGGGTCAGCACGGCGGTGATCAGGGGGAGCGGCACCCCGTCGTAGAGGATCCAGGTCCCCGCCACCAGCGACACCGCGCCGATGCCGGTCCAGACGCGCGGCGCCCCGGTCTGGACGTCGATGCCAAATCCCACCATCCCGACCGTCAACAGTCCGAGCGCCAGTGGCCGGGTCGGCAGCACCGCCAGCCCGTACCCGGCGAGGACGAGGAAAACCGCGCCCGCGCCACCGGCCAGGCCGATCCCCACGGTGAAGAACTCGAAGACGATCAGCACCATGCCCGCCATCAACAGCAGATAGGCGACGGACGGACTGGCAACGGTGTGGAGCAGACGCGCCAGCAGGGTCAGCTTGGCGAAGCTGACATTGACCGAGGGTTCGCGCCGGGGCTGGCCGTTGCGCTGCACGACGCGCGCCGTCTGCAGTGTGTGGCCGTTGACCGTGCGCCCGTCGAGGTCGACGATGAAGTCGCCGATCGTCGGCGACACCAGGTCGGCGGCCTTGCGGGCGAGTGCCTGTCCCGACGACAGCGACCGGGTTGTCCGAAGACCGGGACGCACGCGGCAGCTCGGGCACTCACCGATGTGCGAGCCCGGGGCGACGCCGACGATGCCGGCGACGTCTGCCAGCCGCGCGCCCCCGCCGTAGGCGCGCGCGCCGCTCTCGCCCACCCACACCGCGACCGGCACCGTCGCCCGCGCCAGTCGGGCGGTCAACGTGTTGAGCGAGGCGTCCGACACCAGGTCTCCGGGACTGTCGAGCTGGATCACCAGCGCTTCGCTGCCGGTCCGCTCGGCGGCCCCCAAGGAGTCGCGGATGAAGTCGGCGACGATGGGGTCGATACGGCCGCTCACCTCGATGACGGCGACGGTCGGCTTGGCCGCCGGCGCGGCCACCGGCTGCGCGTGTACGGGCGCGGCGAGCGCTATCAGCACCCCGGTCAAAAGGGATGCAATCGCTAGTGTGCTCGGGACGGGCCGAGCCCTCATCGACGGCCTCCGCGACGGAAAGGAACAGGTGGACCCTGCGCGCTTCTGCTCGCAGAGCCGGCTGGTCATCGTGGCCGGGAAGGGTGGCGTGGGCAAAACGACGGTCACCGCTGCGCTCGCCGTGATGGCCGCCAAGGCGGGGTTGCGCACCCTGATCGTCGAGGTCGAGGGCAAGACCGGCCTGGGCGCCGCCTTCGGCCAGGGCGAGCTCAGCTACGACGAAGTCGCAGTGGCGGAGGGGGTCCGGGCCCGCACGATCACCTCGGACCAAGCGCTGCTGGAGTACCTCGACGACCACGGCATGCGGCGGCTCTCCAAGCGCCTGACCAACACTGGCTTCCTCGACGTCGTGGCGACCGCCGCACCCGGCATCAAGGACATCCTCGTGCTCGGCAAAGTGAAGCAGCTCGAGAAGGCGGGAAACGCCGACCTCATCGTGCTCGACGCCCCGGCCGCCGGCCACGCCGTCACGTTCCTCATGAGCGCCCGAGGCCTGCTCGACGCGGTACGGGTGGGGCCGGTCCGCGCCCAGGCCGAGGACGTGCAGGAGCTGCTCACCGACCCGGCCCGCTGTCAGGTCGTGCTGGTCACCCTGCCCGAGGAGACCCCGGTCAACGAGGCGGTGGAGACGGCGGCCCGCCTGCGGGATCGGGTCGGCGTCCACCTGGGTCCGGTGATCGTCAACGGCCTGTATCCGCCGGTGGCCGGTCTCGACGCCCCGCCGGAACTGCTGGCCGACGTCCCGCCCGAAGACGCCGAGGCCCTGCGGGCCGCGGCCCACTTCCGCCGGTCCCGATACGAGCTGCAGCAGGAGCAGCTGCGGCGCCTCGCCGACGGTCTCGACCTCCCGCAGCTGCACCTGCCGTTCCTGTTCAGTCCCGAGCTGGGCCCCCCCGAGATCGACCTCCTGGCCGCCGCGCTGACCGACGCCATCGGCGCGCTGGAGATAGCAGCATGAATGTGGGAGCGGTATGACGCTGGCACCGCTGACGCGCACCCGGCGCGTCATCGTGTGCTGCGGGTCGGGCGGGGTCGGCAAGACCACGACGGCCGCGGTGCTGGCGATGGAAGGCGCGCGTCAGGGACGGCGAGCGGTGGTCGTCACCATCGACCCGGCCAAGCGGCTGGCCGACGCCCTCGGGCTCGAGTCGCTAGCCGACACACCGACGCGGATCGATGGCGACTGGTCCGGAGAACTCTGGGCGTTGATGCTCGACACCAAGAGCACGTTCGACGCCCTGGTCGTGAAGTACGCCCCGTCCAACGACCAGGCGCAGGGCATTCTCCGCAACCGCTTCTACCGCAACATCTCCGGTGCCCTTTCGGGCACCCAGGAGTACATGGCCATGGAGAAGCTGTACGAGCTGCACGAGGAGGGCGGCTTCGAACTCGTCGTCGTCGACACACCGCCGACCCGCAACGCCCTCGACTTCATCGACGCCCCCCGCCGGCTGACCCGCTTCCTCGACAACCGGATCTTCCGCTGGCTGATGATGCCGACACGCGCCTACCTCAAGGCCGTGAGCGTCGCCACAAGGACGCTCCTGCGCACGATCTCGCGCGTCGTCGGCGCCGAAGTCGTGCAGGACGCAGTGGCGTTCTTCCAGGCCTTCGAGGGGATGGAAGAGGGCTTCCGCGAGCGGGCCGATCGCGTCCTGCACCTCCTGTCGGATCCGGCCACTGCCTTCCTCCTGGTGACGACGCCCCGCGCCGACGCCCTGGAGGAGGGGCGCTTCTTCGCGGCCAAGCTCGAAGAGGCCGGCATCCCTGTCGAGGCCCTCGTCGTCAACCGCATGCACCCGCGCTTCGCCCGCGTCGCCGCGGGGGAGCTACGGGAACGGGCGTCAGCGCGGGCCGGCACCGAGCTGGGCGGGTTGTACGAGAACCTGGCCGACTTCACCCAACTCGCTGAGGTCGAAGAAGCGAACGTGGCCGAGCTTTCCGAACGCGTGCGACCGGCGCCGCTCGTCCGGGTGCCGTTCCTGCCGAGCGACGTGCACGACCTCGAGGGCCTGGCCGAGCTGGGGAAGTACCTCTTCGACAGTGACGGCGAACCCGCGGTCCTCCCGGGCGCTTAGCTCGACCGAACGGAGCGGAGCGCAGCGAGCGTCGAAATTACGCGGGGGCTACCTCGTTGTCGTCGCCGAGGAAGGCGGCGGCCTCTTCAATCGTCTCGGTAACGGTGACGATGCGGTCGAACCCGGTGGTGTGCAACAGCCGAACCAGCGTGGGGCGGTTGCAGCACACCGCCACGTCACCGCCGCTCTCGCGCGCCCGTCGGATACCTCCGATCAGGGCGCCAAGACCAGCGGAGTCAACGAAGGGGACGGCCGACATGTCGATGAGCAGCTTGGGCCGGGACGCGAGCTCGCCCAGCGCCTCTCGAAACTGCCCGACTGTGTAGGCGTCGAGCTCGCCGACGGGGCGGCAGACGGTGTAACCGTCGGCCTCCTCCAGCTCGATTTGGAGCACTGACACCTCCTGGGCGTCGACGGTCCGCGGGGGGCCGCACCGCGGATGGTACCCGGGAAGAGGCGCAAGCTACCCTCCCGAAATGGCCGGGGTTCTCGTCGCCAGCGACGCCAAGTGGGTCGTCGAGGAGATCACCGCCGCACTGTCGAGCGTGGACGACACTGTGCGTGAGGTAACGACCGGTGCCGAGGTGCTTCCGGCGGTCGCGGAGCACACTCCCGACATCGCCGTCATCGACCTGCAGATCGGCCGGATGGGCGGAATGGCGACGTGCCTGGACCTCCGCCTCGAGGAGGGCGCGGGCCGTCTGCCCCACGTCCCGGTCCTCATGCTCCTCGACCGCAGGCCCGACGTGTTCCTCGCCCGCCGGGCCCAGGCGAACGGGTGGCTGGTCAAGCCCCTGGACGCCCTCCGGGTCCGCAAGGCGATCACCGCGGTGCTGAACGGCGGCACCTACGAGGACGACTCTTACCGTCCCGTCACCGTCGTCCCCGCCGCTGCTCAAACAGCCGGGCAGTAGCATCGACCGCCCACGGGGAGTGGCGCAGCTTGGTTAGCGCGCAGCGTTCGGGACGCTGAGGCCGGGAGTTCAAATCTCCCCTCCCCGACCATGAACCGGATTCTGCGTGTCCTCCTGGCGACGGCCGTACCGGTCGCCGCCGCGGTTGCAGTCTCTCTCCCGACCTACGGGGCGCGGACGTCCGCCGCGCCGAGCACGCCTACCTGCCGGGCGGCCGCGCTCGGTCGCACCACGGCGACCGACCGGGCGACCTATCCGCGCGGCACACCGGTCAGGGTCTCGACGAGCGTGGTCAACGTCTCCCGCCGTTCGTGCGCCGTCGACATCCGGGCTTGCGTGTCGGCCACGGTGACGAACGGGTCCGGGACGGTCGTGTGGTCGGCGGTGCCGTTCAACGCATTCTGCCCGGCGTACATCATCCGCCAGACGCTCGCGCCCGGTCAGGCCGTGACGCGCTCGTGGACCTGGGACCAGCACGTGTGCGTGCTGATAGGCAAGTGCCCCGGTCCGCAGGTCGCGCCCGGGCAGTACGTTGCCCAGGGCCACTGGGGCAGCGGCATCGGCGACGCCCGCCCCACCTCGTTCCTGATCAACGGCTGAACTTCGGCGGTCGCTTCTCCATGTGAGATGTCAGGCCCTCGCGCGCGTCGGGGCCGCCGAAACCGAGGAACTCGTACGCCAGCGAGGCGTCGAAGATCGCCGAGTTGGCCCGGTACCAGTTGTTGAGCGTCTGCTTCGTCCAGCGGATGGCGGCCTGGGCGCCGTTGCTGAGATCGACGGCGATCTCGAGGGCCCGTTCGTGGACGTTCTCGTCGTCGACGCAGAGCGAGACGAGCCCGATGCGCTCGGCCTCCTCGCCCGTCAGTGGCTCGCACGTCAACAGGTAGTACTTCGCCTTGGCCATGCCGCACAGCAGAGGCCAGCAGATGGCGGCGTGGTCGCCGGCCGCGACACCCAGACGGGTGTGGCCGTCGATGATCTTCGCCGAGCGGGCCGCCAACGAGACGTCGGCGAGCAGCCCGGCCACGAGGCCTGCCCCCACGGCCGGGCCGTGCATGGCCGACACGATCGGCTTGGAGCAGTTGATGACGTTGAAGACGAGGTCGCGGGCTTCCCGGGCGACTCGGATGCGAGCCTCGAAGTCGTCGAGCATGGTCTGGACGAGCCCGAAGCTGCCTCCCGCGGAGAACGCCTTGCCCGCCCCCTGCAGCAGGGCGACGTCGGTGTCGGGGTCGCGGTCGACGGCAAGCCACACGTCCGCCAGCTCGCGGTGCATGTCGTGGTCGACGGCATTGAGGCCGGGGCCTTCAAGGGTGATTCGCAGCACGCGCGCCGCGGGGCGATCGAACTGCAGATGGGGGAAGTCGGCATAGGGGTCGGGCACGGTCGGTCAGTGTTCTCCCGGCCGGCCCGCGCACGCAATAGCGTTTGCGTTGTGGACACGGCGCCCGCCACCGGGCCGCAGCTGCCCGAGCCCCGAACGTGCACGATCTGTGGGGTCATGCGCGAAGACGTCTCCGAGGTGTCTTACTACGACGCCAAGCGGGTGAAGCAGGTGTCCAACCTGTGCGCCGACTGCAAGGCGCGCCACCTGGTCCGGCGCCGCAAGTCACGGCGCCCGAAGATCTCCCGCCGCAACCGCGCCGTCGAGATCGCCGGCCTCACGTTCGTGGCCTTGGGTCTCCTTGTGCTGGTCGTGGTGCTCGTGGGCGCCATCGCCACCCGGCTCTGACGGCTCGTGGAGCTCGAGACATTCCAGGACCTGATGGCGCGGACCTATGGCGACCGCGACACCGAGCGCGGGAAGGCGGCGACCCTCGCCTGGCTGGCCGAGGAGACCGGCGAGCTGGCGCGCGCCGTGCGCAAGGGCAGCGCCGACGAGCAGCTGCACGAGCTCGGCGACGTGCTGGCGTGGCTGGCGTCGCTCGCCAACCAGCTCGGGCTCTCGCTCGACGACGCGGCCGCCCGCTATGCCGGCGGCTGCCCCGTGTGCGGTTCGCTCCCCTGCGCGTGCCCGGGCTGAACTCGACGGTCAGGCGGTCAGGCGGCCGCGCTCGATGAGCGCCTCGGCGATCTGGACGGCGTTGAGGGCCG
The DNA here is from genome assembly GCA_035948135.1 of Acidimicrobiales bacterium. GTDB lineage: Bacteria > Actinomycetota > Acidimicrobiia > Acidimicrobiales > AC-14 > CADDZP01. Next base: position 9,078 of record DASZJL010000089.1, on the reverse strand, counting down.
CGCCTTTGCGCAGGTTGTCACCGCTGACGAACAGGGCCAGGCCCGTGTCGGCGCCCGGATCGCGGCGGATCCGCCCGACGTAGCAGAGGTCTGCACCGGCCGCGAGCAGCGGCGTGGGAACGTCGGTGAGGCCGACGCCAGGCGCGGTCGAGAGGACGTCGCGGGCCTCCTCCGGCGAGATCGGACGATCGAACTCAACGTTGAGCGAGAGCGAGTGACCCGTGTACACGGGCACGCGCACGCACGTGCACGACACCGCCAGGTCGGGGAGACCGAGGATCTTGCGACTCTCGTCCCGCCACTTCTTCTCTTCGTTGGTCTCGTCGTCGACGAAGTCACCGGCGTGCGGGAGCACGTTGAAGGCGATGGGGCCGGGGAACACGTTCGACTCCGGGAACTCCACCGCGGTGCCGTCGAAGGTGAGGTTCGCCGACTGCTCGCCCACCTTGGCGACCTGTTCGGCCAGTTCGTCGACACCTTTCAGTCCGGCGCCCGACACCGATTGGTAGGTGCTGACCACGACGCGGCGCAGGCCGGCGGCGTCGTGGAGAGCCTTGAGGACGGGCATGCCGACCATCGTCGTGCAGTTGGGGTTGGCGACGATGCCCTTGGGGGTGGCGTCGAGGTCGCCGGGATTGACCTCGGGCACCACGAGGGGCACCTCGGGATCCATGCGCCAGGCCGAGGAGTTGTCGATGACAATGGCACCCGCCTTGGCGACGCGAGGCGCGAGCCTCTTGGACGCCGCCCCGCCGGCTGAGAAGAGGGCAACGGCGAGCCCGCGGTAGTCGGCCTTCTCGCTGTCCTCGACCTTGATGTGCTCGTCCGCCCAGGGAAGGTGCCGTCCGGCGGATCGGGCCGACGCGAAGTAGCGGATCCGGGTGACCGGGAAGCCGCGCTCGGCCAGCACCGAGCGCATGACTCCACCGACCTGTCCGGTCGCGCCGACGATCCCGACGTCCACGGACCCAGGCTACCGGTGCGTTCTCGTACCTATGCCGGAGCCTGGTCGAGCTCGAAGTCGGCGTGGAGGGCCCGCACTGCTCTCTCGACGTCGCGGGCGCGCACGACGCAGCTGATGCGGATCGACGACGTGGAGATCATCTCGATGTTCACGCCCTCGTCGGCCAGGACGCGGAACATGCGGGCGGCAACGCCCGGGTTCGTCTTCATGCCGGCCCCGACGATGCTCACCCGCCCGATCTCGGCGTCCGAGCTGACGCTCTTGGCGCCGATCTGCGGGCCGAGCGTTTCGCTGACGCGCATGGCCGCGGGCAGGTCGGCGCGGGGCACGGTGAAGGAGATGTCGGTCGTGCCCTCGGTGGAGGTGTTCTGCACGATCATGTCGACGTTGACCTCGTCGTCGGCCAGAGCGCCGAAGAGGCGCGCCGCGATACCAGGCTGGTCCGGCACCTCGGCCACGGTGATCTTGGCCTCCGAGGTGTCATGGGTGACGCCCGAGATGATGGCCTGCTCCAATGGTCCCTCCTCGTTGACCCACGTGCCCGGCTCCCACGTGAAGCTCGACCGCACGTGGAGCACCACGCCGTGGTTGCGGGCGAACTCGACCGACCGCAGAGCCAGGACGCGGCCTCCGGTGGCCGCCATCTCCTGCATCTCCTCGGAGGAGACGACGGGCCGCGGGCGAGCGGCGGGGACGACCCGCGGGTCGGCCGTGTACACGCCGGCCACGTCGGTATAAATCTCACAGACCTCGGCCTTGAGGACGGCGGCGAGAGCAACCGCGGTCGTGTCGGAGCCGCCTCGGCCGAGGGTCGTGACGTCGCGCTCGGTGGAGACGCCCTGGAACCCGGCCACGACGGCGACGCGGCCGGCCGCGACAGCGTCCCTGAGCCGGTCACCCCGAACTTCGAGGATGCGCGCCTTGCCGTGCGTCGTGTCGGTGACGATGCCGGCCTGGCTGCCCGTGAAGGATGCGGCGGGCACGCCGTGGGTCTCGATGGCCATGCACAACAGGGCCATCGAGATGCGCTCACCGGCGGTGAGCAGCATGTCCATCTCCCGGCCCTGGGGTTCCGGCGTCACGTCCTGCGCGAGGCGGATGAGGTCGTCGGTGGTCTTGCCCATGGCGCTCACGACCACCACCACGTCGCGGCCGTCGCGGCGCGTGCGCGCCACATGGTCGGCGACAGCTCGGATGCGGTCGGGATCGGCAACGGACGTGCCGCCGAACTTCTGAACGACGAGAGTCACTTCGTTCCTCGAGGCGACTGCGGGCTAGGAGAGAGCAGGAGTTGTGGCGTGCGTAGATGCGTCCGTCCGCAACTTCTGCGCTCTCCTGGTCACGGTACCGGATACGGTTCTCAGCCGATGGCGAACCAGAAGAGGCAACGCAAGAAGGCCGGACGTCAGGCCCAGCAGCAGGCCATGGCCGCCGCCCGCAAGCGCCAGTCCCGTCGGCGCACGCTGATCGTCGTCGTCGTTGTCCTGGCGATCGTCGCCCTCATCGCCGGCGCCACCGGCCTGTTCAGCGGGGGTTCGAGCAGCAACGTCGCCACCACGGGGTCGTCCACGACCCAGGCGTCGACCGCCCCCAAGGGTGCGTCGGTCACCGGCGACACGTCGTGCCCGAAGGCCGACGGTTCCTCGCCGCGAACGACCACCTTCGCCAAGCCCCCGCCCATGTGCATCGACCCGGCCAAGACCTACACCGCCACCATGCAGACGACACAGGGCGGCCCCATCACCATCGCCCTCGACGCCAAGCGGGCGCCCAAGACCGTCAACAACTTCGTCGTCCTCGCCCGCTACCACTTCTACGACGGCGTCTCGTTCCACCGCATCGTGCCCGACTTCGTGATCCAGGGCGGCGACCCGCAGGGCAACGGCCAAGGCGGCCCGGGCTACAAGTTCGCCGACGAACTGCCGCAGGCCGGCCAGTACAAGGTCGGCTCACTGGCGATGGCCAACTCGGGGCCCGACACCAACGGCAGCCAGTTCTTCATCATCACCGGCCAGCAGGGCGTGCAGCTGCCGCCCCAGTACTCGCTGTTCGGTCAGGTCACCGCCGGCATGGACACCGTCAACAAGATCGCCGCACTCGGCGTCCAGGGCGCGCCCAACGGCGAACCCAAGGAGCCGGTCAGCATGACGTCGGTGACCATCCAGGAGAGCTAGGGCAACACCTTCAGGTCGGCTTCCTTGCCGTCCACGAAGACGACGACACGGCCGGCCCCTTCGGTGCGCCACGATCCGTCGACGTCCCGGATGAGCGCCGTCTGGGTGTCGATGCCGACGACCGGGAGGCCGGTGGGTGCCAGTTCGATCGTGCGCCGGGCCTGGTCCTCGTCCCACTCCTCGTGGTGGGGGATCAGCGCCACTTGCTCCACCAGGCCGAGGCCCAGCGTGAAGGCGCCGCCCCGAGGGTCGACCATCGGGTCGCACAGCACCATGGCCCCGGCTGACGCGCCGGCGAGCACGGCGCCGCTGTTCCACGCCTCGACGAGCGCGTCCCACACCGGCGAGTCCTTGAGCACCGACTGCACGTGCATCGGGGAGCCGCCCGAGAGGTAGACGAACCGCGCGGCGCGAACGGCGGCGGCGTTGCCCTCGTTCTCGGCGTCCTGGCGGCGCAGCACGTCGAGCCCGTGGACGGTGCCGCCCAGGCTCTCGAACCACTGCCGCGCGTGCTCGACGGCGCGGGCCGGATGCTCGTAGGCGGCGGCCGTTGGCAGCACCAGGACTTCGGTGCCGCCGCTCGCCTCGAGCAGGCCGCGGTCGAAGCTGCACTTGTCCTGCCATTCGTTGCCGCCCACCAACGCGAGAACGCCCGCCATTAGAGCGGCGACCCTACCGCTGGGTAACCTCCGCCTCCATGACTGTGAAGCGGGTGGGCATCGTCGGGTCAGGGATCATGGGGTCGGGCATCGCCGAGGTGGCGGCCAAGAGCGGCCATGAAGTGGTGCTGCGTTCTCGAAAGCAGGAGACCGCAGACGCCATGGTGGCTGGGCTCGAGAAGTCGCTGACCAAGCAGGTCGACAAGGGCAAGCTGTCCGACGAGGACCGTCAGGGCACGCTGCAGCGGGTGTCGGCCACGTCCGACCTCGGTGAGTTGGCGGCGTGCGACCTGGTGATCGAGTCGATCGTCGAGGATCTGCCCACCAAGAAGCACCTGTTCAACGAGCTCGACCGCATCTGCGGCGAGACGACGATCCTCGCCACCAACACCTCGACGCTGCCGGTCATCGAGATGGCCATGGAGACGGGGCGTCCGAACAAGGTGTGCGGCGTCCACTTCTTCAACCCCGCGCCGATGATGTCGCTCGTCGAGATCGTGCGTCCGCTGACCGCCGACGGCGAGACCATCGCCGAGGTGCGGGCGTTCGCCGAGGCGTGCGGCAAGGCGCCCGTCGAGGTGAAGGACCAGGCCGGCTTCATCGTCAACGCCCTGCTGTTCCCGTACCTCAACAACGCCGTGCGTCTGTTGGAGAACGGTGTCGCCACACGCGACGACATCGACGAGGCCATGAAGGGGGGCTGCAACTTCCCCATGGGCCCGCTGGCGCTCCTCGACCTCGTCGGGCTCGACACCTCGCTGGCGATCATCGAGGCCCTCTACGCCGAGTTCCGCGATCCCAACTACGCCCCCGTTCCCCTGCTCAAGCGCATGGTCGTCGCCGAGCAGCTCGGCCGGAAGTCGGGCAAGGGCTTCTACGATTATTCAAAGAAGTAGCCGGCTCTTGAAGGAGTAGCGCCGTGCCGGACAAGCCCTGGGTGATGCGGACGTACTCGGGGCACTCCTCGGCACGCGCGTCCAACGAGCTCTACCGCACCAACCTGGCCAAGGGTCAGACGGGGCTGTCGATCGCCTTCGACCTGCCCACCCAGACCGGCTACGACCCCGACTCGCCCGAGGCCAAGGGAGAGGTCGGCAAGGTGGGTGTGCCGGTCGCCCACCTCGGCCACATGCGCCAGCTGATGGACGGCATCCCCGTCGGCGAGATGAACACGTCGATGACGATCAACGCCACGGCCGCCTGGCTTCTGGGCCTCTACGTCGCCCACGCCGAGGAGCAGGGCGTCGACCCCCACGTGCTGGGCGGCACGACGCAGAACGACATCGTCAAGGAGTACCTGTCGCGCGGGACGTACATCTTCCCGCCCGAGCCGAGCCGCCGGCTGATCGTCGACATGGTCGCGTGGACGGTCGCCAACGCGCCCAAGTGGAACCCGATCAACGTCTGCAGCTACCACCTGCAGGAGGCGGGGGCCACGCCGGTGCAGGAGCTGGCCTATGCACTTGCGACGGCGATCGGCGTACTCGACGCGGTGCGCGACTCCGGCCAGGTCGCCCCGGACGACTTCCCCCAGGTCGTCGGGCGCATCTCGTTCTTCTGCAACGCCGGGATCCGCTTCGTCGAGGAGACGTGCAAGATGCGCGCCTTCACCAAGATGTGGGATCACATCTGCGCGGAGCGCTACGGCGTCACCGACCCCAAGCTGCGCCGCTTCCGGTACGGCGTGCAGGTCAACTCGCTGGGCCTCACCGAGGCACAGCCGGAGAACAACATCCAGCGCATCGTCCTCGAGACCCTGGGCGTGGCGCTGTCAAAAGACTCCCGGGCCCGCGCCATCCAGCTGCCGGCGTGGAACGAAGCGCTGGGGCTGCCGAGGCCCTGGGACCAGCAATGGTCGCTGCGCATCCAGCAGGTGCTCGCCTTCGAGACCGACCTGCTGGAGTACGAGGACATCTTCGAGGGATCCAGGGTCATCGAGGCCCGCACCGACGAACTGATGGAGGCCGCCCGAGCCGAGCTCGACGACGTCCTCGCGCTGGGCGGCGCGTTCGAGGCGATCGACGAGATCAAGGGGCGGCTCGTGCGGTCGGAGACCGAACGCACCCGGCGCATCGAGGAGGGCGACCTGAAGGTCGTCGGTGTGAACGTCTTTCCCGAGACGGCAGAGTCGCCGTTGGCGGGTGAGGAAGTCATCCTCCGCGTCGATCCGGCGGTCGAGGCGGAGATGAAGGACGACGTGGCCGCATGGCGGGCCAGCCGTGACAACGACGCCGTGTCGCGGGCTCTCGACGAGTTGCGGACGGCGGCCACCTCGGGTGCCAACGTGATGCCGTCCACCATCGCCCTCGCGCACGCGGGCGGAACCACTGGCGAATGGGCCGGCGCCCTGCGCGAGGTGTTCGGCGAGTACCGGGCGCCGACGGGCGTCGCCGCCGCCGTCGGCCGCAGGGCCAACGGGCTGGGCGCCCTGGCCGAGCGCCTCCGTGCTCTCCCCGGTGGCCCCCCTCGATTGTTGGTCGCCAAGCCCGGCCTCGACGGCCACTCCAACGGCGCCGAACAGGTGGCGGTGGCCGCCCGCGACGCGGGGATGGAGGTCGTGTACCAGGGCATCAGGCTGACGCCCGAGCAGATCGCGGCGGCGGCGCGCGACGAAGACGTCGACGTCATCGGCATCTCGATCCTGTCCGGGAGCCATCTCGAGCTGGTGCCCGAGATCCTGCGCCTGCTCAGCGAGCAGGGCGTCGACGCACCGGTGGTCGTCGGCGGCATCATCCCCGCCGAGGACCAGGCGAAGCTCGAGAGCCTCGGCGTGGCGGCCGTCTACACCCCCAAGGACTTCCGGATCACCCGCATGATGGAAGAGATCGCCAGCCTGGCCGAGTCCCATCGATCGCACTAGGCGTCGATTTTCAGCTTGATTCGGCGGCCGTGATGGCCGATGGTCAGGGGGATGGATCGGCGAGCCTTGCTTGGCCTGTTGTCCGGCGCGGCCGGGCTGGTGCTGGGTGCCGCCGCGGTCGCCGTCGGGTCAGCCCTCTTGGGGGCGGTCGCCGCCGCCTGCGCGCTCGTGGCCGGCGCCATGTGCCTGGTCGTCGCCAGCCGCCTCCGCGACCACCACAAGGACACCGAGAGCCTGCGCCGCGAGATCCTCCAGCTGGAGGATGCGCTGCTCGCCGAGCGTGAGGCGTTCGAGTCTGCGACCGTTCTCAACGAGCCCGCCGACGCCGTCGCGGCCGGCGCAGTACGCGATCCCGAGACGGGCCTCCTCGGCGAGCACTACTTCGAGCTGGCCCTCGAGCACCGCATCGCCGCCGCCCGCCGCCAGCTGCAGCCCGTCGCGCTCCTGCTGCTGACCCTCGACGCCGAGGGCACCACCGAGCAGGGCCGCCACGACATCATCCTCGCCTTCGCCGACATCCTCCGCGACACGCTGCGCGAGTCCGACACCGTCTGCCGCATCGGCTCAGCCAGCTTCGGCGTCATCCTCGAGGACACCTCAGAGGCCGGCGGCGTGTGGGCGGCGGAACGGCTCCGGACGGCCCTGGTCCGCCAGCGGGACGCCCTCGTCCGCCTGGCTGCCGGCGTGGCCGCCTACCCCACCCACGCCCTCGAGTCCGACCAAGTCCTCCAGCGGGCCTACGGCGCCCTCGAGTCGGCCCGGGCGTCGGGCTCCAACCGCGTCGAGGTGGCGTCGGCCGACTGACAGGTTTCCCGTTCTGAGGGTGGATGTCCGCCCTATGGGGCGGACATCCACCCTCAGAACGCGTTATGGGCGAGGCCAGATGGGGAAGCAGCGGTCGCCCAGCTCGCCGAAGGCGTAGGAGGGATAGAGCCCGCCGAACATCGCCCGCGTGCGCTCCGTCCATTCGAGGGCATCGGGCGTGGAGATGCGGCGGTGGACCTGGAGCACGCCGCCTTCGAACACCCGGTACTCGGCCCACGCGCCGGGGAAGTCTTTGACGCACGCCACCTCCACCCAGGGCACGTCGCCGGTCGACTGGAAGCGGCGCACCCGGTTGCGGTGGGTGTGGCCGGCGAAGTAGCCGATCAGCGCGGGGTGACGGGCGACGACTTCGATCAGCTTCTCGGAGTCGTCGGGGTTGATGCCGAAGTACGTCTCCTCGCGCGTCTTGGACTCCGGGCTCCAGGCGTGGTGGTGCCCAAAGACGAGCACTGGCCGGTCGCTGCGGGCACCGATTTCGTCGAGCCACTCGAGCTGGGCCGCCGAGACCTGCCCGGTGTGGTGCTCGGGGATGACGGTGTCGAGGATGGCGAGCCGCACACCGGGAAGCTCGACTTCGATCGGCGCGTCCGACGCGAACGTCTCGCCGGTGGTCGCATCGTGGTTGCCGCGCACGTGGTACAGCCGCTCGCCGAACGCGGAGTCGTACGCGTCGAGGAAGGCCTTGTACTCCTCGGTCGTGCCGTGGGTGGTGAGGTCGCCCTTGGCCACGACGACGTCGGGCGCCAGAGCCTTGATCTCGGCGATCGCGCCCCGATTCATCGTCTCCGGATACGGCGGATCACCGGGCTCCGACTGCAGGATCGGTCCCAACTCGAGGCCCTCCAGCACGCCGCACTCGAGCTCGCCGAAGTGCACGTCGTTGACGGTGGCGAGCGTGGCCAGCCGTTCGCCGGGCGGGCGAGGCAGCGTGCGGAACGACACGCCGTCGAATTCGTAGTCCCGGTCGGGCTCGAGACCGTCGTAGCGACGGGCGTTTCCGCCCTCAAAGACGACGGCCTCGTCGTCGGCGACGGTGGTGACCTCGACGACGGGAGCTTCTACCGCCACGGGCGCTGCCGGCCGGAGACCTCGGTGAGTGGACCCCACCACCGGCCGGACCACCGCCAGGGGCTCGGCTGCGACGACGCCGGCGCGGCGACGACGGGTTTGGGCCAGACCAACTCGACGGCGGCCACGATGGCGGCCATCTCCTCCGAGCTCGGCTCAGAGGGGCACATTGCCATGCTTCCGCTTCGGCAGCTCCTCGCGCTTCGAGCGGAGAAGTTCGAGGTTCCTGATCAGCACCCCGCGCGTGTCGGCGGGGTCGATGACGTCGTCGATGTAGCCCCGCTCTGCGGCGTCATAGGGATGCACGTACCGCTCGGTGTACTCCTCGACCAACTCGGCCTTGCGGGCCTCGGGGTCGGACGCGCCTTGCACCTCGCGGCGGTAAATGATGTCAACCGCCTCACGCGGACCCATGACCGCGAATTCCGCCGACGGCCACGCGAATGCCAGGTCGCACCCGATCGACTTCGAGTTCATGACGACGTAGGCGCCGCCGTACGCCTTGCGGGTCACGATCTGGATGCGAGG
>DASZJL010000088.1:0-9241 GCA_035948135.1 Acidimicrobiales bacterium | reverse complement strand
GGAATCCGGTACGGAGTCTCGACATCGGACTCGACGTCGTCAATGCCAAGGTCGGCATGAGCGGGCCGCCAGGCCTCTAGGAATCTTTTAGCGGGGCGGTCGAGGCATTCCCAGGCCGGCGGTGACGATGATCTCCCGCTGAACCTCGTTGACGCCGCCGCCGAAGGTGCCGACGATCGAGCCGCGGTACTCCCGCTCCAGGAGGCCCTCCAGCACGGCCCCGGGCGAACCCTCTCGGACCGAGCCGGCGGCGCCGACGACCTCGAGCAGCAGGCGAGCCGTCTCCTGGCGCAGCTCGGTGCCATAGACCTTCATGGCCGACGCATCGGCCGGGTTCATCCGGCCCTGCTCCTGCTCCCACGCCACCCGCCAGTTGAAGAGCTCGGCCACCTCGGCCTTGGCCCGCACACGCGCCAGGTTGGAGCGCACCCAGTCGACGTCGATGACGCGCGTGCCGTCGACCAGGCGGGTGTCCTTCGCCCACTGCGACACGGCTTCGAGCGAACGGAAGATCCGGCCCGACGGCCCGAGCGCCACCCGCTCGAAGTTGAGCTGGGTGGTGATCATCTTCCAGCCGCCGTTCTCCTCGCCGACGAGCATCGACGCCGGCACGCGCACGTCCTCGTAATAGGTAGCGCTCGTGAACCCGCCGGCGACGGTGTTGATCGGCGTCCACTTGAAGCCCGGCTGGTCGGTATCGACGATGAGGATCGAGATCCCCTTGTGCTTGGGGGCGGCGGGGTCGGTGCGGCACGCCAGCCACACGAAGTCGGCCTCGTGGCCGCCGCTGGTGAAGACCTTCTGGCCGTTGACGACGTACTCGTCACCGTCGCGAACGGCACTCGTGCGCAACGACGCCAGGTCGGTGCCCGCGCCGGGCTCGGTGTACCCGATGGCGAAGTGGAGCTCGCCGGCGAGAATCGGCGGCAGGAAGCGCTGCTTCTGCTCGTCGGTGCCGAACTGGGCGATGGTCGGCCCTACCGTGTTCAGCGTGACGAGCGGGATTGGTGCCCCGGCGCGGCCCGCCTCCTCCAGAAAGATCAGCTGCTCGATCGCGCCACGGCCTTGACCGCCGTACTCGCGCGGCCAACCGATGCCAAGCCACCCGTCCTTGCCCATCTGGCGGATGGTGGCCTTCCACCCCTCGCCCATGACCTCGTCGTCGAGGTCGGCCGCGGCCCGGGCCTTCACCAGATCGGCGAAGTAGGTGCGCAGCTCGTCCTGCAGGGCCCGCTGCTCGGGACTGAGATCTAGAAACACCGGGCCGCAGAGTAGGGCCACGGGTTACTGTCCGGCCCATGCCACGGTCAGACAGCGCGATCAGCCGGGCGGTGCAGCGAGTGGCGAGCACCCGCGCGTTCGCGGCCACCGGCTCGAAGGTGTTTCCACCGATCGACCGCGTGCTGAGCAGGATCACAGGTGGCCGGGTCGCGCTCAGCCAGGCGCTCGTCCCGAGCCTCGAGCTCACCACGACGGGCCGAAAGAGCGGCCAGGCGCGGCGGACGCCGCTGGCAACGCTCCCTGTCGGCGACGACTTCCTCGTCGTCGGCAGCAACTTCGGGAAGGAACATCACCCGGCCTGGACGGCGAATCTCATGGCCGACCCGAATGCCACGGTGACGTTCAAAGGTCACACGATTCCGGTCGTCGCCCACCTCCTCGACGCCGACGAGAAAGCGAAGGTCTGGCCCGACCTCTTGAAGATCTGGCCGGCGTGGACGAGCTACACCGAACGCAGCGGCCGCGACCTCCGAGTGTTCCGGCTGAAGCCGAGAAGTCAGTCCTCGTAGACGGGCGTTCGCTTCTCCTTGCGGGCTCGCACCGCTTCCTCGAAGTTCTTGGTGGTGAGGCGCACGTAGAGCTGGCCGATGCCCTCGTGGTCCATGTGGGCGGTGAGGCTGCTGGCGTCGAGGCTCGACCACAGCATGCGCTTGGTGACCTCGACGCCGGCGCGGCTGTAGCCGATGATGCGCTCGGCGATCGAGTAGCAGGTATCGAGCAACGCATCGCCGCCAACGACTGACGACACCAGACCGATGCGCTCGGCCTCGGCGGCGTCCACGTCGCGCCCCGTGAGCATGATGTCGGAGGCCCGCGACGATCCGATCGCACGCGGCAGCAGGTAACTGATCCCGAGCTCGCTGGCCGTCAGGCCGTTGTTGATCCCCGCGGCGCGGAACAGGGCCGACTCCGAGGCCACCCGGATGTCGGCCGCCAGGCTGAGACAAAAGCCACCGCCGATGGCCGGCCCGTTGACGGCCGCGATCACCGGCTGGTGCATCTTGCGGATGGCGAGGACGACGTCCTCGAGAATCCCGAGCGCCCGGAGGGCGATGGTGGGCAGCGTCAGCCCGTCGATGTCGGGCAACGTTCCCGGATCCTCGAGGTCGGCCCCGGAGCAGAAGCCGCCGCCCGCGCCGGTCAGGACGACGACACGCGTGTCGTTGTCCACGCTCACCTCCTCGATGCGCTCCCGCAGCGGGATCATGACGTCGAACGCCATCGCGTTCATGCGCTCGGGCCGGTTGAGGGTGATCAGCGTGACGTGCGGCCGCGGCTTGTCAACAAGGACATAGGACATGGCGGCATTGTTGCCGCCATGTCCCCCGCATCTCTATCCCGGACAGGTGTTGCGCCCGGCGGCGGAGAGGGTCCCTCCGACCCACGGGGGCGAGTTGCTGCAGATCATGTCACCTCCGGCGACGTCGTTGATCAAGAGGCCGCCACCCGTGTTGCCGATCACTCGCAAGCTCCCGCCCGTCGTCGTGAAGGTGAAGGAATAGAACGAATGGTTGGAGGACACATTCAGGTCGCCCCCGATCGTCAGTCGAGAGCCCGCGGGACCGAAGCACCCAGGTGAAGGAGCGAGTGGCGGAGGCGGTACCGCCGGGATGTTGCTGATGTTGAGCGACCCGTCGATACGCCCAGCGCACTCTTGTGGGTTACCGACGCCCCCGAGCGTCACGGAGCCATGGATGGTGAAGAGATCAGTCCGGGTGCTCTCGATGAACACCGAGTTCGCGCCCGAGCTGGTGACGTTCCCGTTGATGGTGCCTGCGACGACGATGAGTTCGGCCCCGGAAGCCACGGTGATGCTGCCGACGACGGTGTTGTGGTCGAGGGTGCACACCTGCCCCGGGGGCACGTAGATGTTGCTGTTCACCGTCGTCCCGGGCGCCGGGTTGGGCGGGCAGACCACGAGCGCGTATGCCGGCGTAGCTCCGACGAGCGGCGTGACGAGTGCCGCCACACCCACGAGCAGCGCGCCGATGGCCGTGCGCGCTCTAAAGACGGCCTTCATTCCGCCCCCCTCTCGGGCCGTCCCCCGACGACCGCGCGGCCAAAATACGGCAGGGCCGGCCGCTGTGCAACGGTCGTTTTGCGCTAGCCGATGATCAATTGGACCGGAAGTCGAACGCCACCTTGATGGCGCCGCTCCGGTCTTGAATGGCAAGCGCCGTGAACGCATCTCGCCACTCGTCGAGGCGGAACGTGTGGGTGAGCATGCCGTCGAGGTCGACGCGCCCCTCCTGCACAAGGTCGAGATAGTGCTGGATCCCGTGCTGGCGGACGCCGTCGACTTCCTCGAAGCCGAAGGCGTTCGATCCCACCCAGGAGATCTCTTTGAAATACAGCGGCGTCCACTCCCAGCGAGCCGGCCCGTGGACGCCCGCCTTGACGAGCGTCCCCCGCGCCTTCAACAGCCGCGCCCCCACCTCGAACGTCTCCGGCCGCCCGACGGTGTCGTAGACGACGTCGACGCCGCCCGGATACGCCATCGGTAGATCCCCCGAGCCACAGAGCACGCCGCCCGACCAGGCCGCCGCCTCCTCGATCAACTGCCGGCGGGGCTCGTGGGCCACGACCGTGGCACCCAGCTTGCGGGCCAGGTCAGCCTGGGCCTCGAAGCGGGCGACGACCATGACCTCGACGTCGGGGTGCAGGGCGCGCAACACCGCGGTCGCGGTGGTGCCCAGGGCACCGGCGCCGTAGACGAGGGCCTTGCCGCCGGGCGGCGGCGGATGGCGCGTCACCGAGTGCAACGACACCGCGAAGGGGTCCGCGAACACGGCCTGCTCGTCGGTGATGCCGTCGGGCACACGGAACACCATCGAGTCGTGGGCCGGCATGAGGTCGGCGTAGCCGCCGGTGGCGTCGCGCGACGTTCCCGAGTGGATGCCCGGCGCGACACGGCCGCGCGCGAAGTTCCAGCACAAGCTGAGGTCGCCGGCGTCGCAGGCCGGGCACTGCGGGGAGATGCCGCGCGGCCCGCACGACAGCCACGGGTTGAGCACGACGCGGTCGCCGGCGTCGAGACCTTCGGCCTCGGGGCCCAAGGCGACCACGTCGGCGACAACCTCGTGCCCCAGGACCTGCGGCATCGTGAAGAAGTCGCCCATGGGGTTGTCGCGCGCCACGTCTTCGCCGAAGTCCATGAACACCTGTTTGGCGTCGGACCCACAGATCCCCGTCATGCGGGGCCGAAGCACCACCCAGTCAGGCCCGAGGAACGGTGGATCGTCCACTTCGAGGAGGCGCATCGGCGTGCGGGCCAGCCCCCTGAGCAGGGCGTTGTCCTCTGCGGGCTCGGGCTGCGGATCGGGTCGGACGCCGTACACCAGGGCGCGCACGACACAGACAGTACGACGCCAGAAATTTCCGGGGCGCGACACGGATCGCTCGCGTATGGTGGCGCGCAGTACAAAGCAGGGTTACCTGCCAAAGCAAAGAAGGTGCCAACAAATGGCAGCAGGAACGGTCAAGTGGTTCAACGCCACCAAGGGGTTCGGGTTCATCAAGCCCGACGACGGTGGCCAAGACCTTTTCGTTCACCAGAGCGAGATCCAGATGCAGGGTTATCGCCAGCTCGACGAGGGCCAGCGCGTCGAGTTCGACGTGGGCGAAGGCAAGAAGGGCCCCCAGGCCACCGCAGTTCGCCCCGTCTAAGCACCGCAGTCCTTCTCCGCCGTTCCCGTATGAGGACGGTTCGTCGCGCCCCAACACGGGCGACAAAACGGTCCGGCCCGGGAGGACCGGGCATCCTCCTGGGCCGAACCCGAGTGGTGCGGCTGCAAGGGGTGACAGCCGCACAGGGGCCCCGCTGTGCCAGGCCTCCGATGCTGGCCAGTCCAGGGCGCTGTCTGTGTCGTCCTCGACGATACGGCGCCCATGTTTCCGTTCTGTCAACCAGCGGTGAAGAGGCGGTGTACGCACCGGGAGTCGTCTCTAACGTGGCCCTGTGAGAACCCTGGGCGTCGTCGTCGTCGGCACGGGCTTCGGGTGCGTCACCCACGTTCGGGCCCTGCGGGCGGCCGGCTTCGACGTCAAGGCGCTGGTCGGGCGGGACCCGGCGCGGACGTCCGAGCGGGCGCAGCAGTTCGGTGTGCCCGCCGCATGCACCTCGCTGGCGAAGGCGCTTGCGACCCCCGGCGTCGATGCCGTCACCGTGGCGACACCGCCGCACACCCACGCCGAGCTCGCGCTCGAGGCGATGGCCGCCGGCAAGCACGTGCTGTGTGAGAAGCCCTTCGCCCGGGACACCGCCGAGGCCCGCACCGTGCTGGCCGCGGCCGACCAGGCGGGCGTCGTGCACCTCCTGGGCACCGAGTTCCGCTGGGACGCCGGGCAGGCCACGCTCGCTCGCACCGTGGCCAGCGGGGCCATCGGCGAACCCCGGCTCGCCCTCGTGCTCCTGCACGTGCCGATGCTGGCCGAGGCCGACACCGAGGTGCCCGCGTGGTGGGCGGACGCCGCGTCGGGCGGCGGATGGTTGGGCGCCCACGGCTCACAGCTCATCGACCAGCTCCGCGTCACCCTCGGCGAGTTCAAGGGCGTGAGCGCCGCCCTGCCGCACGGCGCCGGCCGCGACCAGTCGGCCGAGGACGCGTTCATCGTCAAGTTCCGCATGCGGTCGGGCTGCACCGGCGTGATGTCGAGCAGCTGCACCGATCGCGGGCCGTTCCTCATCGAGACCCGAGTCGTCGGATCGACCGCGACGGCGTGGATCGAGGACGTGGGCGAGAAGGTCTTCGTCGCCGACGCGAGCGGGACCCGCCAGGTGCCGGTGGGCGACGACCTTCCTCGGTTCGCCCCGGGCGGGCCGGAGCCCCTGCCGCCCGACGTCCTCCACACCGCCTACGACCGCATGATCGCCCACGGGCTCGACCTGCCGCCCTACACGCGCCTGTGCGAGACCTTCCGCGACCTCATCCTCGGACACCCGATCCCACCCGAACCCAAGCCGGCCACCTTCGCCGACGGCGTCGCCCAGATGGAGGTGCTCGACGCCATCCGCAAGTCGGCGTCGACCCGCGAGTGGGTGGCCCTCTAGGAGGTTCCGGCCGTCGCCGCGACCTGGTCGGCGAACTCCTGGGCCACGTCGGCGTACTCGGTGACCATGTCGAGGACGACCTGGCGGGCGGGGCGCACGCGATCCATCTGACCGACCACCTGACCGACGAAGTAGTTCGCGAGCTGCTGGGCGCCCGACCCTTCCTGGGTGGCTGACTTGTTGATGCGCAGCTGGGCCTCGGCAACCAGCGCGGTCTGCAGCGGCATCTGCAGCGGCGGTGGCGCGTCGGCCTTGTCCCACTCGTCGGTCCATGCGCTGCGCAGCATGCGCGCCGGCTTGCCAGTGAGCGAGCGGGAACGCACGGTGTCCTTGGAGGTCGCGGCCAGGAACTTCTGCTTCACGGCCGGCTGCGTCTCGGCCTCCTCGGTGGTGAGCCAGACCGAGCCGCACCAGACCCCTTCGGCGCCGAGGGCCATGGCCGCCGCGATCTGGCGGCCGTTGCCGATCCCGCCCGCGGCGAGCACGGGCGTGGGCTTCACCGCTGCCACGACCTCGGGCACCAGCACCATGGTCGAGATCTCCCCGGTGTGGCCGCCCGCCTCCGTCCCCTGGGCGACGATGAGGTCGGCGCCGGCCGCGTTGTGGCGCTCGGCGTGGACGCGCGTGCCGGCCAGGGCCGCGACGAGGACCTCGGCGGCGTGGGCCCGCTCGATCAGGTCCGGCGGCGGCGGCCCCAGCGCGCTGGCGATCAGCCGGATCTGGTGAGCGAAGGCGATGTCGAGCAGCGGCTCGTAGCCCTTGGGCGAGATGGAGAGCGTGCCGCCGCGCCCGAAGATCAGGCTCCGGGTCTCCTCGTCGAGGTCGGGCACCTCGTAGCGGCGCAGGATGTCGTCGACGAAGGCCTGCTGCTCGGGCGGCAGCAGTTGACGGACGGTGTCGCGGTCGATGCCGCCCTCATCGGCGCCCGCGTACTTCTGGGGGAGGAGCAGGTCGAGCCCGTAGGGCCGGCCATGGACCTGCTCGTCGATCCACGTGAGGTCGATCTCGAGCTGCTCGGGTGAGTGGGCCACCGCGCCCAGCACGCCGAACCCGCCCGCATTGGTGACAGCCGCCACTACGTCCCGGCAGTGGCTGAACGCCAGGATCGGGAACTCCACCCCGAGCATCTCGCTGACACGCGTCTGCATGGCTCTACTCCTCATCGCCCTGCATCAAGCGTGCCGCGACTGCGGCCCGACAGCCAAGTGCCGCCGGGCCGAGCCGGTGGGCGGCGTGCCGGCCTAGCGGCGCTTGGCGGTCTTCCGGGCCGGGGCCTTCTTGGCGCTGGCCTTCTTGGGGGCCGCCTTCTTGGTGGCCGGACCCTTCTTGGCGACGGTCCTCTTGGCCGCCGCCTTCTTGACGCCGCCCTTCTTGGCGGCGCTCCCGCCCATGACCGCGTCCTTGAACGCCTTCAGCGGCGTGATGCGCGCCTTCTTGGAGGCCTTGATGTGGATCTGCTCACCGGTGGCCGGGTTGCGACCCATGCGGGCGGCCCGCTCCACCTTGGCGAACTTGGCGAACCCGCTGATGGCCACCTGCTCGCCGCGCGCCACGGTGGACGTCACGACCTCGGTGAATCCGCTCAGGACCTTGTCGACATCTTTCGCGTCGGCGTCGATGTGCGACGCCACTGCGTTGATGAGCTCTCGTCGGTTCAACCGTCCCTCCTTTGGCGGACTCTCTGGCCTCGCCTCACCTGAAGGGCACGGTCTAGCGCGTGCGCGTGCAGTTATGCAGCTACGTCAGGGGTGCGACGGCCCGGGCGGGGCGCCGCTGAGCTCGAACATGAAGTCGTCGACGTAGCAGTAGAACCAGTCCTCGCCCGGCTCGTAGGACCGGATGATGGGGTGGGATGCGGCGTGGAAGTGGGCGGTCGCGTGCTTGCCGGGTGACTGGTCGCAGCAGCCGACGTGGCCGCAGATCTCGCACAGTCGCAGGTGCACCCAGTCCTGTCGGCCCAACGCGAGGCAGTCCTCGCAGCCCCACGAGTGCGGCTCGGGGTTGCTGATCTGGTCGATGTGGGTGCAGTTGTCGGCCATGGTTACGCCGGGGCGGGCGGCGGCGACGGGAAGACGTCGACGCGGCCGTGGTTCTTGTGGAGCCGCCACGCCAGCGCGAGCAGCAGCAGCCCGGTCAAGAGGCCGAAGAACCCGATCAGCCACGTGATGGCCAGGGCGCCGGAGACGGGGGCGACGAAGAGGATGATGCCAAAAACCACCGACAGGGAGCCGCTTATTCCCAGCATCCACTCGTTGGGGATCTCTTTGCGCAGCCGCACGGCGACGAAGATGCGGATCGCACCCAGGATCACCGCCCAGGCGCCGATGATGTAGAGGAGGGCGAGGGCGGTGATGTCGGGCCACACCAGGGTGATCACGCCGGCCGCGACGCCGGCGAGGCCTTCGAAGATCAACCACCCCCGGTTTTCCTCACCACCGCGGCCGACGGCAGCCACCAGGTGGGCAAAGCCGTCGATCAGCACGAACACGCCGAAGACAAACAGCAGCGCCGTGACGGTGAGCCCCGGCCATACGAGGATCACGATGCCGAAGGCGAGGGCCGCGAGACCCCGCAGGCCCACGCTGCGCCAGTCCAGAGAGAGCTCCACGTCTTCCCTCCTTGTCGGCCTCTGGCGTACACCCCGAGCAGGGGCGGCGTCCAGGATCTGTCGCCAAAAAGGGGGTTTGGGCGGTCGGACGAGGGGGTAGATGACCGCCGCCTCGACCAGGGAGGGAGTTACGTGCGCGTCTCTTGGGTGACCGGACTTCGGCGTTGGGCGGCGGCTTCGGCCGCAGTGGTGGTGGTCGGCTGCCTGGCTCCGCTGGCG
The DNA here is from genome assembly GCA_035948135.1 of Acidimicrobiales bacterium. Taxonomy (GTDB): domain Bacteria; phylum Actinomycetota; class Acidimicrobiia; order Acidimicrobiales; family AC-14; genus CADDZP01. The sequence goes on along the minus strand of DASZJL010000088.1, from coordinate 83 downwards.
ACGATCGGCACTGCCGGCGCCGCGCCCACGTGGGCGCCGTCCTCGAGCGCCGCCATCCACCCCGGCGTGCAGATGTTCACCGC
>DASZJL010000087.1:0-25701 GCA_035948135.1 Acidimicrobiales bacterium | reverse complement strand
CGTCGTCCACGCGCCGCCGGCGCCGCAGTTGCCGACGATCAGCACTTGCGCGCCGGCATTGCGGATGTCCTGGCGGCTGACGCCCAGTGGCATGTCGGTGCAACCGGCAGTCCTGGGCCTGTACACCTTCGTGCCGAGCTTGTCGCTGATGATCGAGGCCGCGATGTCGTGGGCCTGCGGATTGTTGGCACCGGTCTCGTCAGTTAGCTGATTCTCGAGGTAGAGCAGGATCACCTGATCGGGGTGGGCGTCGAGCCAACCCCGCACCTCCGCGAGCCCGTCTTCGAACGGCCGGTCCCAGGTGCACCCGACGTGCACACCGGTCACGGTGCCGTTGTTGCCGTGGCACATCGTGACCCACTTGCCCCCGGTATCGGTCCGGCCGTTGGCCGCCGCATACGGGCTCGGCACCCAGTGCAGGTCGATCTCGATGGCGCGGACGTCCATCCGCAGCTGATCGGTGATGCTGTACACCTGGTTCGGGTCCGAGTTGGTGAGCGTCGGGTAGTAGCTCGTCGACCCCACCGTGAAGGCCGAGGCGTTGAAGCTGTTGTGGGTGTGCGGCATCTGCTCCTGGGCAAGCGGGACCGATTCGTCCAGGCCCCGCTGCAACGAGAGCGCCCGGTGCGTCCAGGACGACTCATACGCCTTTACTTGCGCCTCCGACACCCTGCGGCCGTCGATCGGCGTGCACTGCTCGGGAGCGCTGTCGCTCAGCGACCGCAACGGCGTGCGGCAGGCCGTCGCCGCGCCCTGCTGCAGCTGCTGGACCGAGCGGTCGCCCCGTCCGCCGTTGTCGATCGACGCCGCCTGGGCGGCCACCGGGACGGCCAGGGACGAGAGCGCCAGGAGCGCGACAGAAGCAAGGAGACTGCGGGCCACGGCCTGATCTTCGACGGCCGTGCCGCCCTCTCCTTCCTCAGCGGCCGGCCGCTCGCAACAGCAGGGGGGCAAGCCACGAGTTCGCCAGCGAGTCGGACGCGGTGTCGCTCATGTGCAGCCCGTCGGGTCGGGAGTCCGCCCCGAGCACGTTGTCGTCGAAGGTGCCGTTGGGACAGAGCTGATGGTCGAGGTCGGCGAACTGAACAGGACGGGCGCCGGCCAGGCCCGGAAGGATCGTGGCGTTGTGATACTCGCGGCGCGCTTCGGCGTTCTCGATGAGCGGCCCCCACACCGACGTGTCGAAACACGGCGGGATCGTCCAGACGACGTGCGCCCCGCCGACCGAGAGCGTGTCGAAGGCCGCTTCATATTCGGAGAGCAGCCACGGGTCGAAGATGCTCTCGCCGATGTGGTGGTAGTCGGACCACTCGGGGAGCTTGCGGTCGTAGAGGTCGTTGAGGCCGCCGGCGACGAGCACCACGTCAGGGTGGAAGGCCGCGATCTGTTGACGGCCGTCGTCGGTACCCCACCACGGACACAGGGTGTTCGTCGGGTACACGTTGCCGTCCGCCTTGCGTCGCGTGCCCCCACGGCTGATGGGACAGCCCGAGATGCCGTGGTCCCAGACGACCATGTCATGCGTCCGGGCGGCGCGAGCCGTCAGGCCGGTGGACAGGTTCTGGGCCAACGAGTCGCCGAAGACAAGCACTCGAACGGGCTGCGGGGGTGGTGGCACCGTCGGGGCAGGTGCAGGGCGCTGCTCCGCTGACTGCGCTTGCACTGCTTGTCGCGGCGATGTGACCGCCGCCGGCGCCAGCGCCGGCGCGACGGTGGTCGAGGGCGCGTCGGCGATCTCCACCACGGGAACCGGTGGCGGCGGCGGGGGCGCGACGCCGTCGGCTCGCAAGGTGATCTTGGCCGTCGGCAAGCCGAGTACGACGAGGGCGAAGATGCTGCCGACGACCACGGCACCGTTCGCCCAGCTGAGGAGGCTCACGGGCCGAGGAAGCCGGCCCTGGCGTATGGGCATCTCGATGTAGCGATACGACAGCTCCGCCGCGACGAGCACGATGGCGACGCGCACGACTAGCAGCGGCACACCAGACAGGCCCGTGCGCACCGGCGAGAGCAGGAGGAAGAGCGGCCAGTGATACAGGTACGCGCCGTAGGAGATGCGCCCGAGCCACGCCAAGGGTCGGGTCGAAAGCAGCCGCCCGACGACCGTCCCGGGCTGGGTCGCGCCGAGCACCACGACGGCTGCGAGAAGGGCGACCAGGACGAGGCCGCCGTCGAGGAGCCAGTCGTCGAACTCACGGACGGTGATCCAGAGCACGACCGTCGTCACCAGCGCAGCCAGGGCGGCGACGTCGACGGCCACCCGCGGCCCGCGGCCCAGGCGGCGCACGCCCCCGCGCCCAATCATGACGACCGCCAAGAGCACACCGACGAGTAGCTCCGCAGCGCGGGTGTCGGTGCCGTAGTAGGTGCGGAGAACATCGCCGGGCTGGTGCAGGACGCGCGTGGTCACCAGCGATGCCGCGAGAAGGATGACGACGACGACGGCGAAGACGGCACGCCGGCCCTTCCCCAGCCACACCAGCGCGCCGAACGCGATGAGCGGGAGGAGGAGGTAGAACTGCTCCTCGACCGCCAACGACCAGTAGTGCTGGAGTGGCGATGGATGAGCGAACAGCGAGGCGTACGACTGACCCGTGGCGATGAATCGCCAGTTCGCCATCCACAGCAGAGAGGACACTGCGTCGCCGCCGATGTGACGCGGTACGGCTCCGCTGAGCGACACCACGCCGGCGAGGAGGAGGCCGAGCAGGGCCGCGGGCACCAGCCGTCGTGCCCGGGCCCCCCAGAAGGCCGGGAGATCGATGCGGCCGCGACGCTCGACCTCTATCAGCAGGAGCGCGGTGATCAGGAATCCCGACAGGACGAAGAACGTCGTGATCGGCAGATAGCCGCCCCGAAGCCAGGAGATCCCCGCGTGGAAACCGACGACGCCAAGGAGCGCGAGCCCACGCAGCCCATCGAGGGCGGGGATGTGGGCCAGACGCGGAGAACGTTCGGATGTTGGTAGTGCGACGGAGACTGCGGCTATGCCGCAGAGCGTCCCATACCTGCGCTTGGTCTGGCTCGCGGGGGAAACGCCCGTTGTCGTTCGGGCTTGCTAACTCTTGAAGAGGAATTCCGCTTCGTCGTCGTCGATCAGCAGCCGGACCTCCTCGGCCAGCACGTCGTGGTGCCGCAACGTCGGGTCGGCGTCGACGATGTCGAACGCGACCTCCCGGGCCCGTCCCACCCACTCGCGGTCGCGGCGGAGTGACGCCAGCTTGAGGTCGCTTCGTCCCTTTTGCCGGGTTCCCAGGACCGTGCCCTCGCCTCGGATCTCGAGGTCGACCTCGGCCAGTTCGAAGCCGTCGGTCGTCCGCTCGAGAGCTTCGAGGCGCTGCTCGGCATCGGGTGTCGTGGCCTCGCCCAGCAGGTAGCACCACGACTTCGCCGCGCCCCGGCCGACCCGGCCGCGGAGCTGGTGCAACTGGGCGATGCCGAAGCGCACGGCGTCCTCGATGAGCATGACCGTTGCGTTGGGCACGTCGACGCCGACCTCGATCACCGTCGTCGCCACCAGTACGTCCAGGTCGCCGTTGCGGAAGGAGGTCATCACCTTCTCCTTCTCCTTAGACGGCATCTGCCCGTGAAGAAGACCGAGGCGCAACTCGCGCCACACCTCGGTTCGCAGGCGCTCGTACTCCTCGGTGGCCGACTTGGCCTGGACCCGCTCCGACTCCTCGACGAGCGGGCAGACGACGTAGGCCTGCCGCCCGGCGGCGACCTCTTCTTCGACCTGGCCGAAGGCCTGCGACTGCTCGAGCTCGCCGCGAACCCACTTCGTCGCAACTGGCGTGCGGCCCGGCGGCAGTTCGTCGAGCGTCGTCACGTCGAGGTCGCCGTAGACGGTCATCGCCGCGGTGCGGGGAATGGGCGTGGCGGTCATCACCAGCACGTCGGGGTCGTCGCCCTTTCCGCGCAGCGCGGCGCGCTGCTCGACGCCGAAGCGATGCTGCTCGTCGATGACGACGGCGCCGAGGGCTTTGAACTGCACCCCCTCTTCGATCAGGGCGTGGGTGCCGATGAGGATGTCGACCGAGCCGTCGGCCAGGCCGGCCTGTAGTCGCTCCCGTTCCTTCGCCGTCGTGCGGTTGGTCAGCAGGGCGACGGTCAGTGGCCGCTCGGTGAACATCGTGCCCGGGTCGGCATCGGGGACCTGCAGGTCGCGCAGCAGATCGCGCACGCCGAGCTCGTGTTGTTCGGCCAGCACCTCGGTGGGTGCCATGAGCGCGCCTTGGTAGCCGCCCTGCACTGCCATTAGCAGCGTGGTCACCGCGACGACGGTCTTCCCGCTGCCGACGTCGCCCTGCAGGAGCCGGTGCATCGGATGGGGGCCGGCCAGGTCCGTGGCGATCTCGGCAATAGCCCGTTCCTGCGCGCCCGTCAGTGGGAACGGCAGGGCGGCGTGGAATCGGGGCACGAGCTCGCCGTGGACCTGGTGCTGGATTCCCTTTGACTCGCGCTCGACCGCCCGCTTCCGCATGACGAGAGGCACTTGGAGGCGTACGAGCTCGTCGACGACCAGCCGTTTGCGCGCCGCCTGGGCGGCCGCCATCGACTCGGGTTCGTGGATCTGGTGGAACGCCCACGTGCGGTCCACGACGTCGAGCCGGTCCCGCCAATCCTCCGGCAGCGGATCCGCGAACTCCCCCGCCCGGACCAAGGCCTCTGACACCAGAGGCTCCAGGTCCCACGTCGTCAGCCCCGCCTTCTCGGACTGCGGGTAGACGGGGATGATCTTGCCGGTCTTGTCGCCGACCAGGTCGACCACCGGATTCGTCATCTGCCGGCGGCCCTTGTAGGACTCGACCTTGCCGAAGAAGATCGCCTCCCGGCCGACGGCGAGCTGCTTGGCCCGCCACGGCTGGTTGAAGAACGTGCACTTGAGATAGCTCGTGCCGTCGAACACGTCGATCTCGACCAGCGCCCGTCGGTTGCGCGTGCGTCTGCTCTGCACGCGCTTGACCGTCGCCAAGATCATCGCCTCGTCGCCGATCTTGAGCTCGCGGATCGTCGCCTGCTGGGTGCGGTCGAGGTAGCGGCGCGGGTAGTGGGTGAGGAGGTCGAGGACCGTCTCAATTTCCATCGTGGCCAGCGCGTGGGCCTTCTTCTCAGTGACGCCCTTCAGCTCGCCGACCGGAATCTTGGCGAGCTGCGCGAGCCGGCGCGCGGGCACTACTCGACGGAGACGAGATACGGGTAGAGCGGCTGGCCCCCGTGGTGCACTTCCGTGCTCACGTGGGGGCGGTGCTCGCCCAGCCATTCCGTGACGCGGCGCGTGTCGGCGGCGGTGGCGCCTTCACCTTCGATCACCGTGACGATCTCGTGGTCGTCGGTGACCAGGCGCTCGAGCAGCCCGGTCGCCGCCCCCCCGAGGTCGGGTGCCACGGCGACGATGCCGTCCTTGGTGAGGGCGATGTAGTCACCCTCGGAGACGGGACCGGCCGCCGAGTTGGCGTCGCGCACGGCCCGGGTGACCTCACCGGAGGCGATGCGTGCCGCAGCCTCGGCCATCGTGTTCGCGTTGGCGTCGACGTCGGCCTGGGGGTCGTACTCCATGAGAGCGGCGAAGCCCTCGGTGATGCCCTTGGTCTTCAGGACCCGTACCTGCTTCAGCGTCAGCGCGTCGACCTGCTCGGCGACGGGGATGATGTTCTTGTTGTTGGGCAGCACGACGACCTGGTCGGCCGGCGCCGCCTGCACGGCCTCGAGGATCTGCGCCGTGGACGGGTTCATCGACTGGCCGCCGGCCACGATCTGCTGGACCCCGAGAGAGTGGAAGATGCGCCGGATCCCGTCCCCGGTGGCGACGGCGACGACGGCGGTGGGGACCGGCTCGCTCGGCGGCGCCGGCTCGTCGGGTGGCGCCTCCCGCACCCAGCGCTCCTCCTCGACCTGCTCCAGCAAGTCCGTGACGCGGATGTTGCGTGGCCGGCCGGCGTCCAGGGCCGCCTCGACCGCGGCGCCGATGTCGTCGGTGTGGATATGGCAGTTCCAGAGTCCGTCACCGCCGACGACGACGATCGAGTCGCCGATACCCGCCCACACGTTCTTGAACACCGGGACCGCCTCGTCCGCCGCCTCGAGCAGGTACATGACCTCGTACCGCAGGTCGCTGACGGTCGCCCCTTCGGGCTCGACGTGGCCTTCGGGCACAGCACGCCCGCTCGCGGGCGCGGCTGCGGGTGCCTTGAAGGACTCGGGCTCGGGAACCGGGCGCCCGTCGACGACGTGCAGCAATACGTCGAGCAACAGGATGTAGCCGGCGGCGCCGGCGTCGACCACACCCGCGTCCTTCAGCACCGGTAGGAGCTCCGGTGTGCGAGCAAGGGACTCCTCGGCTGCGGACGTCGCCGCTTCGAGCACTCGATCGAGCCCGTCGCCGTTGGCGGCCGCCGCCCCCGCCGCGGTCGCCGACTCGCGGACGACAGTGAGGATGGTGCCTTCGACGGGGCGCATCACCGCGTTGTAGGCCGCGTCGCTGGCTTGACGCAGGGCTTCGGCGATGGCCGCCCCGTCGACGGTGTCGCTGCCTTTGATGGTGTCGGTCATGCCCCGAAGGACCTGAGAGAGGATCACGCCGGAGTTGCCGCGGGCGCCCATCAGGGACCCGTGGCTGATGGCCTTGCACATGGTGCCCATGTCGTCGGCGCCGTCGAGCTCGCTGACGACCGACTCGAGGGTGAGCGCCATGTTGGTGCCGGTGTCGCCGTCGGGCACCGGATACACGTTGAGCCGGTTCAGCTTCTCCTGGTGGGCCCGCAAGGCGTCGCGGTAGCCGACCACCACCTCGCGCAGGTGCGCGGCGTCAAGAGCCTCCAACGTGGCCACAAGGGGGGATGGTAATTCCGAGGCTCCTCTTCGATACGCGCCGAAGGCGCTTCGGGGCCGAAGGACCCGATCAAGTCGAAGAGGAGGCGAGTACCGCTGCTAGCCTCGACTCATGCCCGCAGTGTGCGAGGTGTGCGGGAAGCACCCCTCATTCGGTATGGCGATCAGCCACTCCCACCGGCGTACGAAGCGCCGCTGGAACCCCAACATCCAGCGCGTCCGCGCCCTGGTGAACGGCTCGCCCAAGCGCATCCGGGTCTGCACGTCGTGCCTGAAGGCCGGCAAGGTGCAGAAGGCGCCCGTGCGGCCCAAGGCCGAGAGCGCCTAGGGCGCCTCGCCCCACTCCAGCGAGTACACCTTCCCCGTTCCCGAGAGGCCCTTCAGGGCGACCTCGCGGCCGTTCTCGAACCGGAACTCGCCGCCGCTCTCGGTCAGCTCCTTGACCAGTGAGGAGACGAGGATCTCCCCGCCCTCGGCCTGGTCGGCGATACGAGCGGCGAAGATCACGTTGCGACCGAAGAAGTCGTCGGCGTCCTTGATGGCCTCGCCCGTGTGCAGCCCCATGCGCACGCGAACCGGCTCGCCACCCGACCGGGCCGCCAGCGCCTTCTGGATGGCGATGGCACACAGCAGCGCCTGGCGGGCGCTTGAGAAGGCGACCATGAAGCCGTCGCCCTGGGACTTCACCTCGAACCCGCCGTAGGCCTCGACCTCATCGCGCACGATCTGGTTGTGGGTCTTCAGCACCTCGAAGGCCTGATGATCGCCGAGGCGATCGTTCATCGCCGTGAACCCTTCGATGTCACTGAACAGCACGGTCGTCGTGCCATCCGGCGCCGCGCCCTGGTGCAGCAGCGGGCGTTCCTCGGCCACCGATTCCGCGACCTCGTCGATCGACGACCGCTCTGCGGCACGCGGGATGGGCTCGTTGGCAACGGTCACCGAGCCGCAGAGGGCGAACGCCTCGACTCGCACATCGGGGCCGCCGGCGACGGTGGCCTCTGTTGACTTGCGCCGGTCCTTGATCGAGCCGAGGAGAGCGGTGCCCGTGAGGTCGACGTCGGTGCGCTCGTTCACGATGACGTGGATCGCGCCGAGGACGGCGCTGGCCCGCACGAGGAGGTGGTCGCCATCGATCTCCGCCTCGCGCAGGTCGATCGTGCACGTTCCCAGAAGGGCGGTGGCTTGCGTCACGCCCTTGGCCTGCCAGCGTCCAGTTCGGTTGGCGCTGCTGAGTAGGGCCAGTGTCGATTCGACCGGTTGTCGTCCCATCGCGCGCCCCCGAGGTGCGCGCGAGAGGCTACTCCCGGCTACTTGACCGCGGCTCTTGAGAAGACGCGCACCGACAGGCTCAGGAGCAGCGCTGCGTACGCCGCCACCACGAGGAGGCTGAGCGCAGCCATCGCTGTGGCATTGGTCATACCCCAGATGTCGTGCAGCCCGGTCGCCCGGCCGTCCAGCAGCCCGTAACGCATGACGGCGAGGGCATGGGTCAGGGGCAGGACCTTCGCGAACGCGCCCAGGAATGTCGGCAGCGCCGAGATCGGGAACAGTGACCCGGCGAAGAACCAGGGCACGATGGCGATGGCGGGAACGGCGCCGATGTACTCCTCTTGCTTGGAGATGCGGTTGGCCAGGATCTCGGCCCCGCCGTACATGGCGACGGCGAGGAGGACGGCGGCCGCCGCGAAGAACACGACGCCGGTCGGGCGGGCATCAAACTGGGCGCCGCGCAAGACGGCGGCGACGAAGAGGGCGACGACCTGGAAGGCGCTGATCGACAGGGCCACCGCCAGGTTGCCGAACACGATCAACGACCTGGGCACGGGCGCGGCCAGCAGGTCGCGCCGCGCGCCGCTCTGGCGATCGACGATCACCCCGATGCCGGCGAACATGCAGTTCAGCGGCACCAGCAAGCCGACGGTGCCGATCGCCACGAAGCTCATGTAGTCGATGCCGTGTATGGCACCTGTGACCTTGGCCAGTGCGGGAGCGATGACGACGCTGAAGAGGATGGGCGTCATGAGCGGCACGACGATCTCGCGCGGCGTGTGGGCGCTGAGGGCGAAGCGGCGCCTCGTCAGGGTGGCAAGTGGCGCCACGATCGAGCGGGCCGCCGGTCGGCGGAGCACCAGCGGTGATGGCGTCGGCGGTGCGGTAGTGATGGCAGTCATGGTCTCGTTCTCCGATCAGGCGGCCAGGCGGTCGCCGGTGAGTCGTAGGTACACGTCGTCGAGGGTCGGGGGCCGGGCGCTGATGGCGCCGGTGGCGATGTCCAGCTCGGCGATGGCGGCAACCGCTTGGCGGGCCGAGCGGTCGTGCACGGGAACGGTGAGCGTGGCGCCGACCGCGAACGCGTCGTCTCCCGCCAACCCGCGGGCGCGGAGCTTGCGGAGCGCTCGGCTGGCGTCGCCGTCCACGCGCAGCTCGACGAGGTTCGCACCCATGCCCGCCAGAAGCTTCGTCGGTGCGTCGAGGGCGACGATGCGTCCCTCGTGCACGATGGCGACGCGGTCGCAGAGACGCTCGGCCTCGTCGAGGTAGTGGGTCGTGAGCACAACCGTCGTCTCCGCTCGCGCTCGCAAGCCGGCGATGAGGTCGAGCAGCTCGAACCGGATCCGCGGGTCGAGGCCGACAGTCGGCTCGTCGAGGAAGAGGACCTCTGGCGCCGAGACCAGCGCCCTGGCGATCTCCAGCCGACGACGCTGCCCGCCGCTGTAACTCTCGACGGTTCGGCTCGCCAGATCGGCAAGCCCGAAGGAGTCGAGGACGTCGTCGATGGCGGTGGAGGACGTCGTCGGGTCGACACCCCAGAGACGGGCGTGGATCTCCAGGTTGCGACGACCGGTGAGCGCACCGTCCACCGTCGGCTCCTGAAAAACGACCGCGCTGACGGATCGGGCGGCGAGGGGGTCGGCCGCCACGTCGTGACCCATGAGCCGGGCCGTGCCCGCCGTCGGCCGCACCGTCGTCGTCAGCATGCCGACGGTCGTCGACTTGCCGGCACCGTTGGGGCCGAGAAGGCCGAACACCTCGCCTTGCGCCACGGCGAAGCTGATGTCCCTCACCGCCTCCACGCCGCCGGCGTAGATCTTGCTTAGGTGCTGTACATCGACAGCGGGGGTCGTTGTCCTGGATCGTCGTTGCATGCCGGGCAGGACGACGCAACAGTTGGAGTTGTGACACCTACCGGCGCATGTCACACACGGGAAGGACGCGTCGTCCTCTGAGACATGACCCGCGTTCCTGACGACCGTCTGGCCGATATCTGGTCGGCGCACCACCGGTACCTCGTGGACCTCGCGTTCCGCATGGTGGGCAGCGTGAGCGAGGCCGAGGACGCCGTGCAGGAGGCCTTCATGCGCCTGCTCAACGTCGACCTCGACGAGATCGCGGACATGCGCGGCTGGTTGGTCGTGGTGACCGGCCGCATCTGCCTCGACCAGATGGGCTCGGCGCGGGTCCGGCACGCGGCCGGAAAGGATCTGTCACCCAACGTCGCCACCAATACCCCCGACCCTTCCGAAGTCGTCACGCTCGACGACAGCATTCGGATGGCGCTTGCGGTGGTGCTCGAACGCCTGACACCGCCCGAGCGCGCCGCCTTCGTGCTGCACGACGTGTTTCAGTTCTCGTTCGACGACGTGGCGTCGATCGTGGGCCGGTCGCCCGCGGCGTGTCGCCAGCTGGCCAGTAGGGCCCGGCGCCGGATGGAGGAGGAGACCGGCCCGGCCCGGTTCGCGGTCGAGGCCGCGGAAGAGCGAGAGGTGGTCGAACGCTTCATCGCCGCGTGCGCGGGCGGAAACCTCGAGGCTCTCCTGAGCGTGCTCGATCCGAACGTGGCGGGCCACGCCGAGATCGGCATCATCCCGCACGTGGACGTCGAGGGCAGGGACAACGTGGCGCCCCGGGTGCTCGCCCTCTTCGGCCCGCAGACGAGCTCGACGCTCGTGTCGATCCCGATCAACGGCGAGCCCGGAATCCTTGCCTTCCGCAACGGCCGCCCATTCGCCTTGATGGTCCTGCGGACCGAGAACGGACTCGTCGACCACATCAGCTCGGTGGCCGACCCCCGACAGCTCGCCTACCTGTCGCCGCTCGCCTAACTACGGCAACTGCAACTGGGGGCACTGCAACTGCGGCAACTACGGGGGCGACGGGAAGACCGACTCATCGCTGGTGCCCTTTCACCAACTCGTGCACCCGAACGGTCGTTGGATGCGGACATTTCGCTCGGGATCACAGCCACTGCGGTGCATGAGAACCGGTTCACGAATTTGGAGGCCCCGCACGGCTGCGATTTCGGCGATTGACAGCCAGACACAGCCGTACGAGCGCTCCAAACGTGAGCCACCCCCCTTCAGAGCCGCAGTTGACGCGCGTACGGCTGAGTCAGGAGGTGCGGCGCTCCCAGCCGGGGTCGACGGGGCCGGTGCCGGAGCCCAGCGGGAAGCCGGCGGCGATGGCTCGCGCCGTGAAGCGTTTGGCCGCCACGCACGCGTCGCCGGGGTCCATCCCGTTGGCGAGGCCGGCGCAGATGGCGGCCGACAGGACGCAGCCGCTGCCGTGGGTGTGCACGGCGGGCAGGCGCGCCCCCTCCAGCCAACGGGTGCGGCCGTCGACGCACAGGCAGTCGGGCGAAGCATCGCCCGGCAGGTGACCGCCGGTGATGAGCACGACCGACGGCCCCATGCGGCTGATGACGCCGGCCGCCGCCTCCATCGCGTCCCGTGTATCCACGGCCTGGTTGGCGAGCACGGCCGCCTCAGCCAGGTTGGGCGTGACGACGGTGGCGAGCGGCAGAAGCTGCTCGCGCAGCACGTCGATGCCGTCGAGGTCGAGCAGGGTGTCGCCGTGGCTCGACACCAGCACGGGGTCGATCACCAGCGGGCCGATGCCGAGCTGCGCCACCGTGACTGCCACGGTCGTCGCCGTCTCGGCGTCGACCAGCATCCCGGTCTTGGCCGCGTCGACGCCGAGGTCTGCGGCGACGGACGCCATCTGGGCCCGCACCAACTCGGGCGACACGCCCTCAGACGCCTGCACGCCCAGGCTGTTCTGGGCGGTGACGCCGGTGATGGCCGCCGTGCCCCACACGCCGTGCGCCTCGAACGTCTTGAGGTCGGCCTCGATGCCGGCGCCACCGCCCGAGTCGGACCCGGCGATGGTCAGGGCGACCGGCCCGCTCAAAATCTGTGTTCCCAGCCGCCACCCACGGGCAACGCCTGGCCCGCCAACGTGCGCTCGGACGGGTCGGCGGTGCACACGCCGATGCGGAACCCGACGGGAAGACGCGCGACGGGAGCGGTGAAGACGAGCTCGTAGTCCTCGCCGCCGGTCAAGGCCTGGTCGAGCGTGGCTCCGGGCGCGACCGGGATCTCGTCCAGAGCGAACCCGACGCCCGACTCGTCGGCCACGTGGCCCAGGTCGGCGACCAGACCGTCAGAGACGTCGATCATCGCCGTCGCCCCCGCACCGCGGGCGTCGACACCCTCGGCGACGCGCGCCAGCGGTCGACGCGTCCAGCCGCTGGCCGCCGCCGCCCCGAGCGGCCCTGTGACATAGATGGCCTCGCCCGGGCTGGCGCCGGAGCGGCGCACGGGCGTGCCGTCCACGGTGCCGCTCACCGCGACCGTGACGACGAGGGAGTCGGCCGCCGTGAGGTCGCCGCCGACCACCGGACAGAGGTACGCCTTGGACGCCTCGGCCACGCCGTCGAAGAGGCGATCGAGGTCGGTGCCTGGCGGGGCGGCGACAGTGACCAACAGGTGCAGTGGGCGGCCGCCCATGGCTGCGATATCGCTCACGTTGACCACGACCGCCTTCCACCCGACGTCCTCGAGTGGGAGATCCGGTGGCGTGTGCACGCCGGCGACCACCGTGTCGGCCGCGAGCAGAAGCGGGCCGTCAGGGGCCTCGACAATCGCGGCGTCGTCGCCGATGTCGGCGAACCGCTCCCGCAACCGCCCGATCAGGGCAAACTCGTTGGTCAGTTTTTCACTCCGGTAACGTCCACGCACCGAGCGTAGGCAGGTGGAGGGCCGCGTTTGTGCAGGGAGTGATCAAGTCGTACGACCCGGGGACGGGGGAAGGCGTGCTGGTTCGCGACACCGATCGGAGCGAGTACGACCTGGCGCCGGACGCCCTCGCCGGCTCGATCTTCCGCATGGTTCGCCAGGGCCAGCGGGTGATCTTCGACCTCGACGGGGAGAACCGGGCGACGAAACTGCGTCTCGGCTCCGAAGTCGACATGGGGACCCGCACGGTGCCTCCGCCGGTTGAACCGTGAAGCGAGCGGGAAACGTGACAGCAGCACTGAAGGGGAAACTGCAGTGAGCAACGGCGCCACCACTTCGAACACCAAGCTCCTCGATTGGGTCGACGAAATCGCAGCCCTCTGCCAGCCCGACCGCATCCACTGGTGCGACGGGTCCGCCGAGGAGTACGACCGTCTCGCCCAGGAGCTGGTCGACGCCGGCACCTTCACCCGCCTGAGCGACGCCAAGCGTCCGAACAGTTACTGGGCGCGTTCGGACCCGGCCGACGTGGCCAGGGTCGAGGACCGCACGTTCATCTGCTCCGAGAACGAGCAGGACGCCGGCCCCACCAACAACTGGCGTGCGCCGGCGGAGATGAAGGACACGCTGCGGCGGCTCTTCGAGGGCTCGATGCGCGGTCGCACCATGTACGTGGTGCCGTTCTCGATGGGCCCCCTCGGCAGCCACATCGCCCACATCGGCGTCCAGCTCACGGACTCCGCCTACGTGGCGGTGAACATGCGGATCATGACCCGCATGGGCCAGGCGGTCCTCGACACCCTGGGCGACGACAACTTCGTCCACTGCCTGCACTCGGTGGGTGCGCCCCTCGAAGCGGGCCAGCAGGACGTGCCGTGGCCGTGCGACGCCGAGAACAAGTACATCGTCCACTTCCCCGACACGCGGGAGATCTGGTCCTACGGCTCGGGCTACGGCGGCAACGCCCTGCTCGGCAAGAAGTGCTTCGCCCTGCGGATCGCCTCGGTGATGGCGCGCGACGACGGCTGGCTGGCCGAGCACATGCTGATCCTCAAGCTCACCTCGCCCGACGGCGACACCAAGTACGTCACTGGCGCCTTCCCCTCGGCGTGCGGCAAGACCAACCTGGCGATGCTCGTGCCCACCCTGCCCGGCTGGAAGGTCGAGACCGTTGGCGACGACATCTGCTGGATGAAGTTCGGCGAGGACGGCCGCCTCTACGCCATCAACCCCGAGGCCGGCTTCTTCGGCGTGGCCCCCGGTACGAGCATGAAGACGAACCCCAACGCCATGCTCACCCTCGACGGCAACTGCATCTTCACCAACACCGCCCTCACCGACGACGGCGACGTGTGGTGGGAGGGCATGACCGACGAGAAGCCCGCCCACCTGACCGACTGGAAGGGCAACGACTGGACGCCCGAGTCCGGTACAACCGCCGCCCACCCGAACGCCCGCTTCACCGCACCCGCCGCGCAAGACCCGGCGATCGCTCCCGAGTGGCAGGACCCGAAGGGCGTGCCTATCTCGGCCATCCTCGTCGGCGGCCGCCGCTCGTCGACGGTGCCGCTGATCCACCAGTCCTTCGACTGGGAGCACGGCGTGTTCCTCGGGTCGATCATGGCGTCGGAGACCACCGCCGCCGCCGCGGGCGCGGTCGGCAAGCTGCGCCGCGACCCGTTCGCCATGCTCCCGTTCTGCGGCTACAACATGGCGGACTACCTCGGCCATTGGCTGGAGATCGGTCGCCAGACGGGTGCCGACAAGCTGCCGAAGATCTTCTACTTCAACTGGATCCGCAAAAGCTCCGACGGCAAGTTCCTGTGGCCGGGCTTCGGCGAGAACAGCCGGGTCCTCGAGTGGGTCTTCAACCGGGTCAACGGCCAGGGCGGTGCCGCGCAGACGCCCATCGGGTTCGTCCCCACCGCCGACGACCTCGACCTCGACGGGCTCGCACTCCCACCGGAGGCCGTGGCCGAGCTCCTGAAGGTCGACCCCGACGAGTGGCGGGCAGAGGTGCCGTCGATCGAGGAGCACTTCGCCTTCCTCGGCGACCATCTGCCCCACGAGCTGCGTGACCAGCTCGAGGCCCTGGAGAAGCGACTCTCGGACTAAATCGAGACCGCGGCCGGTGCGCGGTCTCCGGCGACGAACGCCGCCAGCTCCGCCGGCGGTATGGGCCGCGCGAAGAGGTAGCCCTGCGCGGCGTCGCACTCGAAGTCGGCGAGGATCGCCAGCTGCTCGGCGGTCTCGACCCCCTCGGCGGTGACCACGAGACCCAAGGCGTGGCCGAGCGCCGTCACGGCCGAGACGATCGCGGTGTCCGCCGCCTCCGAACCGAGGCCGGAGATGAAGCTGCGGTCGATCTTGAGGGAGTCGACGGGGAAACGTTCGAGGTAGCTGAGCGACGAGTAGCCGGTGCCGAAATCGTCGATCGCCAGCCCCACGCCGATGTCCTTGAGGCTGCGAAGGACCTGCGCCGAACGCTCGACGTCGTCCATGAGGACCGACTCGGTGATCTCGAAGCTGAGCTGGCTCGGGTCGATGCCGGCCGCGGCGATGGCGCCGAGGACGTTGCCGA
The DNA here is from genome assembly GCA_035948135.1 of Acidimicrobiales bacterium. Taxonomy (GTDB): domain Bacteria; phylum Actinomycetota; class Acidimicrobiia; order Acidimicrobiales; family AC-14; genus CADDZP01. The sequence continues at coordinate 10,272 of DASZJL010000087.1, read as the reverse complement.
CGAGGTCAGGCGAGGACAGCTGGCGCCCGGAAAGGTTCACCGACACGACGCCGCCCTTGAGGCCGATCCGCCTCCAGTGGTGCAGCTGCCGGCAGGCCTGGTGCAGCACCCAGGCACCGAGCGGGCGAATGAGGCCGGTGTCTTCGGCGATTCCGATGAAGGCGTCCGGGGCCACGAGCCCGTGCTCGGGCCGCCGCCAGCGCACAAGGGCTTCCACCCCGACCAAGGCACCGCCGTCGACGGCGATAACCGGCTGGTAGAGCACGTCGAACTCGTCGCGTGTGATCGCCCGGCGAAGAGCGAGCTCGGTGCTGAGCCTGCTCTGCGCTTCGGTGTGCACCGCCTTCGTCGCGATCTCGGTGCGTGACCGGCCCTGTGCCTTCGCCTTGTACATGGCAGCGTCGGCATCGCGAAGCAACGCCTCGGGCGTGTCGCCTGCGCCGCCGAACGCGATGCCGAGGCTTGCGTTCACGACCACTTCATTTGTTTCGAGGACGATCGGACGCTGGACCTCTGTCGTCAGGCGGTCGAGGTAGCCGGCGACGTCGTCGCTCGACACGATGCCTTCCAGCACCACGACGAACTCGTCGCCCCCGAACCGGGCGACCGTGTCGCTCCCCCGGGCGACGCTCCGGAGTCGTTCGGCGATCGAGGTCAGCACTCTGTCGCCTTCGGCGTGGCCCCAGCTGTCGTTGATCAACTTGAAGCGATCGAGATCGAGGAACACGACGGCGACGAGACAGCTGTCCCGTTCGGCTCGGGCCAGCGCCTGACTGATGCGGTCCCGGAGCAGCCGCCGGTTGGGCAGGGCCGTCAGCTCGTCGTGGAGGGCCTGGCGCTCGAGGCGCTCCTCGGCCGCCTTGCGTTCGCTGACGTCGCGGGCGATGCCCTCGACAGAGACGATGCGTCCGTTGTCGTCGCGAAGCAGGCTGAGCCGCTGTTCGACCCAGATCGACGATCCGTCCTTTCGACGCAGCAGGAGCTCCCACGACCGGTCGAGGTCCGCGTCCTGCAGGCCCTGCATCATCTCGACGTACTGGGGTTCGAGCATGTCGAAGATCAGGTCCGGGTCGGCGTACAGATCGCTAGGCGTGTACCCAGTGATCACTTCGCACGCCGGGCTGACGTAGTCGAATCCGGGATTGGGCGGGAGGCGGAAGCTGAAGATGAAGTCGCGGGCGTTCTCGGCCAGCAGTTGCAGCCGCTTCTCGGTGAGCTGGGCCCGCGCCTCGGCGTCGGTCAGCTCCCCCTTGCGCCTGTGACCTCGAAGCCCCACGGCGTCGCCCCCCGGCGTGCCAACGGGCCTTTGGCTCAAGCCCCCCGCTCTCCGCAGATTGCTCCGCCTGCGCACTCGCCGCAATAGTCCTCTGGGGCCATTTTCCCTTTAGTCATAGATCGTGCCGGGGTCGACATCCGCGCGCGCCTTGTGTCATCGTGGGTTTCCGGAGGCGAAACGCGGGGAGCGGCTGGGTGGCTGGGGAGTCGAGCGATGTGCTGTTCGATCACGCCATCCACGTCGGGGCGGCGCTCGAGGGTGCCGACCGCGACGAGGTCGTCGCCGAGCTGTTGGCGCTTTCGGGTAGGCGTCGCGCCGCCTTGGAGGACGCGCTGGCCCGCATCCGCTATCTCAACCCCGGCGAAGACGTGTCCCGGGCCGAAAGCCTGTTGCGCGCCGCCCTCCGCCGGGGCGACGCCACCGACTACTGGCGCATCGACCTGACCAACACGTAGGAGCCGACGGCCCGGGCGGCGAATACATCGTCGATCGGAGGGGGATTCGATGCGCTCCACTGTCCGCAAACTGCTCGCGGGCCTCGGCATCCTGACTGTTGCCGCGGCCACGTCGGTCCTGGTCGCGCCTGCGCCCGCGCACGCCGCGACGTGCTACACGATCTGGATCGGATCTCAGGCCACGACGATCTGCCCTTGGCAATAACGATCGCGCCCGCCAACCACGTTCTGGTGACGATCGACGGCCGTATTCGCCGTCAATCGTCACCAGTACGGAGGAGTTGGCGGACTTCGTCGTCGGTTACCTGGCGGAAGTCGGCGTAGAACTCGCCGACCGCAAAGAAGGCGAGCGGCGTCGCCAGCACGACGACGTCGTCGTACGCGTGCGCGAGCCGTTCAGCGGTCTGGGGCGGGGCGACCGGCACCGCGAGGACGCGGTGGCGGGCGCCGGCGCCCGCGAGCCAGCGGCCGACCGCGACCGCGGTGCTGCCGGTCGCAACACCGTCGTCGACGACGATCGCCTCGCGGTCGCTGACATCGAGCGGTGGCCGGTCGTCTCGGAAGCGGCGCTGGCGCTCGGCGACCTCCTGCTGTTCGGCCTCCACCGCGTGACTCAGCCACTCGTCGGTCGCCCCGACCCGGCGGGCCAGATCCTCGTCGATGACCGCCGAGCCGTCCGGACCGACCGCGCCGATGGCCAGTTCGGGGTTGCCGGGCGCGCCCACCTTCCGGGCCAGCGCCACGTCGAGGGGAAGCCCGAGCACGCGCGCCACCTCGGCTGCGGTGACGACGCCGCCTCGCGGAATGCCGAGCACCAGGCTGTCGTCCCCGCCGATCCCTCTGGCCCGCAGGTCCTCCCCGAGGCGTCGACCGCCGTCTACGCGGTCCGCGAACCTCACTCCAGGCATTGACCTACGATGCCTCAACCGCGGGGCGGGAGGGAGAACGGATGACTGTCAGCGCCTACGTGCTGATTCAGACCGAGGTCGGCAAGGCGGCCCAGGTGGCTGACGAAGTGTCCAAGATCGACGGCGTGGTTTCCGCCGAGGATGTCACCGGCCCCTACGACGTGATCGTGCGCGCCGAGGCGGGATCGGTCGACGATCTTGGCAAGATGGTCGTGAGCCGGGTGCAGTTGATCGACGGGATCACCCGAACGCTGACGTGTCCGGTGGTGCACCTCTAGTCAAGGGACTCACGGGCTGCACACGCAGGGGGCTGGCGACCGCGTCCGCCAGCGACAGTGCGGCCAGCATCAACAGTTCGTTCGGCGCCTCGTTGATCTGCGCGCCGGGCACCCAGGCGGACTCCGATGTTCGACTCAGGCAGTCCCGCAGCTCGGGCCGGCCCAGTCGCCGACGCCGCAACTCATCCGCCAGCTTCGTCCCCTCGACGATCATGAACGCCCCTTCGCTGGAGGCTCCCACCATCTGCCATCGGCCCTGTGGAGCACAAGGCGGGAAAACGTGTGGAAAGGGACGGCAACCCCTGTGGACGCGGGGGCTCTCTCAGGCCCCGTCGAGTTCTCGCCGCCGTCCGATGCGGTGCGAACGACGAGCGTGGCGGTCGACCGCCAGTTCCACGAGGTGGTCGATCAGCTGGCCGTATGGCACGCCCGACGCTTCCCACAGCTTGGGGTACATGGAGATCGACGTGAACCCGGGAATGGTGTTGACCTCATTGAGGAGGAAGCCGCGGCCGCCCTCCTCGAAGAAGAAGTCGACCCGAGCCATGGCTTCGGCCCGCACCGCCTGGAACCCCGCCACCGCAAGACGCTGGACGTCGGCGGTCTGGGACTTCGACAGGGGCGCCGGGATCAGGAGCTCGGCCCCGGACGAGACGTACTTGTCGTCGTAGTCGTAGAACTCGCGTTCGGGCCGCACCTCGCCGGGGAGCGACGCCTCGGGCGGATGGTCGCCGAGCACCGCGCATTCGATCTCCCGGCCCACCACCGCCTCCTCGATCACCGCCCACTCGTCATAGGCGAGCGCCACCTCCAGCGCGGCATCAAACTCGGACCGGTCGTGGACTTTGGCGACCCCGATCGACGAGCCCATGTTCGACGGCTTGACGAATGCCGGCCAGCCGAGCTCGGACTCAACGACCTCGACGAGGCGTTCGTCGACATCCCAGTCGCGGACCCCCATCCACCGGGCCTGCGGCAGGTCGGCCTGCTGGGCCAAGTGCTTGGCGGTGATCTTGTCCATGGCCGCCGCTGAGCCGAGGACCCCGCTTCCCACGTACGGAACGTCGGCGAGCTCCAACAGGCCCTGCACGGTGCCGTCCTCGCCAAAGGGACCGTGGAGCAGCGGGAAGACGACGGTCTGGGCAACGGTTTCGAACGGCTCGATGGTCGGTCCGTCGGCGGCCAGTGAGGGCGGGAGGGCCGCCGGCCCCCCAGCGGCCAGAAGCTTGGCCGCCTCCTCGGCCAGCACCCATCGGCCGTCGTGGGTGACGCCGACCGGCACCACGTCGTACCGCGCGGGGTCGAGGGCTTGCAGCACGTTCACGGCGGTTGTGCACGAGACCTCGTGCTCGGCCGAGCGCCCGCCGAACAGCACGACCAGCCGGATCCGCTCACGCGACGAGTTCACCCGCTCACGTCCTCCCGACGAGCAGGGCCCGGATGCCGAGACCCATCACGAACAGGCCGCCGAGCCCATACAGGAGGTAGAGGCGGTGCCGCAGCTGTGCTCGGTAGGAATAGATGATGCCGACGGCAATGATGGCGACGAAGCCGTAGAACATGTGGAACTGGGGCGCCTTGATGTGCTGGCCGGCGACCAGACCGACCCCCAGGCCCACCTGGACGAAGACCGCCAGCTCGGCGAAAGCGGTGAACCACCACAACGCCCGAGTGCGGAAACTCGGCCAGTAGTTGGCGGCCAAGGCCCACAGGCCGGCCAGCCCGTTGCCGATGATGACAAACCAGGCCCACCCCTTGTGGACCTGCAGAAGCGAGCCGAGTAGCAGGGTGCGTCAGGTAGCGGCGACGGCCGGCTCGCCCGCGGCCTCGGCGGACCGAGCCTGGGCCTCGGCGAAGGCCTGGGCCGCGACGTCGACGAGCTCGGTGATCTCGTCGTCGGTGAAGCCGGCCAGACGCCGGAACTTCTTGGCCAGGTGGATGGGGTTCTCCTCGTCCTCACCGCGGAACCCACCGAAGCTGAACAGGTGGTCGACGGCCCGCTGGAACTCGAGGGCTGCCTTCTGGCGCTCGGGGTCCTTGGCCGTGAGCCGGCGCAGCCAGTCCGAGCCCATCTTCACGTGGGTGACCTCGTCGGCCAGCATCCAGTCCTCGCAGAACTCGAGGACGGGGTCGCCCGTGGCGATGCCGAAGTCGCGCATGGTGTTGAACACGTCGATGGCCAGGCCTTCGAGGGCCCGGTTCACGCCGGTGAGGCGGAGGACGGGATCGGGGTTGCAGGCCGCCTCGTAGAGCATCGTCTGCTCGGCAAATTCACCGATCTCGGTGCCCATGTGCTCGGTGAGCTTCACCGAGATCTCGACGTGGCGGGACTCGTCCCAGCACTGGCGGGCCATGTCGAGCTTGAGCTGGAAGGGTGCCTCCTCGCGGCCATCGCCCGTGTCGAAGTCCCAGCAGGTGCGGCCGGCGCCCTCGAGGGCTTGGATCTCGCCCACGAAGATGCTGTGCATCAGCTGGCGTGACGCGTCGGGCGCGTCGGGGTCGGTCGCCTTGAAAGCGTTCCGCTGCGAACGGTCGTCGCGTACGGCGTTGCGCGGATCGAAGACGACCTCCTCGATGTTGATGCGCTGGAACCGCGTGTCGCGGGCCAGTTCCTCGACGGGAAGGATCCTCTTCATCGAACGAAGGCCTCCTCTTCGGCAGTGCCAGAAGTGTACCCAGAGCCCTCGTCCTGTCCCCGGAGCCGGCGATGCGCAGTCAACGTTGCCCTGACGTTGACACAAAATGGACCTTGCTACGCGCAGTGGACACACGCACACTGAGCCCGAACCGTGGCCCGCGAGCCACGCGGATGCACAGGTTTCTGAGCTGGGAGGAGGACGACTCGTGTCGGAGATGCGGGTCCTCATCGTCGACGACGAGGACGACATGCGGGCGCTCGTGCGGGCGACCATCGAGATCGCCAACGAAGGCCTCTCCGTGGCCGCTGAGGCCTCCGACGGCGAGACGGCGGTCAGCCTCGTGCGCGAGCAGCGGCCCGAGGTCGTCGTGCTCGACTACCGCATGCCGGGCCTGACCGGCCTCGACACCGCCCGGAAGATCCTCGCCGAGCACCCCGATCAGGCGATCGTCCTCTTCAGCTCCTACCTCGACCGTGACGTGATCACCGCCGCCCAGCGCATCGGCGTTCGCGTCTGCTTGGCAAAGGACGACATCCGCCAGCTTCCGAACGCCATCTGGCGCACCGAGGAAGGCCGCTCCGCGGGCGGCGGTGGCGCCGCCTAACTCTTAGAACGCGGCGTCGAGGATCGACCGAGCGTCGTCCTCGGACACCGGGCGCGGGTTCATCTGCACCGGCGCGTTCGACTGCGAAAGGCGCACGACCGCGTCGAGGTCGTCGTCGGTGACGCCGCAGTCCGACAGCCGGGCGGGTAGCCCGAGGCGCTCGACCAGCCGGTCGACCGCGGCCGCCGGGTCGTCGGGGTCGCCTAGCGCCTCGCCGATGCGCCGCAGTTCGTCGGACACGGCGTCGGCGTTGAAGCGCATGGCGTGGGCCAGGATGACGGCATTGGCGAGGCCGTGCGCGATCCCGGTGCGCCCACCCACGAGTTGGGCCAGCCCGTGGTGCACACCCATGCTCGCGTTCTGGAGAGCCCGGCCGGCGAGGGCCGCACCTTCGAACATGTGCGTGCGGGCGATCAGGTCGACGGGATCGTCGACGACGGCCGGAAGCCACCGGGCGATCAGGCGAACCCCGGCGAGGGCGACCGCTTCGGCCTCCGGGGTGCGCGCCGGCGAGTACGCGGCCTCGACGCAGTGGGCCAGGGCGTTCATCCCCGTCTCGGCGCTCACCCGACCCGGAGTCGAGACCGTGAGGTCGGGGTCGTAGACGGCGGCGACCGGCGCGATGGTGGGCCCGCCGCCGCCGCTCTTGCGTCGCGTCGCGGGGTCGGTCACGCCGAAAAACGGCGTCAGCTCGGCGCCCGAGTACGTGGTGGGGATGGCGACGTGCGGCAGCGCCGGACGGTCGAGCCACGTGGCGCCGGGCGTCCCCGCCTCCTGCTCGGTGAAGTAACAGACGGCCTTGGCCAGATCGGCGGCCGAGCCACCCCCGAAGGAGACCACGGCGTCGACGCCATCGCGGCGCGCCTGCTGCACCGCGGCCTGCACGGCGGGCGCGGGCACGTGGGACTGGACGCCGGCGAACGTGGACTCGAGCTCGCGGCCGAGTGCCTTGGTGAGGCGCTCGCCGTCGGGCGAGGCCAGCCGGCCCTCAGTGGTGACGAGCAACACGCGCCGGCCGCCCGCTTCTCGCACGATCGAAGGAACGTCGTCGAGCGCTCCCGATCCGAACCGGATCTTCTGGGCGAACCCGGTGTGCGTCCAACTCATCGCACGACTGTTTGTCTCTCGCGGCCCAGTTCGACGAGGGTCAGGTGGTTGCCGTCGCTCTCGAGGATTGTCGACGAGCAGTTGTCGGGGCGGAAGTTGATGACCCGGTCGTCGGCAGTAGCAACTCCGACGGCGGCGTTGATGGCGATGTAGTGGGTGACGACGACCGTGTCCTCGTCGAGCGCCAGCAACGCGGCGATCACGCCGTCCCGCCATCGCTGCCGTTCGGCGTCGAGCTCACCCCACCTCCGATTGCCTCGGAGTATCTCCCCCAGCCAGGCCGACCGCTCGGCCAGGTCGTCGGTGGGCGACTTCACCTCTCCGACCGCCGGCTCAACGGCGGCGGTGACGTTCCAACGCCGCTCGAACGGCGCCGCCGTCTCACGGGTGCGCCGGAGTGGGCTGGTGACAACGGGCAGCGGCCCGAGCGATGCCAGCTCGGCAGCCACCGCGTCGGCCTGGGCCCGACCCACGTCGTCCAGGCCGGGGTCGTGGTCCTCGTCGTAGCGGGCCAGCGGCTGGCCGTGGCGCACGAGGTACAGCCTCACGGGCGCCGCCTACCGCGGCTGTGAGGCAAACCGCGTTCACACTGGTTCGCTCGCTTCCGCTCGCTCACTACGCTTCCAGTCCGTCGAAGAGACTGGTCTCCCGCTGCTCGGGGCGCGGGCCACGGCGGATGTACCACTCCTGGCCGAATGCGCGGGCGAAGAACTCGTCGGGCATCGAGAGGAAGAACGACGCCTCGGAGATCTGGCTGGCGTGCGCCCGCATTGCTGCCCGTTTCACGTCGAGGAACTCGCTGACGTCGATCTCGGTGGTGATCTCGGCGTCGGTGACACCGAAGTCCTTGAAGGCGTCGGGGTCGAGGTCGCCAGGAGCCTCGACGCCCATCTCGCGGGCCTCGAGGAGCCCGCGCTGGACGTCGTCGCGGTTTGCCGTGGACTCGTACACCCGCTGCGTGCCGGCCATCTCTGCAGCGCGGACCCCGACTCGGTAGACCTGGATGTGGTCGGGGTGGCCGTAGACGCCGTGGTCGTCGTAGATCGTGAGGACGTCGGCCTTCTCCTCGGTGAGGATCGCCGCCAGCTTGGCTGCCGCCTCCTCGAGGTCGGCCTGCCAGAACGAGCCAGAGGCGTCGTTCTCGGGCGTCCCCATCATCCCCGAGTCGACATAGCCGAGGAACTCGACGCGTGACGCGCCCAGGATCTCGGCAGAGCGTTGCGTTTCCTCGACGCGCCGCTCGGTGAGGGTCTCACCCGGATCGAGGAAACCCTCCTCGACCTCGCCGTGCTCGCCCTTGGTGGCGAACACGAGCACCACCCGGTGGCCGTCCTTGGCCGCCTTGGCCAGCGTGCCCCCGGTGGGGATTGCTTCGTCGTCGGGATGGGCGTGGAAGGAGACGAGGGTGGCCACCGCTCAGCCCTCGGTCTGACTGACCGCTCCCGCCTCCCGAAGCTTGGCCACCTCGTCGGCGGTGAAGCCCCAGTCGGTGAGCGCGTCGTCGGTGTGCTCGCCGGGTGCGGGCGGCGGACTGGCAATAGCGGCAGCGGTGCGGCTGAAGCGCGGGGCAGGCGCAGGTTGGACGACACCGTCGCGCTCGATGAACGTCTGACGGGCGACGTTGTGGGGATGGCTGGGCGCCTCGGTCATCGACAGCACCGGCACTGCGCATGCGTCGGTGCCCTCGAGAATCGACTGCCATTCGTCGCGCGTCTTGCGCTTGAACAGCGCGGCGAACTGATCCTTCATCGCCGGCCACTGGTCACGGTCCATCTGGAACGGAAGCTCGATGTCCTTCAGCCCCGAGCGCTCGAGCAGCTCGGCGTAGAACTGCTGCTCGATGGCGCCGATAGCCATGAACTTGCCGTCGGCCGTCTCGTACACCTCGTAGAACGGCGCCCCGGTGTCGAGCATGTTGTGACCCGGGTTGTCCTGCCAGATGCCCATGGCGACGAAGGCGTGAATCATGGTGCTGAGCACGGCCGCGCCGTCGACCATGGCGGCGTCGACGACCTGGCCCTTGCCCGATCGGGACGCCTCGAGCAGACCGCACACGAGACCGAACGCGAGCAGGAGACCGCCGCCGCCGAAGTCACCGACGAGGTTGTTGGGCGGCACCGGGCGCTCGCCATCGCGCTTGAAGTTGTTGAGGACGCCGGCGATGGCGATGTAGTTGATGTCGTGGCCGGCGGCGTGGGCCAGCGGCCCTTCCTGTCCCCAGCCCGTCATGCGCCCGTAGACCAGCTTGGGGTTGCGGGCCAGGCACTCGTCGGGGCCGAGTCCGAGGCGCTCCATCACACCCGGCCGGAAGCCCTCGAGGAGCGCGTCGGCTTGCTCGACGAGGCGCAGCACGGTCTGCACGCCGTCCGGGTGCTTGAGGTCGACCGCGATCGAGCGGCGGCCGCGGTTGAGGACGTCCTTGTCAGGGTTGAGCACACGGGCGTTGGGGCGGTCGACACGCAGGACCTCAGCCCCCATGTCGGCGAGCATCATCGCCGTGAACGGCCCGGGGCCGATCCCCGCCATCTCGATGATTTTGAAGCCCTGCAGCGGTCCAGCCATGGCCGGGAACCTAGTTCTCATCGTCCAGAATCGCCGGTGGCCACGCGTGTCATGGCCCGTTCGGGTGGGTCGAAGTTGGTCTTTTGCCGCGGCTGTGAAATTGCGCAAAATGGACTGTGCTCGCCAAGCGGACGTCTGCGCTGGTTTGGTTCACCGCCGCGGCGCTCGCAATCGGAGCCTGCTCGAGCGGCGGCGGCGTCCACGTCGAACGGGCGTCGTCCCAGGCCACAAGCACCGCTCCGCCAACGACCGCCGACCCCCAAGCCGCCGACAAGGCAGCAGTCCTCGCCGCCTACAACGGGTACTGGGACACGCTCCACGGGGCGGAAGGCCTCCCCGACGGCCAGCCCCACCAGTTGGCGCAGCTCGGTGATTATGCGTACGACAAGGCGCTCGACGCAGCGGTGAACGCCGTGGAGACACTGATCCAGAATCACCGGACC
>DASZJL010000086.1:0-2419 GCA_035948135.1 Acidimicrobiales bacterium | reverse complement strand
CGCCGGCCAGTCGCGGAAGGGGCCACCGGACGCGGTCAGCAGCAAGCGGGCCACGTCCGTCGTCCCCTGCACAGAGGCAAGGCACTGGTGTAGCGCGCAGTGCTCCGAGTCCACCGGGACGATCTCGGCGCCCGGCGTGCTCCGCGCCTTCTGCACCACGGGTGCGCCTGCGATGAGGGACTCCTTGTTGGCCAAGGCGAGGCGCCGGCCCGCCTCGAGCGCCGCCATCGTCACCGGGAGCCCGGCGAAGCCGACGACGGCGTTGAGCACCACGTCGGCCCCTTGCGCGGCTGCGACCATGCCCTCCTCGCCGACCAACACCTCGATGCCTCCGGGTACGCCATCGCGCACAACCGCGTGGAGGGCGGGGTCACCGATGACGACGACGTCGGGGTGGAACTCGGTTGCCTGGGCGACGAGCACGTCGGCCGAGCGGTGCGCCGCGAGCGCGTGGACCCGGAAGCGCTGCGGTTCGGCGCGTATGACGTCGAGGGCCTGCGTGCCGACAGAGCCGGAAGAGCCCATCAGGCTGACTGAGCGCATCCGCTCAGCCGAGGTGAAGCGCTTTGACCACGAAATACGTGGCGGGCAGGACGAAGAGGAGGCCGTCGAAGCGATCGAGGACGCCGCCGTGCCCGGGCAACAGCCGGCCCATGTCCTTGAGGCCGAGGTGCCGCTTGATCATCGACTGGCTGAGGTCGCCGAGCGGCGCCACGATGGCAACGACGACGCCATAGATCAACGCCTTGCTCACCGTCCACGGGTGGATGAAGTGGACCACGACGACGGACACCAAGATCGCGGCGAGCGCGCCACCGATCAGACCCTCCCAGCTCTTGTTGGGGCTGATGGAGGGGGCGAGCGGGTGTTTGCCGATGGCCGAGCCCACGAGCAGCGAGGCCACGTCGTCGGTCACGGTGACGATCACTGCGGCGAGGATGAAGGCGATGCCGTGACGGTCGGGGAACAGGTTCGGGTTGAGCAGGAGCGCAGCGAAGGACCCGAAGGCGCCGACCCACACGAATATGAAGACCGTCGAGAGCATGCCCGAGGCGGGATCTGCCGCGGGCTCGACGCGGGCGAGGTACCAGATAAAGGAACCCGCGACGAGGAGCACGAGGACGAGCGGCAGTGCCGCGACACCTTTGTTGTAGGTCTCGATCATCAACGACAGGACCGCGACCAGGCCGAGCAACGTGGCCGGGTGGTACTGGGCGCGGCGGAAGGCGGCGTAGCCCTCGGCGGTGGCGAGCAGGACCACGAGCGTCACGATGGCCAGGGTGGCCACGGTCCCGACCGCGAAGCAGATCAGCCCGAGGGCACCGAGCAGGACGCCACTGATGATCGCAACGCGCATGTCGCGGCCGGAGGTGCCACCCGTGGGCACGTTCCCGGTGCGGGAAGCGCTGGCTCTCGAGGTGCGCGGGGCACGGACCTTGGGCTCGGGCGGCGACGGGGGGCTGAGCCGCGATGCGGCGACGACCGATGCTGCCGCCGTCTCGGCCGAGGCCACCTGCGGCGACACGCCGACGGGCTCGAACTCGGGCTCGGGCTCGGCCGCGGGCTCGTCGGGCGGCGCCGCTTCGGGCTCGCTCCAGCCGACCGGCTCGGGCGCCTCATGGCGCTGCCGTTCGCGTCGGGGCGCCGCGGACACGCGGCGGCGGGGGCCGGTGTCCAGCTCTGGCTCGGGCAGGGATCCGGGCGCGGTGAGGTCGGGCTCGGGCGGGATCACGAGCGTGTCGTCGGATTCGAAGTGCCACGGCTGGCGATCGGCGTCGGCCTCCTCTCGCCGCTGCTCGTCGAGCAGGGCGCCGACGGCCGGCAGGTCGCCCGAGAGCATCGAAGGCTCGAAGACCTCCTCCTGGGCCTCCCAGTCGTTGTCCTCCTCGCGCCACATGGGCGGCGCGACAGCGGCCTCCTCGCCGGTGCTGCGATCGAGGATGGCAGGGACCTGCCCGGTCGGCGCGTCGTTCCAGTGCGGTAGGTCCGGGTGGCTGTCCTCTACGGGGCCGGTCACCTCGGGGACGGAGTCGCCCGCCGGCTCGGCGCCGATGATGCGCACGCGCCCGGAGTGATAGCTCGAGGGCTCCTCGGGGTCCTGCTCGGTGTTGTCGGAATCAGAGAACCCGCCGAAGGCGGGGGTGGACTCGTCGTGATCGTCGGTGCCGTTGGTCATGTCGCTTGCCTCAGACCGCCATGAGCTCTTGCTCTTTGTGCGCAAGCAGCTGGTCGATCAGCGCGACCTGGTCGTGCGTGATCTTCTCCAGCTCCTTCTCGCCGCGCTCGAGCTCGTCGGTCGACAGCTCACCGTCCTTCTGCAGTGCCTCCAGCTCGTGTCGCCCCGCGCGGCGCAGGTTGCGAACTGCCACGCGTCCCTCCTCTGCCTTGTGCCGCACGACCTTGACCAGCTCCTTGCGGC
>DASZJL010000085.1:0-10457 GCA_035948135.1 Acidimicrobiales bacterium | reverse complement strand
TCGCTGAGCTCGTCGACCGCGGCCAGGTCGGGCGCCAGGTCGTCGACGGCCGTACCCGAGACCTTGATCAGCGTCACTGACGTCAGGGCCCTAGCCAGCGCCGGCATCGCCCGGGCCGCCACTCCCGAAAGCAGGCCGAATGACGCCAGGATCGCGCCCTGCCCGTTCACGATCGCCTGCACCCCCAGGCACAGGCCGAGGCCAACGACCAGGACGATCTCCAGGTAGTAACGAGCCACCTGCGAGTACACGAGCACGTCGCGGGCCGTCGCCGAATACCGCTTGCGGACCAGCGAGAAGCGGCTCGTGGCGAGGTCTTCGGCGCCGAAGGCCTTCAGCGTCTTGAGGCCGCCGAACGACTCCCCGATCGCGTTGAGGAAGTCCCGGTTGTCGACTTGGAGGCGGTCGGCCAGCTTGCCGGTCGGCGATCTGATGACGCGGCTGTACAGCTGGGCGGCGATCACGAGCACGACCGCGAGGACGACTCCCATGATCGGCGAGCTGACGAAGATGACGACGATCAGGCCGAGCAGGCCCAGGCCGTCGGCGATCAACACGCCCAACCCGCCTCCCGCGGCCCGGTAGAGCTGGGGCATGGCGACGTGGAGGTCGCGGATGAGCCCCGCCGTCCCTCGCTCCGACGTCTCCAGGTACGGCATGGCGAGGATGCGGCGGAACATCTTCACGCTGCGGTCGCCCTCGTCGTTCGCCAGGAACGACGACTGCCACACCATCACCAGTCCAGAACCGACTGACTTGCCGATGAGAAAGGCGACGATCACGATCGCCACCGCCGTTGTGGACGCGTTCCCGAGGAAGCCGCTGTGGTTGGTCGGGGTCACGAACTCGCGGATCAGCCGCGGCACCAGGCCGACGCCGATGGCATCCATGGCGGCCAGCACCGCCGACAGGAGCGCGGAAATGACGATCTTGCGCCTCGTCGTCGGTTCGAACAGGCGCCACGCCTGCTTGATGACGTGGGTGAGCGATCGCTGAACAGGCGGTTGTGTACTCATTGGTCGTCGTTTTCGAGCATCGCGCCGTAGCGGCGTCGGACGCCCAGTCGCTTGGCGAGCTGCACCGCCCGCTCGCGCCCGAGGAGGCGGGCCGAACGGATCGGCGCCGACATGGGATCGGGCGTGACGCCCGTCGCCCGGATCAGCTCGGCGATCTCAGCATCATCCGCCGTCAGGCGCAGACCGGGAACGCGGGTCAAGGCATTGGCGCGACCGGGAAGGTCGAACATGTGGAAGTAGTGAGCGACAACGACGTCGCCGAGCCTCGCGGCCCGCACGTCGTCGGGGAGCTGATCGTGCCACGGGAGGCCGTAGTTGTACGTGGGCGGCAGAATGTCGGGCTCGACCCCCAGGGTGGCGATGGCCATCGCCAGTCCGTACTGCTCGGTGAAGATGGCACGCGAGTCCTGGGGGATGACTCCGGAGTTGGCCAGGCTCTCGGTCAGGTCGTGCCACCGCCGCATCAGACCGAGGCTCCGCCGGGCGACGATCAGACCGGAGTTGTAATAAGCGCGGATGCGCTCCCGGGAGACGGTGGTCTCGACATACCGGCGCGGCCCGTTCACGCCCGCGTGGCGCTCGAAGGCGTCCCACATCTCGGCGTTCTCGTCGTCATCGGTGGTGCCCGCGACCTTGAACGGCTCCGGGCGGAGGGCGAGATCGACGCCATCCGGCAGGTCGAACTCGCGGGGCTCGGAGAGCACGAGCATGTCCGAGTCCATGACCACGAAGATGTCGTGGTCGAGGAAGGCCTCCGCGAAGGCGGCCGCGTGGGCTTTGTTGCCGAACCCATAGCTCGGGAGGCACACGTTCAGCGGCGCCTCGATGTGGACGACGCCGAGCTCGGCGAACCGCTCGCGGGTCTTCGCCGCCAACGCCGGTCCGGGCCGGGGTTGGAAGCTGTAGACGGGCAGGTCGGCGAAGCGTCCACCTCGTCGGCGGATCGTCTCGCACAGGAGCACCGACTGGCGCTCGAGGCGGCCCGCCTCGGTGCAGCACAAGACGGCCACGTCTCGATTGGCGTCGTGCAGGTGACGGGTGATCACGCCGTCTTGTCCAGCAGCCGGTCGAGATGACGAACGAGCTCGCCACAGTCGACGTCGATGTCACGCCACTGCACGGCCCGCCGGTCGGTCGCCGCCAGCCCGGGGGTGCGTCGCCCGAAGAGCGGCTCGTACCGCAACCCCGCGGTGTTGGTCAGGGTCCAGAAGCACAGGGTTTGGCCGAGGGGCGAGAGGAGCTCGACGACGACGGTCCCCGGCGCGCAGAACACGACGTTGGTGAGGCCACCTCCGTGCGGACCGACCACGATGCTGGCCTCGGCAAACAGCACGGCCTGCTCGGCCACGGTGATCGTGCCCGGGTCGACCGCCTCGAAGCCGTACTTGTCGAGCACGTCGAGGACCTCGGCCTCGTTGCTCACCTTGCGGCGGAACTCGCCGCGGCGCGAGACGTATATGCGGCGGCCGCCGTCGCCCTTGTGCGACTGCACGCCGAACAGTTGCCGCAAGTACTTCACCGACTCGGGGCGCGTGTGGTTCATCACGCCCGAAAGCGACGGCACCAGTAGCCGGTCGAACTGGTACTGGGTTCTTCGGTTCGGCTCCAGGATCCGATGCGGCTCGACACCGACGCGCGCCAGGCACTCTCGCTGGAACCGGGTGGACGCGGGGGCGACGACGAAGTCGGCCTCGTCGAGAAGGTCACCGAGCACCGCGAACCGGGGGAGCACCTCTGACATCCAGTGGTAGTAGTACTCGTCGAAGGCGGTGGCGACGACCGCGCCGGTCCCTGCCACCTTCTGGACGGGCGGGAGCACCGGTGTGCGCAGGATCGGATACGCCGTGCGGTCCGGGATGAAGCGGTTGGCCACGTCCGTGAAGAACGTCCCGCCGGGGCCGATGACCGACGCGTCCGACCCGCACACCCGGCCGTCCTCGACGTCGAGCACGTACGTCGGCGGGAGCTCGAACCAGCTTTGGACGACGTACTCCCGGTTGAGCTCGGCCGCGGCCGGCGGCACCGGATAGGACAGCACGCAGCCGGGGAGTCGCGGCACCAGGTGGGCACCGACCTCTTCCGCGAAGCGCTGGGGATCGCCCTCGACGTGGCGAGGCGGCCCCAAGCGGCCCGGCAGCCGTGCCAGCGGAGTCATGGCGACCGTGGCAAGACGCGTCCACGCTCGCAGCAGGAACCGCAGTGGCACCTCGAGCCAGACCAACGCCGAGCCGGGCACCACGCGGCGCAGGAATCGGACTGCCCGGTCCGTGGTCACCACTCCCTCTCTCGCACCCCAGGGGCTTGAGCACCCTACCGGTCGCTACGATGAGCGCGGTGAAAGGCTTGGGGGCGCGGCGCCGGGATCGGGACGAATCGGCATCTCCCGAACAGCTGCAGCACGACTTCTACACGGCGAACGCCGACCAGTACGACGAAGACTTCCTGGCGGAAGGCGACGAGCACTACGTCGCCCTCGACTTCGTCTCCGCGCTCATCGACGGCTACGGCTACAAGAGCGTGCTCGACGTCGGCACCGGCACCGGCCGGGGTGTCAAGCACTTCCTCGACCGCCACCCCGACCTGGAAGTGAAGGGCATCGAGCCGGTGAAGGCCCTGCTCGAGCAGGCGGAGAGCAAGGGCATCCCGTCAGAAAGCCTGATCGAGGGTCGCGGCGACCAGATGCCGTTCGAGGACGGGGCCTTCGACGTCGTCTGTGAGTTCGGCATCCTGCATCACGTCGCAGATCCCGTCCCGATCCTCACCGAGATGACGCGAGTGGCCCGGCGGGCGATCTTCCTCTCCGACGAGAACCGCTTCGCCAACGGCGGCCCTGCGCACCGCGCCGCCAAGTACGCCCTCCACACCGCGGGGCTGTGGCCGCTGGCATTCCGCCTCCGCAACCGCGGCCGTCCCTACCTGCTTACGGCGGGCGACGGGGGCGTGGCGTATTCCTACAGCGTGTACGACTCACTCGAGCAGCTCAACGAGTGGGCGGACCGCACCTTCTTCGTGCCGCTCATCCCGGCCCCGCCGACGCGCTTCCACCCGCTGTTCGGCGCTACGAACCTCCTGCTCTGCGCCCTGCGTGACCGGTGAGTGACGGGGGCGCCGACCCCCGACTCGACCGGCTTCGCGTTGGGTTCGCGTGCTCATGGTGGAACCCGCGCGCCACGACGTGGTCTCTCATCCCCGCCAGCCTGCAGGCGGCGCTGGAGCGACAGCCGGTCGAGGTGGTTTCCATCGAGGCGCAGCGTCCGGTACCCGGGAAGGTCGCCCTCCGCCTCTTGCACGCGCCCATGTCGACACCGTGGAAGTACGGCCGGCTCAATCGGGCGCTGGCGGCGCGCTCGATCCGACGCCAGGCCCGCCAGCGCCACTGCGACGTCGTGGTCTCCAACGCCGACGACGACTCGCCGGCCGGCGTGCCGACGTTCGCGTACCAAGACATGAACTTCGACGTGGCGGTGGCGTACTTCGACCAGTTCGAAGGCCGTTACCTCAGCGTCATCCCCACCACGCGCCGTGTGCTCGAGCGCCTCGCGCGAGAGCAACGGCGCAACTACGACGGGCTAGCCGGGATCTTCGTCTTCGGATCGTGGTTCCGCGACTGGCTGGTGGAGCGGCAGGCCGTGGCGCCCGACCGGGTGCACGTCGTCGGGGCGGGGATGCACCACGTGCCGCCCACCGACCGCCGGCCGGCGCGCACCGGACGACTGCTGTTCATGGGCGCCGACTTCGAGCGCAAGGGCGGCGACCAGGTGCTGGCGGCCACCGAGCTCCTCCGTCAGCGCGGTCACGACGTCACCCTCACCGTCGCCGGCCCGGCCAGGTGGCCGCTCGCCGGGTCGCCGCCGCCGTCGTGGGTCAACTTCGCCGGGTACGTCGGGGCCGACCGGGCGCCGGCGTTGTGGGCCGACCACGACCTGCTCGTCGTGCCCTCCCGATTCGAGGCCTACGGCATGGTGTTCTCCGAGGCCCTGGCGGTCGGCCGGCCCTGCGTCGGGCGCCGGGCCTTCGCCATGCCGGAGCTCATCGGCGACGGCGGGCGGCTGGTCGCCCCGGACGGGGACGCCGAGGAAGTGGCGCACACCATCGCCGAGGCGCTGTCCGACGACGCCCTGTACGAGCGCGTGTGGCGCGCTCGCGAGGACGTGCGGCGTGAGCGCTCGTGGGATGCTGTCGCGGCCCGGATGACCGCCACCCTGCTCGCTCGCTCCGGCTCGTCCCGCTAGGCCGTCGGATACCGTTGTCCGATGGCCGCCGAGGAGCCGCGGGATTTCCGGGTCCGCTTGGACTGGCCAGAAGAGGAGGCGGGTCACGCCATGGCGCCCGCCCCCGCGAAGCGTGCGCCCCGCAAGGGCCGCGGCGACAAGCCGGACGCCGAACCGGCCAAGGGCGCGGGGGCCGCAGCTGAGTCCTCGGCCGCGGTCGAGGTTCGCCCTGGGCCCCGGGGAACCGAGCCAGTGTTGCCGGCCATCGGGCGTCGGCTCGATGATCTGTCCCGGCGGATGGACGCGCTGGCGCGAATGGTCGAGTCCATCGCCGCTCAGCAGCAGCCACAAGACCTCGACGCCGTGTCGACGGCGCTGGAACAGCTGACAGAACGCGTCGACAAGATGGTGCGGGCCGTGCGGCCCCTTCCGAAGACGACCCAAACCCTGTCTGACCGCGTCGAGAAGGTGTCCGAGACGGTCCGGTCGCTGCCCCGAGCCGCCGCCGTGGCCGAGCTGGCGGGCCGCGTCGAGGGGCTGGCCGATGCGGTCGAGACCATCTCGTCGCTGTATGTCGCGAATTCCGAGCGCATGGCCGCCGCCATGACCGAGGTCTCCGCCGAGCTCGCGGGGCTCACCGGTGTCGCTGCCAGCGTGCGTCGCCTGACCGACGGGGTCAGCTCGGCGACCGCCCAGCGGGCCGCCCGGCAGGGGGAGTTCGAGGAGCAGATCCTCGGGCTGGCCGACCAGCTCGAGGCCCTACGGGCTGCGTTCCCCGCGAACGACCGGCCGGCTCGGACCCCCAGGAAGCGGGCCGCCACACCCAGCACCCGTACCGCCACGGCGAAGACGGCGAAGGCCACCAAGAAGGCGGCGAAGGCCTCCAAGGCTTCCAAGGCAGCGACGACGCCTAGGGGGCGGCGCAGCCAGGCGTAAATCCTCGGCGGTGGAGGAAGGGATCCCACCCTCGGTGGCGAATCCTTAGTTACTCCAGCACGGGGTATGGTTTCGTCTTCCATCGCACGTATGGGCCGTCGGCGGGCATTGCGCTGGTTCGTCGATATGCGGCAAACTTCGCACTCGGGGGAAGGGCCGATGAAGCAGGGGACGTCGAAGCGACACTCGAGGCTTGCTGCCTTGCTGATTGTCGCCATCACCGTGGCCTTCTCGATTGGCGCCTTGATTTCGGCGTCACCGGGTCAGGCCCAGACCACAGGGTGTAGCTACCCGTTCGACAACTGCTCGACGACGTCGACCGTCGCGCCCCCGTCGACCACGCCGGGGAACACCACCACCAGCACGACGACCGGCGGCACGACGACCACCAGCCCGTCGCAAGGCGGTGGCGACCTGGTCATCGTCATCAGCATCGACCGGAGCACGGTCAAGGTCGTCGTGCGGGTCCGCGTCTGCAACGCCACCACCGGGGCGCTGGTCACCATCACCTTCAACGGCATCCCGGTGGCGTCGTCGACCGCCAACCAGAGCATCGTCTGCTCGTCGCAATTCGCCCTTCCGGCCGGCGGCCGCTCGTCCGGTGTGCTCGCCGCCATGGGGCCCCTTGGCCGGCTGATCGCCTCCGGGAGCGAGCAGGCGCAGGCTGCGCCCAACAGCGGCGTCGAGACGACGTTCACCGTGCCTGACGTGCCACCTGGCGCCTACCTCGTGTGCGCCCAGTCGCCGGGCAAGAACGTGGCCTGCACCAACTACACCGTCCTCGACAGCGCGAGCGTGCTCGGCACCTCGTTCTCGGGGGGTGCCGGTGCCGCCCCGTTGGTGTCAGCGAGCAACCCGAACTCGTTCCTGGCGTTCACCGGCATGGGCCTGTTGCGCCTGCTGCTGCTGGCCGCGGTGCTGATCGCTGTCGGGTGGTACATGGTGCGTCGGAACCAACACGGCCGACGACACCACCGCTCGGCCCGCTCCGCGTGAGCCGGCACGGCGGAGCATTGATGCTCGACCAGAGCCACGTCGGCACTCTCCCCGTCGTCGCGCCGTCGGTCACCAGCGCCCGCGTCCCGCAGCCGGGTTGGATGGAGGCGGCCGAGACCTTCCACGCCTCCGCGCCGCGGGTGGGCGTCATCGCCCTCGACGCCATGCTCGTCCTCGTTGCCGTCAGCGCCGCCGGGAACGACGCCAGCGTGTCGCTGCTCGCCGCCGCCGCCTTCCTCGCCGGCGCATGGGTCAGCCACCTCTATCGCCGCCGCATGACCGTCGAGGCCCAGGGTCTGGGTTGGTACATCCAGCTTCTGCCGGTGTCCGTGCTGGCCCTCCTCGGAGCGCTCGCGCTCACCGACGGTCCGCACCCAGGCCGTTGGCTGTTGTCGGCCGCCGCGGCCGCCGCCGTGCTCGTTGCGTCCCGCGCCATCGCGTGGGTCATCGTGTCCAAGGGTCGCCGCCGCGAGCTCGGGCTTCGGCCGGCGATCGCGGTGGGTACCTACGACCGTCTCCGCCAGCTGCAGCGCCGAGTGAGCGGCTTTCCCGAATGTGGCGTGCGCATCGCCGCCACCGTCGAGGTCGACACGCCCAGCGCCACTGACCGGGCCCGGGCCTGGGCCATGTTGCAGCGCGGCGAGATCGATCAGATCCTGATCGCTGACGTGGGCGAGCAGACGCTGTTGGAGGGCTGGGCGGCCGCCGACCCGGCCCCCGACACCGACATCGACTGTGCCCTCGTCTTGCCGGTCGGCTCCGGCCCTCGCCCGGCCGCCGCGCACATCGGTGACCTCGGTGTCGTGCCCCTGGGACGCCTCACCCCCCGCCGGCACCGCATGTGGACCAAGCGAGTGCTCGACGTCGTCGTCGCCGGATCGCTGATCGTCCTCCTGGCGCCGGTGTTCGCCATCGTCGCCCTCGCGGTGTGGATGTACGACCGGGGTCCCGTGTTCTACCGCCAGTGGCGGGTTGGGCTCGACGGACGTCAGTTCCGCATCTGGAAATTCCGGTCGATGGTGCCCGATGCCGACACCCACACCGAAGACCTGCTGCACGCCAACGTCGCCAACGGGTTGTTGTTCAAGGTTCCCGACGATCCCCGGGTCACTCCGGTCGGCTCCCTGATCCGTCGCCTCTCCATCGACGAGCTCCCGCAGTTCTTCAACGTCGTCACCGGCGACATGAGCCTGGTCGGGCCCCGGCCCTTGCCCGTCGATCCCGACGAGTTCAACGGATCCGCTCGGCGCCGGCACAATGTGCGGCCCGGGATCACCGGGCTGTGGCAAGTCGCAGGCGGCCATGTCGTCGACTACGACGACATGATCAAGCTCGACCTGGCGTACATCGACGGCTGGTCGCTTCGGCAGGACATTGCGTTGCTCCTGATGACGGTCCCCGCCGTCCTCGTACGCCGCTCTGCGTACTGAGCGTCCCGAGGGAAGCTCTTCCGGCGTCGGCAGGACGTGACCGTGCTGCCGACCAACGAGGGGTCAGTCTCAGGGCCCGACGGTGTCGACGCCTTCTTCGCCCTCAGCGGCTTCCTGATCACGTCGATCCTGATCGACGAGATCAACCTCAGCGGCGGCATCTCTCGGCGAGGCTTCTACATCCGCCGTGCGCTGCGCCTGTTCCCGGCGCTCGCCTTCCTCCTCGTGATCGTGGCCGCGCGTGGTTCGTGATCGAACGTCCCGCCCTACGGCGCAAGGCACGGTTCGAGGTTCGGCAGACCCAAGTGGCGCCCGGGTCCCTGACCCCGGAGGGGCGGGGGGCGCGGGGCAGTGACCCGACTCGGGTCACTAGCTTGATCACGCCATGACGGTCGCGGACTCACGTTTGTCCGCACTGCGCCGCAGGTTCCGCGCCGTCGCCGCCGTCGGGCTCGTCATTTGCGCCGCGGCCGTCGTTCTCAGCGACTGCTCGAAGAGCAGCGCCGACGCCCCCGCCCCACTGTTCGTGTTCGCCGGCCAGTCGAACATGGTCGGGCAGGGGAGCATGGGAATGCCGCTGCCGCCCGATCTCAGCCGTCCCCGGGCGAACGAGCTGTTCTGGGTCAACGAGACCAGGGCATGGAGCACCACACCGCCGCTGCCGAACGGGCTCTACGGGCCCGAGGTCTCGGCCATGCGCCGCCTGGCCACTCGACTGGACGGCACGGCCCTTGCCGTGAAGGAGGCCGTGAGCGGCACGGCGCTCGCCACCGTGTGGGACCCCAGCCGCACCGACGGGCTCTATGCGGCGATGCGCTCGGCGGTGAACGACGCCCTCGGATCCCGCATCCGCGGTATCGCCCCGCCTCACGTGGCCGCCTTCTTCTGGATGCAGGGGGAGAGCGACGGCCAGGATCTGACGATGGGTGGGAACTACGCCGCCAACCTCCGCCATCTGATCGACCAGGTTCGCTCGGACTTCGGTTCGCCCCACCTGCCCGTGGTGCTCGGACGGATCCGCGCCGAGAACCCGACGGCATCGCCCCAGGGACTCGCACTGGTCCGCTCGGCCATCGACCGGGTGGCCGCCGCGACCCTCGACGTCCGGGTGGTGAACACCGACGACCTGCCCCTGGCGGCCGACGGACTCCACTTCACCGGGCCGGGGCTGATCACCCTCGGCGGCCGCTTCGCCGACGCCTACCTGGCGATGAGCCACTCATGACTCCGTCCGACAGAACGCACGTGGCATTCACCAGCAGCGCCGAGTTCCTGCCGTACTGCTCGGTCGCCATCCGCTCGTGCCTCGACAACCTCGGCGGCGACGTCACTGTCCATCTGCTGCACGACGGTGCCCTCACTGGCCACGCTCGCCTCCCCGAACTGGAGGCGATGGTGGCGTCGTTCGGGGCGGCGCTCGAAGTCCACGGCGTCGACAAGGACGCGCTCGGCGCCCTGCCCCTCACCGAGCAGTACCGCACGGTTGTGTTCCTGTACTACCTGCTGCCGCAGCTCGTTCCCGAGGCCTCGCGGGTGCTCTATCTCGACGCCGATCTGCTGGTCACGGGCCCGCTCGACGACCTGGTGGCCACCGACCTCGCGGGCGCGCCGCTCGCCGCCGTCGCCAATGTCGTACCCCTGTACGAGCGGGCCCGCATCCAGGCCCTCGGCATCGCCAACCCCCTGCGCTACCTCAACAGCGGGGTGCTCCTCCTGGATCTCGACTGGTGGCGTGCACACGACGCCACCGAGACGCTGTTCGCAACGGCCTTGGCGCGGGCCGACGAGATCACCTACGCCGACCAGGACACGTTGAACATCGTGTTCGACGGGCGCTGGCACGCGCTGCATCCCCGGTGGAACGCGCA
>DASZJL010000084.1:0-12485 GCA_035948135.1 Acidimicrobiales bacterium | reverse complement strand
GGCCCCACGATCATCCGCGCCGCCCGACTGCGGGCGCTGGCTCACGGGGGCCAGATCGTCGTGTCCAGCACCACCGCCGACATGGTGGCCGACCGCCTGGCGCCAGGTGTCGCCCTCGTGCACCTCGGAACACACCGGCTCAAGGACCTCGCTCGACCGGAGCGTGTCTTCCAGCTGTTGGGTCCTGACCTACGCGCGCAGTTCCCGCCCTTGCGGTCCGTCGACAGGGTCCCGAACAACTTGCCTCTGCAGCAGACCACGTTCATCGGCCGCGACGCGGTGATGCAGGACGTAGGCCGGCTCCTCGACGAGCACTCCATGGTC
This sequence comes from Acidimicrobiales bacterium, assembly GCA_035948135.1. Lineage (GTDB taxonomy): Bacteria > Actinomycetota > Acidimicrobiia > Acidimicrobiales > AC-14 > CADDZP01. Next base: position 12,161 of record DASZJL010000084.1, on the reverse strand, counting down.
ACCCTCACGGGCGCGGGCGGCAGCGGGAAGACGCGCCTCGCCATCCAGGTCGCCGCCGAGCGCATGGACCATCACCCCGACGGGCTCTGGCTCGTCGACCTCGGGCCTGTCAACGATCCCGGGCTCGTTCCCAACGTGGTCGCCGCCGCGGTGGGGGTGCCGGAGCTGCCGGTCCAGCCCCTCGTCGAGACCCTCGTGCAGCGGCTGGAGTCGCAGGACCTGCTCCTGATTCTGGACAACTGCGAGCACCTGATCGATGCCTGCGTCGAGCTGGCAGACCGACTCCTTCGCTCGTGCGTGCGCCTGACCATCCTGGCGACGAGCCGGGAGCCGCTCGGTCTCGACGGTGAGGCGGTTCTGCGCCTCCCCTCGCTCGAGATCCCGTCCGTCGCCGACGACACGTCGGCCGAGGCATTCCGGCTCTTCGTCGACCGAGCCACGCTGGCGCGGTCGACGTTCTCGCTCGACGACGAGGGGGCGGCGGCCGTTGTGCAGATCTGCCGCCGCCTGGACGGCATCCCTCTCGCCATCGAGCTGGCTGCCGCTCGGACCCGGGCCCTGTCGCCGCACGCCATCGCCTCCCAGCTGACGAGCCGGTTCGCATTGGTCGGCGGCGGCCGGCGAGGCGCCCTGCCGAGGCAACGCACACTCGAAGCGTCGGTGGATTGGAGCTACGAGCTCCTCGGCGACGAGGAGCGGACGTTGCTCCAACGCTTGTCGGTCTTCGCCGGACCCTTCACCCTCCCCGCCGCCGAAGGCGTCTGTCCCGACGACGAACTGCCCGCGTCGTGGATTGTCGAAGGCCTGACCAGCCTCGTCGACAAGTCGTTGGTCCAGGTCCACGACGACGCCGCCGACGCACGCTTCCGCATGCTCGAGACCGTCCGGTTCTACGCCGGCCAACGCCTCGTGTCATCAGGTGACGCGGCCGCATACAAGGATCGCCACCTGGCATGGTTCGTGGCGTTGGCCGAGGGCGCCGAGGCAGAACTGCTGGGCCCGACGATGGGCGTCTGCCGCGAGCGGCTCGACGCCGACATCGACAACTTGCGGGCCGCCCACGACTGGGGCATGGAGTCCGGGCGCGTCGGCGCCGTGCTGCGCATGGCGGCCAGCCTCCGCGTCTTCTGGGCCAGTCGTCACGCACGCGAGTTCGTCGACCGAGTGGGCGATGCGGTCGCGCTCGAGGATGTCGACCCGAGGGATCGGGCAATGGTCCTGATGGGGGTCGGCTGGGCGCTGTGGACCCTGGGCGAGCTGCAGTCCGCGCAGATGCACGCCGAAGAGGCGCTCGCCGTTGCCGAAACGGTCGGCGACTCCCGCCTTGTCGCCCGGGCCAAGGAGATGCTCGGCTGGCAGCTCGTGCAGCGCGTCGACGATCGGGCCAGAGCGATGTTCGAGGAGAGCATCGACGAACTCCGCGCCAATGACGACAGATGGTTTCTCGTCGATGCCCTCGCCGGGCTCGTCGTCACGAATGTGTATGCCGGAGAGCTGGCCGTCGCGCAGCGATGGTCGGGCGAGACCGTCGAAGTCGCCGAGCGCCACGGCAACGCCTTCGAGCTGGCGCAGGCCTACGCCGGCGATGGCACTGTCGCCGCCTGGGCGGGACGCTTCGACGAGGCCGCCGCTGCGCTCGACAGGAGCCTGGCGGCGGCGCGCGATATCGACGACGACCTCATGCAGACCGTCTCTGGAGTGGTCAAGGCGTTCGTGGCCGCCCAGCGGGGCGAACCGTGGCGGGCGATGCTGGAAGAGGTCGAGGCCGAGGCCGAGCGCCGAGTCGTCGCCTACTCGATGCTGTGGGCGGCGACAGTCGGGTGCTGGGCCGCCCATCGCGACGCTCCGCCGGGCGCCGACCCGTCGGCTCTTGATCGGGCTGAGGCCATGGCCCCCCTGATCGGCGCTCCGTGGGCGACCGCATTCTGCCGGTCGATTCGAGCGGACATCGCCCTCGACGCCGGCGACGTCGGCGCGGCCAGAGCCTTCGCCGACGAGGCCGTAGCGACGGCCAGGGCGACGCCGTTCGGTCGGTTGCCGCTGGGCCAGTGTCTGCTGACAGGGGCCAGGGTCGCCCGGGCCGAAGGTGACCTCCGGCGCGCAGAGGACGAGACGCACGAGGCCCTCTCGTTCTTCCTTCAGATGCCCCGCCCACCCTCGGTCCCGGAGGCCCTGGAGGTCCTCGCCGTCATCGCCGGCGACCAGGAGAGCGACGCCGAGGCCTGCCGCCTCCTGGCCGCCTCCGACACCGCTCGCGCCGCGCTCGGCTACCCGCGCCCGGCGCGTGAGACGCGTCCGTACGAAGCGGTCCGTGACCTGGCGCGGACCCGGCTGACTCCCGATGCCTTCCAGGCGGCGTGGGACGACGGATCGAAGCTGAGCCTCGACGAGGGCGTGGCCTACGCGACCCGCGCCCGGGGCGAGCGCAAGCGCCCGTCCGTCGGCTGGGCCAGCCTCACCCCGACGGAGGTGACGGTCGTGCGTGCGGTGTGCGAGGGGCTCTCGAACCCCGAGATCGGCGAGCGCCTGCTCATCTCACGATCGACCGTGAAGACCCATCTCGAGCACGTCTTCGCCAAGGTCGGCATCAACTCCCGCAGCCAGCTGGCGGCGGAAGCCGCCCAGCGCGATCTCTAGCAGCGCGCTCACGTACGGATTCTTGGTTCGTGTTGGTTGGTTTGTCGGTCGCGTGGCTGGTGGTCGGTCGGTTTCGTGAGTGAGTTCGTGGAGACGATCGGACTCGAACCGACGACCCCCTGCTTGCAAAGCAGGTGCTCTTCCAACTGAGCTACGTCCCCGACACTCCGCGATGGTAGTGAGCGACGCGCCATCCGGTGCCCTACCACGCCAGGCCGGCTACGGAGCGAGGTTGACGGACTAGGGACGTCACCGTCAGATCGCGTCATTTCGGTGCTCTTGCCCTTCTTGACCTTTACGGAAGCGCGGGACGGAAGCGACACTGCGAGTCCGCTTCGCGGCGTGAGGGCGTCGTTCGTACTGGGAGGCACCGATGGGGACAGCACGAAGGACCTCATTCATGGGCGCGCGCGGCCCCACATTCGCGGCGTTCGCCTGCATGATCGTGCTCCTGTCCACGATCGCCGCGGTCGTGGTCGCCCCGTCAGCACCGGTATCGGCGGCGACGCCAACCAAGACCGTGCCCCTGGACGCCACATTCACGACCAGCGGCCAGCCGCTGTTCGACCCGAGCGCGGCCACCCCGCCGACCGACATCACCGACACCCTCTTCGAGTCGAAATGGAACCAAAGCGCGGGTCCATTCGGAGGGCTCAGCGACCCTTGCACGGCCATCATTTCGACCACTCACTGCCAGTTCGGCGTCTCGTTCTCGGCGAGCACCAATGGCGATATCGGAATGAGCTCGACCGTGCAGAACATGAAGGGGGGCGCCGTCGGCGTCTCCTATCCGGTCCACGTCGACCTGACGGCGCCCGCTGACAACAGCTTCACCATCGGCGACCCAGTGACGATCTCCAGTTCGGGACCGACAGTGAGCGCAGCGTCGATCACGACCGCCTACCCCGACTTCGACGCTGTCAGCCTGGACGGCGTACTGGGCTTCGGAGTCAGTGCCACGGGGACCGCCTGCGTGTTCACGTGCTTCCTCAACAACACCAGCCTCCTGAACGTCAACTTCCCGTCGAGTGGCACTGCGAGCGGGACCCTCTTCGGTGTCCTCAAGAGCGCCCTGAATGCGACCAACATGTGGACGTCCTGCTTCAGCGACACCGACAACACGAATTTCGGATTTACCACCTACTCGGCGGCCGCCGGCGACCCCGCGGTCCACAGCAACTGTGGCAACCACGGCTACCTCGCCTTCCCGAGGCCAGCGGTCAGCTCATCCACGAGTAACTCGACGGTGTCCGCGTCCGGGTCGGACTCGTTCATCGTCGTGCCCACCAACGCCGTCAAGTGGGCGTCCCAGCTGAGCGGTGTCACCGTGCCCAACGGGTTCCCCACCTTCAGCCAGAATCTCGGCAGCGGCCTGTCGCTGGGGTACACCGTGGTGTCCCAGACGTTCACGTCGATCGTGACGCAGTATCAGGATCTGTCGTTTGCCGCGAGTGGCGTCAACGTGAAGCTCGACCTTCCCCAGAGCGTCGCCTACACCATCAAGGATGGCGGGGGCAGCACGGTCAGCACCGGAACCGGCAGCTCGATCAGCTTCCCAGCCGGCGACAAGGTGTCCTTCATCGACCCGGCCAACATGTCGATCACCCCGACCCTGAGCCTCGCCGGCAACACCTTCACGAACCACACCTACGACAAGACCACCAGCCGGGGGAACCTCCAGGCCCTGAGCCTCTCCTTCAACATCCCGGGATTCTCCTTCGACCTCGGCGGTCTCGGCACCATCAAGATCTGGGACGCGAGCAGCGTCACAGCCGGGCCCGTCGTGAACGTCCCCACCGGAACGACTACTTCGACCCACGATCTCTTCAACGCGTCCTGGACACTGGCGGGGTTCTCGCCGGTGCAGTTGACTCCATTCTCACTGGTGCCCGACCCACCGCCAACGGGCACCGCCGTCGCGTTCCACCCCGTACAGAATGTGGAGTTCAACGGCGTCGTGGCTCGGTTCTCCGACCCGGATACGGCCGACGCCGCCCACACCGCGTCAAATGACTACAGCGCCATTATCGACTGGGGCGACCACACGATCCCCGGTCCCACCGGCGTGACAATCACCGGCACCAACAACAGCTTCACGGTCTCGGGCATCCACACCTACACCGATCCGACCCCACTGAGCGGGTTCACCGTGACCGTGACCGTCACTGATAAAACCGCGCCCACGGTCACCGCCCGCGTGACGCAAACGGTCGCACCCTTGGCGATCACCAGCGGGACGCTGCCGAATGGAAGGTATGGCAGCGCCTACCCATTGAATCTTCCCATCGTCCTTGGGACCACTGGAGGAACAGGGCCGTTCACGTGGGCCGTCGTGACACCCGGGACCGGGCCCCTGCCGAACGGGCTCACCCTGAACAGCAGCACTGGGGCTCTTTCGGGTGCCACGGCAACCAAGGCGGGCACGTTCCCGTTCACCGTCCAGGTCACGGACTCCCTGGGGACGGTGGCGACCAAGGCCTTCTCGATCACCATCGACCCGGCCCCGCTCACGATCACCGCCTCGAGCCCGACGATCACCTACGGGGCGCCGACGCCGGCGATCACCCCCGGCTACACCGGTCTCAAGAACGGCAACACCGCGCCGGCCACGCCACCGACCTGTTCGGTGACGCCGACCCTGCGCAACGGCAACCCGGTGGCCGGCACGTACACGACGTCGTGCACCGGCGCCGCTGACAACAACTACACGATCACGCCCGTCACCGGTCTCCTGACGGTGAACAGGAAGGCGCTCACGATCACGGCCTCGAGCGCCACCATCACCTACGGAGCGCCGACGCCGCCGGTCACCCCCGCCTACGCGGGTCTGACCAACGGGGACACCGCCCCGGCCACGCCGCCGACCTGTTCGGTGACGCCGACCTTGCGCAACGGCAACCCCGTCGCCGGCACGTACACGACGTCGTGCACCGGTGCCGCTGACAACAACTACACGATCACGCCCGTCACTGGCCTCCTTACGGTGAACAAGGCGGAGCTCACGATCACCGCGGACAACAAGTCCCGCGTCTTCGGGGCGCCCAATCCCACCTTCACATTCACACCTTCGGGATTCGTGAACGGTGACGACGCCAGCGTGCTCAGCGGAACCCCGAGCTTCTCCGCCGCCGCGATTACGACGTCGGTGGGGAACTCGCCCATCGTCCCGACGACAGGCGGGCTGACCGCGAGCAACTACAGCTTCAAGTTCGTCAATGGCCAGCTCACCATCACCCCCGACGGCACGACGACGTCGGTCATAGCCGCCCCCGACCCCTCGACGTTCGGGACGCCGGTGACCATCACCGCCACCGTGACCCAGGCCAGTCCGGGAACGATCACCCCCTACGGCTCGGTCGTGTTCACCCGGGCCGGGAACGTCCTCGGCACGATCTCACTCAATGGAGCCGGCACGGCGTCACTGCCGATCAGCTCCATCATCTCGGGACAGACGATCACGGCGACCTACCTCCCGGCCGACGCCAACTTCATCGCCGGACCGCCGGCCTCGGTCAGCCCGACGGTGACTTGCGCACCGGGTCGCACCATCACCGGTAACTACCCGGGGAGTCTGTACGTGACCGGCCCCGGCGGGTGGTGCATCAGTGGAGCGTCGATCGCCGGACGGATCACCATCGGCCCGGGAGCGTCGGTCCTCCTCATGAACTCCACCGTCGGCGACACCGTGTCGGGCAGCTCACCGGGAGCGATCGCCCTCTGCGGCTCGACCCTCCGGGGCAGCCTGAGCATCTCGGGCGCTACGTCCCTCGTGATGGTCGGTGATCCCGTCGCCAGCGGTTGCCTGCCCAACACCGTCAATGGATCGGTCACGTTGATGTCGAACCATGGCGGCCTCGTGGCCAAGCAGAACAGGATCTGGGGCAACCTGACCACCAGCGGCAACAGTGGCGCCGGTCCCTTCCCTGGGATCACCGGCCCGCAAGTCGTTGGCAACATCGTCTCGGGCGCCACGTCCATCGGCTAACGCCCGTAGACGCTCGCAACCGGTGACATAGCGTCGCCCCATCTGGGTCTCCGCGCTCCACGGTGCGTCGCGCCCGACCACAGCCATGAACCAGCTCCACCCGCATCCGGTTGCGCTCGTGCTCGTCGCCGTCCTTCTGAGCTCCTGCGGCGGCCACGGCAGTAGCTCAACGTCGGCGACAACCGCCAGCCTTCCCCGCATCGTGCTCCAGCAGGCCGACGTGCCACCGGGGAGTCAGCCGCTCACCGGTAGCTCAGGACCGAGGACCGCCGAGCAGCTGGCCCAAGACGACCGCGACTCAAAGGAAACCTCGGCGTTCACGGCCGACCGCCTGCGCGGCGCGTACACGGCCGCCTTCGTGTCGCCCACGGCCGCGGCAGCGGGCGGTGCCGCCACCATGCGACTCACCGGGTCCTACGCGGCGGTGTTCCCGACCGCGGACGCCGCCACGCGTGCCGTGGGGGTCCTCCGCCAGACGGCACAGACCAACACCGGAGGCAACCCGGTGACTGAAGTGGCTGCCCCAGGGCTCGGAGCGGACGCCTTCGGCCTCGACACCACGAGCCAGGGGGTGATCGGCAACGACTACGCCTTCGGGTGGCGGGTCGACAACGCGGTCGTCAGCGTGCTGGTCGGCACCAACTCCGCCACCCCCGACGCGGGGCCGGCGCTGGCCATTGCCCAGAAGGTCGCCCGGCAATCAGCGGGGCGCACGGCACTGACGCCGGCCGACCTTCCCCGCCTCGTCCTTCCGCCCAGCCAGGCCCCGCCCGGCACCCAGTTCGACCAGGGCCGATCAGGTGCGCGCACCGTCGACATGTTCGCGGGCCAGCCGGGAGAGGCCGACCAGCTGCGCGCCCTCGGCTACCAAGCGGGCATCGCCACGCTCTTCTTGCCCCAGACGACGTCGAGCGGCAACGCACCCGCCGGCGCCAGCCTGATTCGGTCCACCGCCCAGCTCTACGCGACCTCCTCGGGCGCCACGAGCGCCTTCCGGTCCCAGACGCACGGCTCCCTGCGCGCCTTCGGCCAAGGACTGGGCACCGTCCCGGCTCGTGGCCTCGGCGACGAGGCCGTCGGGTTCTCGTTCTCGACCCTCCCCGGCGTGCAGGACTATCCGGGGTACCTCTACGCCATCCGTCGCGGCAACCTCGTGCTCGTCGTATGGGCGTTCGGGCCGCCGCGGACGGTCACCACCCAGCAGGTACGGCACTACGCCGACCTCATGGACCACCGCGCCGCCGGCGCTCGATAGCCGGCATCGGCCAATCGGCCGATTGGTTTGAGTGCTTCCTTGGAGAAGTATCGGCGAATTCGGAGAGAGGGGGAGTCATGGCCAGGACGAACGGGATCCACCAGCGGTCGATCAAGAAGTACGGGTGGGTTCCCGACCTGCCCGACGCCCGGGACTTCCAGTTCTCGGCGCCCGACGCGGTGGTCGCCAACCTCCCCTCGAAGGTCGACCTGCGGTCGAAGTGCCCGCCGGTCTATGACCAGGGCCAGCTCGGCTCGTGCACGGCCAACGCCATCGCCGGCGCATTCGAGTTCGACCAGGTGCAGGAGCGTCAGCCGGACTTCATGCCCTCGCGGCTGTTCATCTATTTCAACGAGCGCACGATGGAGGGCACCGTCGACATCGACGCCGGGGCCATGATCCGTGACGGGATAAAGAGCGTGGCCAAGCTCGGCGTCTGCACCGAGGACAGCTGGCCCTACGACATCGCCGCCTTCGCCGACCGGCCCGGCGCCCCCTGCTACCGGGAGGCGCTGAAGCACCAGGCGATCGTGTACCGGAGCGTCCCCCAGCGGCTGAACCTGCTGCAGGCCTGCCTGGCCACGGGGACGCCCTTCGTCTTCGGCTTCTCGGTGTACGAGGGCTTCGAGAGCGACGAGGTCGCCCGCACCGGCGTCGTCGACATGCCCGGGCCCAAGGAGAAGCAGGTCGGCGGGCACGCCGTGGTCGCGGTGGGCTACGACAACGCCCAGCAGCGCTTCCTCGTGCGCAACTCGTGGGGTCGGGCCTGGGGGCAGAAGGGCTACTGCACGATGCCGTACGCCTACCTCACCAACTGGCAGCTGGCGCAGGACTTCTGGGCCATCTACGCGGTCGAGAAGAACGGCCAGGCCACCAGGCGACGCCGGACGACAACGACGGCAAAGACGGCGAAGACGGCGGCGAAGCGAAAGGCGCGCACGAACTAGACCGTTCGGGCCATAGCCACGGAAGGCCCATTTTCGTACGGTTGCAGCCGTGAGGGTTCTCATCTGCGACGACGAGTCCGATATCCGCCTGCTGTACCGCACCGCTTTCGAGCAGCACGGAGCCAATGTGGTTGTGGCCCACAACGGCGACGACTGCGTGCGGGAGGCGGAGGCCGATCAGCCCGACATGGTCGTGCTCGACCTGATGATGCCGGTGCGCGACGGGTTCTCGACGCTGGCCGAGCTGCACGGCCGGTGGCCGTCCACGATCGTGTACATCGTCAGCGCGTTCGCGTCGCCCGAGAACTTCATGCGCAGCCGGGCCCTGGGGGCGAAGGCCTGCTACGACAAGATCGACTTCTTGGGTCAGATCCCGTCGCTACTCAAGAGCGGGACGGCCGCATAGCAGTTCGAGTCTGAAGAGTCAGAGCTTGAAGATGGCGGCGATCGCCAGCCCGACCACGAACAGCAGGCCCGCCCGGCGGGTGTGCACGAAGGCGTAGGCGGCGTACCACAGCGGCCAGATGGGCCAGTTGGGCGGCGGCTCGGCGGGCCGGGCCTGGTTGAAGGCCTTCCACACGCCGCGCAGGGCGGGCAGGGCACCGAAGGCCAGCAGTGCGGGCCACGGGAGGGCGCCTTCGATCACCAAACCGACGATCAGCACGTAGAAGCCGGCCATCAGCCCCTGGGTGACACGCCTCGAGGTGGCCTCGCCTAGCAGCACCGGCAGTGTGTGGGTGCCAGCCGGCTGGTCCCAGGGGATCTTGTCGATGTGTTTGCCCATGAGGACCGCCGTACAGAGGAGTCCGTACGGGATCGACGCGGCGATGATCTCCCACGGGATGTTGCCGACAGCCGAGTAGTACACGCCGCCGACGAGCAGCGGCCCCCACACGAGCAGCACCGACGGCTCGCCGAGGCCGTGCTTCTTCAGCCGCAGAGGCGGAGCCGTGTAGGCGGCGCTCACGAAGAACCCGCCCAGGGCGAAGGCGACGACCGGCCACCCCCGCTCGAGGTACAGCACGACGAGGATCACCAGGTCGAGGGCGTTGACGAGGAGGGCGGCTGCGGTGAGCCGCTTCCGGGTGACCATCCCCGACAGCACCGGGTGCGGCGCGTACAGCGCTCGCGGGTAGTTGTTGCTGTCGGTGCCGACGTCGAGGTCGAACAGGTCGTTCATGAGGTTGTTGGCCGCGTGGGCCAACAGGATCCCCACCGTCGCCAACGCGAACAGCCACCACTTGAAGCCCGGTTCGTTGACGCCGAGAAGACCGGCGATGAGTGCCGCCGTCAGCGTCATCGGGAGCACCGCCGCCCTGGTCAGGACCAGCCACCGCGAGACCGGGTCGACGTGGCCCTTGGGCGGGTTGGTGGTGGCGAGGACGTAGCGCCAGTTCGCCAGCAGGCTGTGGCGCTCGCGCACTTCGCTCATGCCGTTTGTTCTAGTGCCCCTTGCCGATGTCGACCAACTGGCCCGCCGCGCCCTCGAACACGGCCGCCTTCACACCACGTTCGCCCAGGCTGGCGAGGAACGGCGTCGGTTCCACCAGTTCGGCCAGACCGCCGGCCCCCACGCGGCGGAGCCGTCCTTCGAGGAGCCAGGCCGTCGCCAGCGCCGCCACCGTGCCCGCGGCCACACCGGGACGGTCGATGGCGCCCAGCACGTACTCGTCGAGCGCGGTGCCCCGCCGGCCTCGAACCTCGACGCGAAGGGCCCCCAGGCCTCCCTCGGGGTGGGGACGGCGCAGCATCGGGAGGCGAGCCGTGAGGCGGTCACGCCGGTTAGCGCCAGCGCGGGCGGTGGCCCGGCGCACACCGGGAAACGCGGTCGTGAGCAACAGCGGCTCCGGGAAGCCGCCGCGATAGCAGTCGACGCCCCGGACGGGGTCGGGGAACCAGCACAGCGTGCGGCCCGACCCGCCCCGCCGACGGCCCCACGCGCCGTCGTGCCAGTCGGCGCCGGCTTCACCGAGCGCCCGGTGGCGCTGGTGGGCGCACGCCGGGCCGCCAGTGCCGACCTTGGCCACGTGGATCTCGTCGACGCGGTCGAAGCGGCTGGCGGCGTGGGCGGCCAGCACGCACGCCAGTCCTGGCGAGAAGGCCGCGCCCACCACCACGTGCAGCCGCCGCTCGCGAGCCTCGGCGTCGAGGTCGAGCAAGGTCTTCACGTCGTCGACTGCGTCGGACGTCGACACCACGTGCGCGCCCCGCTCGAGCGCGCGCTCGACGATCGGTCGTTGACGCACGGGCGCGGCGAGCACGACGACGTCATCGCGTTCGGGCAGCACGTCGTCAGTGCCGCCGTCCCGCGCCGGGGGCCCGAGCGACTCGACCACGGCGGCGCGCAGCGCGTCGTCACGTTCGACGACGAGCAGCTCGTCGAGGGTCAGCACCGAGATCAGCTGCCGGCACGCACGGGCGCCGACGGCTCCAGCGCCGACGACGATGACGCGCACTACCTGAGCTCGGGGCCGGACAGCTCTCGCCAGCCACCGCCTTGCGGGGGAACGCCACCACTGCCGCGCAGACGAACCACTCCGGCGACGGCCGCAGCGATGCCGACAGCTAGGACGATTCGGCGGATGACTCGCACAGTGGGGCTAGCTGGAATCGAACCAGCGACCTCATCCTTATCAGGGATGCGCTCTAACCGACTGAGCTATAGCCCCTTCTCAGGAGAGCGAAGCTACACGCCTCTCGGTGGATCAAACGACGGGTGAGTGGGGCTTGTCGTCCTCGAGGACGGTGATCTCGATGCCGCCCACGACGTCGCTGATCAGGTTGTAGAGGAGCGCCATCAGCATGTTCACGCCGCTGCCGATGATGACCAGCAGCAGGCCCCCGATCGCCGCGCCGCGCAGGAGCTGCAGACCGAGGAAGTGGAACTTCGAGGCGATGAGGTCGCTGATGAAGTTCTCGATGTTGCCGCGCACGCCGGTGATGGTGGCGACCACCCACAGGACGATGCCGGCCACCAGCAGGATCAAGAACATGCAGAGGTAGAAGATCACCGAGAACCGCAACACCGACCACAGATCGAAGCGTCGAATGACCTGACGAGCCCGGCGAGAGCCCCGGCTGCGCACTGGCGCGGGTACAGGCGCGGGCACCGGCTGGGTACCCGCCAGCGGACCCGGTCGGGGCTCGAAGGTCGGACGCGGCGGAGGCGGCGTGCGGTGCGCAGGCGATGGCGGCGGGCCGGGCGCCACCCGCTCGGGCCGGGGACGCTCAGGAGCGGGCCGAGCCGGCGCGGGCGGTGGGGTCGGTCGCGGCGTCTGCGGCGTCTGCGGCGTCTGCGGCGGTGGCGGTGGCGGTGGGGTTGGACGCGGCGTCTGTG
>DASZJL010000083.1:0-17730 GCA_035948135.1 Acidimicrobiales bacterium | reverse complement strand
CCGAGAGCAGCCTTGGCGGCGCTGCGCGCTGGTGACCACAACGCGTTCGCGGCCAAGCACACGATCGCGATGCACGTACTCGAGACGACGCGCCGCCGCAGGAGTCCGCCACGTGGCCGGCGACACCCCTTGCAACGAGCGACGTCCGGATTGGTGTAGCCGCACCGACATCTCCAAGCAGCAGTCATGTCCTACTGATCGGAGCCGCGTCACGTTCGGCTGCATAGGCCGAACGGCCAGCCGCACATGGCGCGGCTGGCCGGAATGGTCAGGCCTGGTTGATGCGCACCATGTTTCCGGCCGGGTCGCGGAACGCGCAGTCCTTGGGGCCCCAAGCCTGATCCATGGGCTCCTGCAGTACCTCGGCGCCTGAGGCGCGCACCTTTTCGAACGTGGCGTCCAGGTCGGGCGTGACGAACATGGCGGCCATAAAGGTGCCCTTGGTGATCAGCGCCGCGAGTGTGTCCCGATCGTCCGGGGAGCTGCTGAGGTAGTCGCTGACCACGATCTCCACGCCGGGCTGCGTCGGCGAGCCGAGGGTGAGCCACCGGAATCCCTCGTTCGCGACGTCATTGCGCAGTTCGAGACCGAGCGCGTCCCGGTAGAAGGTCAGGGCGGACTCGGCATCGGTGACGTTGATGAAGCAGTTCTTGAGCGAGAGGTCCATGCCGACGACGCTAAGGCACCGTCACGCGTTTGGCTTCTCCGTTTCTGCTCGGTCGGGTGGCGTTCTTCGCCACGCAGGGCGGCACGGCGGCCAGGCCCGCGTGGTCGCGCGCGCGGTATGCGGTCGGCGTCTCGCCGACGAGCTCGGTGAACCGCGAACTGAACGACCCGAGTGAGGTACATCCCACCGCCATGCACACGTCGGTCACCGACATCTCGCCCCTGCGCAGCAGCGCCTTGGCCCGTTCGATCCGCCGCGTCATCAGGTATGAGTAGGGGGTCTCGCCATAGGCCGCCCGGAACTGCCGAGAGAAGTGGGCGGGTGACATGAAGGCGGCCCGGGCCATGGCCGGGACGTCGAGCGGCTCGGCGAAGGCCCGGTCCATCAGATCGCGCGCCCGGCGCAGCTGAGCCAGGGTGGCGAGGTCCTCCGGGGTCACGACACCAGGGTAAGTCGACGACCTACGGATACGGGCTCCAGCGGATCGACGCGGCCACCGCCGCGAGGGCCAGCAGCGCACCGATGAGAGCGAAGTTGGCGGTTATCTCGTGTTTCTTCTTCTGCACGGTGACGTCCTTCGGCAGCCCGGCGAACACGTTCTGGAGCTGGCCGGCGTCCTCGGCGGTGTAGGCCTTGCCACCCGTGCGGTCGGCGACCTCCTTCAGGGTCGGCAGGTCGGCGCGCAGCGGTGACCTCCCGTTGAACGAGAACCCGCCGCCTCCATACCCGCCGCCGCCGGGCGCGAACCGGCCGCCGAAGGCCCCGTCGTCGCCGCCCAGCTGCGCGCTTGTGCACGCCAGCGGCGCGATCTGCGTCGTGCCGAAGCCGATCGTGTACACGCGCACCCGCCGCTCGACCGCGTAGGGAACGGCGTCGAGGGGAGCGATGCCGCGATTGTTGGCGCCGTCAGTCAGAAGTACGACGATGTCGGGAACGAACCCGTGCTGGCCGGGTGGCGGGGGCACCGTTGTCGGCGTCGTGTCCGGCGACGAGCCTCCGCCGATGGGATTGAAGAAGTCGTTGCCGGATCCGTTGCTCGGCGTGGGGACGTCACCTACCGGCTTCACGTCCGTGTTGACAGTCGACAGGGCGTCGAGGGACTTGAGCATGGCGGCGCCGATGGCCGTGCCGTTGCCGGTGGTCAAGTTGTCTATCGCCTGTTGCAAGGGTGCGCGGTCGCGCGTCGGGGACACGGCGAGTTGCGCGGTTCCCGAGAAGATGATCAGGCCCATGCGTGTGCCGGACGCCTGGTTGTCGACGAACTGCCTAGCAGCACGCTGCTCGACGGTCAGCCGGTTGGGGTCCACGTCGGTGGCGCACATCGAACGCGAGACGTCGAGCGCCATGACGATCGACGTCCGACCGATCGCCACCGTGCTCGTGACCTGGGGCCGAGCCGAGGCGATGGCGAGCACGGCGAGGCCCGCGATCAACAGCCCGACGGGCAGGTGGCGGCGCCAACGTGACCGAGCCGGGATCACCGACCGCAGCAGGGCGACGCTCGAGTACGTCACCGCCTGCTTGCGCCGGCGGCGCAGACTCCACAAGTAGGCGCCGAGCACCAGTGGGGCGACGAGCAGCAGGGGCAGAGCGAACGCCCAGGCGAAGTTCATCGGCTACACGATCCGCCCGAGCCAGCGCAGCGACGCCAGCGAGCCAAGGAGCAGGAAGCCGATGGCGAAGGCGCAGAACAGCGCTGTCACCTCGGTGTGCTGGGACACCAGCGTGAAGTGCAGCCGGATCGTCCGCGTGACGGCGGACGGGCCGCCGGCGTCAGTCGACGGGTGGTAGGTGCCGTCGGTCAACGATGCAACCTGCTTGAGCTCATTGCTGTCGAGGGCCGTGGCGATGGTGAACCCGCCGTATTGGAACGTCGTGCCCGCCTCGGTGCCGACGCCGATCGTGTGCACGCGGACGCCGGCGGCCGACGCCACGTTCGCGACCGCCAGCGGGTCGACGCCGCTGGTGTTCTCGCCGTCGGTGAAGGCCACGATCACCGTGCCGCCGTAGTAGCCGACGTCGACCTTGCCTTCGTCGTTGTTGAGGGCCGCCGGGTCGATCGTGATCTGCTTCCCTGCGATCGCGTCCAGCGACGTAAGCAGGCCCTGGCCGATCGCGGTCCCGCCGCCGACCGACACCCGGTCGATGGCCGCGTTGACCTCGGGGCGGTTCGTCGTGGGCGCTTGGACAACGACCGCGCCGTCGCCGAACGCGACCACGCCGATGCGCACCGGAGTCGCCTGCTGCTTGGCGAACGACTTGGCGGCCGCCTTCGCGACCTCGATGCGACTGGGCTTGACGTCGGTCGCCCGCATGCTGTTCGACACGTCGAGGGCGATGATCACCGTGCCCCGCTGCTGGGGCGTGCGCACCGTCGTCGAGGGCCGCGCCAGGGCGACGACCAGCAAGGTCAGGGCGACGACTAACAGGGCGAACGCCGCGTGCCGGCGACGCCTGGGCGGCGAGGCGTCCGCCGTCGAGACCAGACCCTCGCCCGCGAGCGCCCGCGTTCGCTCGGCCCGGCGTCGCTGGGTGGCCACGTACCAGGCGATAACGGCCGGGATCGCCAGCAGGAACACGAACATCTTCGGCGCCCCGAATGACATCAGCGCACCCGCCGCTTGCGGGACTCGACGATCTCGACGAAGGCCTCGACCAGGTCATCGTCGGTCGAGATCACGTGCAGGTCGACGCCGGCGCGCCGAGTGGCGTCGCGCACCGCGATCGCTCGCTCCTCGCCGGCCCGGCGAAGGCGGCGCCGGAACTCGGGGTCGCTGGAGTCGACCATCAGCTGCTCGCCGGTCTCGGCGTCCTGCACCGCGATCAGGCCGGCGTCGGGCAGCTCGTACTCGCGGGGGTCGAAGAGGCGCACTGCAACCACTTCGTGGCGCTCGGTGAGGCGGGCCAGCGACCGCTCCCATCCGGGCTCGCTGATGAAGTCCGACACGAGCACGATCAATGACCGGCGTTTGATCACTCGGGCCGCCGTGTCCAGCAAGCGCCGGAGGTCGGTGACGTTGCCCGCGGTCTGCACGGGCCGCAGGAGGTCGCGCAGCAGGAGGAGAACCTGGTTGCGACCTTGGCGCGGGGGAATCACGCGCGAGACGTCGTTGTCGTAGAGGATCGCACCCACGCGGTTGCCGCTGCGGATCAGCAGACGGGCGATCGTCGTCGTGAAGTCGCGGAGGAGGCCCTCCTTCGTCCGGTCGACGGGCCCGAAGCCCATCGAGGGCGAGCGATCGAGGAGCAGCCACGCCGTGAGCTCCCTGTCCTCTGTGTACTCACGGACGTACAGGGCGTCCATGCGGGCGGTGACGTTCCAGTCGACGTGGCGCACGTCGTCGCCCGGTTCGTACTCACGCAGGTCGCGGAAGTCGGTGCCTTGTCCCCGGATCAGCGTTCGATAGTCGCCCTGCATGCGACCGTCGAGACGACGGATCACGTGCCATTCGAGGCGGCGCAGAACCCGGTCGGGCGTCAGCGCGGGCCTGGCATCCATTGCTGCTCGTCACCGCCGCGGCTGCCCTCGGCCCGGGGTGCGACCTCCGGCGCCGGGATCGCCGTCAGCACCCGGTTGATGATGTCGTCGGCGGTGACGTCCTCTGCGAGCGCCTCGTAGGAGAGCACCAACCGGTGGCGCAGCACGTCGGCGGCGAGGGCAGTGACGTCGCTCGCCAGGGCGTAATCGCGACCCCGGATGAGCGCCAAGGCCTGGCCCGCCAGGATCATGTTGATCGACGCGCGCGGGCTGGCGCCGTAGGTGACGAACCGCACGAGGTCCTTGAGGTTCACGGCCGCCAAATCCCGGGTGGCGGTGGCGACGCGGACGGCGTACTCGATCAGCGCCGGGTCGACGTAGACGGCCTGGGTGGCCGACTGCAACGCCGCCAACTCGGCGGTCCCGAGCACGCTCTGCACGGTGTCGAGCGCGCCCACCATGCGCTCGACGATGACGAACTCCTCGGTAGCCGACGGGTAGTCGACCAGCACCTTGAGCATGAACCGGTCGACCTGTGCCTCGGGCAGCGGGTACGTGCCGTCGGTCTCGATCGGGTTCTGTGTGGCCATCACGAGGAAGGGGTCGGGGAGATGGTGGGTCTCCCGGCCGATGGTGACCTGGCGTTCCTGCATCGCTTCGAGCAGCGCGCTCTGGACTTTCGCCGGGGCGCGGTTGATCTCGTCCGCCAGCACGAGGTTGGCGAAGATCGGTCCCAGCGCGACCTGGAACTCGCCCAGCTTCTGGTTGTAGATCCGCGTGCCGACGATGTCGGCCGGCACCAGGTCGGGCGTGAACTGGATGCGCTGGAACTGGCAGCCGATGGCATTGGCCAGTGTGTTGACAGAGAGCGTCTTGGCCAGGCCGGGGACACCCTCGACAAGCAGGTGGCCGCGGGCCAGCAGGGCCACGAGCATGCGTTCGAGCAGCGCGTCCTGGCCGACGATGACGCGCTTGACCTGATAGAGCACCTCCTCGAGGGAGGTCTCGGGCGGCCGGGCGGTACGGGTACGGCGGGTGGTCATTGCGCTGGTGCTCCTGCCGCTCGGCCGGCGGACGCGATGGGCACGGCGAAGCCGATGCCGACGTTGTCCTCGTTGCCGGAGGGGTTGGCGAGTCCGGTCACGATTCCGATCACTTGGCCCTTTCTGTTGAGCAGCGGCCCGCCCGAGTTCCCGGGACTCACGGCGGCGTCGAACTGGATGAGGCCGTTGAGCGTGCGGCCGTTGGGGAGCGGGAACGAGCGGTCGAGGCCGGAGATCACGCCGGCGGTCAGCGAGTCGATGAGGCCGAGGGGATGGCCGATGGCGAACGTCTCGTCGCCGACCCGGACCGCGCCGCCCAGTACGGCGGGCACGATCACGCCCGGGGGCTGGGCGGCATTGAGGACGGCCACGTCGTGGTCGGCGTCGGACGACGCGATCGTCGCGCTGGATTGCGTGCCGTCGGCGAACGTCACGGTGATCTTCCCGCTGTCCTGCACGACGTGCAGCGCCGTCATGATCTGGCCCTGGGTGTTGGCGATGAACCCCGAGCCAAGCGAGGAGTCGCTCGAGTGCCCGGCACCCTGGGACTCGACGACGACGAGTTCAGGCCGGACGCTCGAGAAGATGCTGACGCCCGGCGCCGGTTGGCTATTGAGGTCGTTCACCGCTTTGCCCACTTTGCCGTCGACGATCTTGCCGACGTCGGACTTGCTGACAGAGGGCTTCGAGGAACCGTGGACGCTGGCCCACACGAGCGCGCCCACAGCGAGCACTCCGACGACGCCCAGGCTGACCCAGGCTCGGCGGCGCCAAGGGCCCTGGCCGGTCGGCGGAGCGGCGTCGTTCTCGGGCTCGACGCCGCCTACGACCGCAGTCGGCGTTGCGCCGTACCTCATTGCCTTCAACGTACTGCCGAGCGCCGCGTAATCGACCTCGCCTTTTTGCGAGTTAGGTGGCGCGCCAAATGTGGTACGCCAGGGAGTCATGGCGTTGCGCGCCCAAACCACCCTCAACGGCGTCTTCGTCGCCGCGTCGCCGGTACACGGACGCGGCGTCTTTGCGGCGCGCCCGTTCGCGGCCGAGGAGGTCATCGAGGAGTGTCCCGTGCTCCTCGTCCCCGCCGGCGCCGTCGTCGCTGTGGGCCTCGACGGCTACTGCTTCGAATGGGACGACGACCACTGCGCCATCGCCCTCGGCTACGGGAGCCTCTACAACCACGCCTGGGATCCCGGCGCCCGTTACGAGCACGACCACGACGCCGACGTCGTCCGCTACATCGCCCTGCGCCCCATAGGGGCGGGCGAGGAAGTCACCATCAACTACAGCGGGGATCCCGACGGGCGGCTCGAGCTCTGGTTCGACGAACAGTGACGTCCCCCTGAGGAACTGAACTTGACCGCGCGGTCAAGTTTGGATGGACTGGTCCTATGACTGACACCGCCCGCCGCACGAGCGAGGACGTGACCACCGAGGTCACCGCCTGGCTGGAGGAGAACTGGAACCCTGACCTCACCGTCGGCGAATGGTGGGAGCTCCTCGGCATGTCCGGCTGGGCGGTGCCCACGTGGCCCGAAGAGTCCTTCGGCAAGGGCCTCTCCCGCGGCGACGGCATCCGGGTCGGCCAGGCCATCGCCGACTTCGGCGCCCTCGGCCCGCCCGGGGGACTGGGCCTGCTGCTCGCGGGACCGACGATCTACACCCACGGCACCGACGAGCAGAAGCAGCGTTACCTGCCCGACATCGTCACCGGCAAGAAGGCGTGGTGCCAGCTGTTCAGCGAGCCCGGCGCCGGGTCCGACCTGGCCGGCCTGCAGACCCGCGCCGTCAAGGACGGCGAGGAGTGGGTGATCAACGGCCAGAAGGTGTGGACGTCGGGCGGCCAGGCGGCCGATCTCGGCATGCTGCTGGCCCGCACCGACGCCGACGTGCCCAAGCACAGCGGCATCAGCTATTTCGCGTTCGACATGCATCAGGAGGGCGTCGAAGTGCGACCGCTGCGGGAGATGACGGGCCGGGCCCTGTTCAACGAGGTGTTCATCACCGACGCGCGTGTGGCCGACGACGCTTGCATCGGCGGCGTCAACAAGGGCTGGGCGGTCGCCAACACGACCCTGGCGTTCGAGCGGGCGGGACTCGGTGCCGGCGGTGGCTCCGCGGCCGGCGGCGCGGCCGTGCCAGGAACCGTGATGGGCAACCTCACGAAGCGGGCCGGCGACTTCGTCACCCGGCGGGACCGCTCGGGCGCACCGGGGATGTTCGCCAACGCCGAGCGCCTGCTCACCGAGTTGGCCAAGGGCAACGGGAAGATCAACGACGCGACCGTGCGCCAGGACCTGATGGAGCTGCACACGCTCAACGAGATCGCCCGCTTCACCAACCTTCGCCAGAAGGCGATGAAGTCGAGCGGCGCGGACATCCCCGGGATCGGCAACATCGCCAAGCTGTCGATGAGCCGCATCCTGCGCCTGTCCCGTGACCTGGGCCTGCGCATCCTCGGCCCCCTCGGCACGCTGCACGCGTATACGCCGGAGGACCGCAAGGTTCTCGACGACGCCACCGGTAATCCCTTCGGCGCCATCGTCACCGAGATGGCGCTGTTCTCACCGGGCCCGTCGATCTACGGCGGCACCGACGAGATCCAGCACAACATCATCGGCGAGCGCGTGCTCGGGCTCCCCAAGGAACCCAACAACGACAAGACCACGCCGTTCCGGGAGCTCCCCAAGAACGGCTGAGCTGCCTCAGTTCGTCGGGGCGGCCGCCTCGACGCTGAGCACCTTGGTGAGCCTGGTCATCTCGAGGGCCATGTAGACCTGGTCGTTGGCGCCCCGCACCACGACGGTGCGCTGGACCGGCCGCAGCCGCTTGTGGGCCCGCACCAGCACGCTCAACCCGCTCGAGTCGAGGAAGGTGACGTCGCTCAGGTCGATCACCAGTTCCTCGGGCGCGCCCGCGATGGCCTTGTCGATCGTTTCCCACACCTGGGGAGCGGTGTAGAGGTCCACCTCGCCGCGTACGGCGACGACCGCGGTGCCGTTGCTACGGGACGCCTCGATGCCGAACTTCTCCATGCCCCCCCTGTGGATCCGGCTGCGGTGCGCTCAATCCGCCCGAAAGTGCGCGACGTCGCGACCGTACACCCTCGCCCGCGAACGCCAGTTGACGATCCGCTAAAGCTTCGGCGGCCAGCCCGGCTTGGGCGGGGCGTCAGAGAAACTGGCCAGCGCCCAGCCCCGTCCGGCGGCGTGCATCAGGAAGGCCAGGCTGAACACCGGCGGCTGGTCGGTGAGGATCAGCGGGTCGCCGGTGAGGTGGGCGAAGAGGACGAGCGTGTAGTCGGGTCCGGCTGCGCTCGGGCCACTGGACGCACCCCAGTTCTCGGGGCGGAACGTTCCGTACACCCCCCGCATCTGGTGGACCTCGGTGGCCGCGAAGTCGCCCCACAGGGCGTGATCGGGCCGCTCCTCTGCGAGGGCGCGAGCAAGCTCGTCGCGATCGAGGGCGGCGATGTCGGCGTCCTTGCGGTTGTTCCAGATCCACGCCTGGGCCCGGACCAGACGGAGCCTCGGCTCGGTCATCGCCCACGCCGCGTCGTAGCGCCCGAGCTGCACCGCCTCGATCCACGCCTGGGCGGCCTTGACCGGGCCCGTCACCGCGCCCACCTCGCCCGCAGTCGACTGCATGGTGCGTCGAGCTTAGGAGAGGGGGCGCCCGGCGGTCCCGCCGACGGGCACTACGGTGACCGCGTGGCCGAGGAGCGTGACAAGCGGGTGGCGAGCCGGGCGGCGGAGCTGGAGGTCGAGGAGCCCGAGCTGGCCGGCGACGACCTCGACGCTGAGGAGCAGGCGGCGGCCATCCTCGCCGACTCCGACGAGCGGGAGGCGCAGGCGTCGTCACCCGATAGGGGCGGCGGCCACGTCGAGCACCGGCGCTCCGAGGAGACGGTCGACCCGACCCCTTGAGCCAAGTCCGATCGCGGACCCCTGGGGGTACTCTCCGCGCGTGGCCGACGAGCGGCTCGTAACCGAGGATTCGCCCGTCATCGGCGGTGACGTCGGCCTGCTGGCCGAGGCGGCGCGTGCCGTCCACGGCGGGCGCGACCTGGTGTCGAAGCTGTCCTGGGTGGCGGAAGCGGCCCGGTCGCTCACTGCTGCGTCGTTCGCGGCATATGTGGCGGCGCCGACCGAGGGCGGTGGTGTGCAGCTCGTCGTCGGGTGCCCCCGCTACGTGATCGAGGAGTTCGCGTCGGCCGCGGCCGCGCTGCTGTTCGCAGGGGTGGCGGCGGGCAACGGCGGCGTCCGCGTCGGTGACATCCGCGAAGGCACTCGCTTTCGCGGCTTGCGTCCCTACGCGGGGTTCGACGAAGTTGTGAGCTACCTGGCCGTGCCCGTCCTTGCGTCGGACGGCAGCCCCTATGGGGCCTTGCTGCTCGGCCACCCCGCCGCCGACCGCTTCGACGAGCGAGCGCACGCGGCGGTGACCGCGCTGGTGGCGCACCTGGGCGCCGCTCTCGAGAACCTGCGCGCTGTCAATCGCCTGGCCGAGCTGGAGGCCACACAACGGGAGGTCGTCCACCAGCTGCAAGAGGCGGTGCGGCCCGTCATCCCCGAGGCCGACACGGCCGAGCTCGGCGTGTACTACCTGCCCGCCGACCCGAGCGCGCCCACCGGCGGCGACCTCTACGACTGGGTCGTGCTGCCCGACGGCTCCCTCCACTTGGCGGTCGTCGACGTGGTGGGCAAGGGCGTGGCCGCCACCAAGGACGCCATGAGCGTCACCCACGCCCTCCGCCTGCTCGTCCTCGACGGGTGCCCGATGAACAGGTTGGTCTCACGGGCTGACGGACTGGTGTCGGCCCAGAGTCCCGACCTCGCGGCCACTGCCCTGATCGCCCGCTATCACCCCGAGGACGGCACTGTCGAGCTGGTCGGAGCCGGTCATCCGCCCGCGCTGGTCGTGTCGGCGGAGGGCAAGACCCGGTTCATCACCGCGCCCGGCATCCCCATCGGGTGGCCCGGCGCCGGGTCCGACGAGGTTGTGTCGTTCACCCTCGACCGGTTCGACATCCTCGTCCTCTACACCGACGGTCTGGTCGAGGCCACCAAGGACATCCTCGACGGGCTGGACGCCCTCGCCGCGGCGGCGAGTGACGCGGCCGGGTACCCGGCCGGTCCCCTGGCGCGCGCCCTGGTCGAACGCGCCCTCTCCGGTGCGATGCGCAGCGACGACTCCCTCGCCCTCGTGCTCCGCCGTCGCACGCCCGCGCCCGGGCCCCGCCCGCGTACTGCGCCCTTCGAGTACCGGTTCTCGCCGAACGCCGTCACTGTGCCCCTGGCGCGCAGCCTGTTCAGCGACTGGCTCGACAACGTTGGCGTCGACCCGGCGGACGCCGAAGACCTGCTGCTCACGGTCTCCGAGCTGTGCACCAACGCCGTGCGCTTCTCGAGTGGGGCGCCGGGTGCCTTGTCGGTGCAGGCCTGGGGCGACGGCGACGCCATTGTCGTCGAGGTCTCCGACGACGGTGGCGGCTTCGACTGGCGCCCGGTCGACGACGTACCGGACCCGGACGCCGACGAGGGGCGCGGCCTGTTCCTCGTCAGCACCCTCGCCGACGACGTGAACGTGCTGCGGCGGGAGGACCGCACGGTGGTACGGGCGGTGAAGCGCGCGGTGCTACCCCCGGAGTAGCCCGCGGCCCTCAGCCGGCCTCGGTTTCGCTCGTTACGATTTGGCGGCCCCGCTGGGAAAGGCGGCTCGTCATGGGTATCGGCATCGCGGCGGCAGCTGTCGCCATCGTCGTGGTCCTCATCATCATCAAGTCGTTGCACTTGATCGGCGCCGCGCAGGTCGGACTCGTGTCCAAGCGCTTCGCGCTTCGCAAGCTGGGGGAGGACAACCCCATCGCCTTCCGGGGCGAGGCCGGCTATCAGGCGGTGATGCTGATGCCAGGGCTGCGCTTCAAGCTCTGGCCCGTCTTCGCGGTGAAGAAGTTTCCGTGGGTCCAGGTTCCCGCCGGTGAGATCGGCGTGGTGATCGCCCAGGTCGGCGCGCCGTTGCCGATCGGGGCCAAGAGCGCGGTGTACCAGCCGGAGTTCGGGAACTTCTCGGCGCTGCACACCTTCGTCGACAAGGGTGGGCAGAAGGGTGTCCAGCGGCCGGTCCTTCCGCCCGGGACGCTCGTTCCCATCCACCCCGTCGCCTTCCTGGTGATCACCGCCCAGACCGTCTACGGGTTGCCGATCTCCCCCGAGCTCGCCGGGCAGTCGCGGGCTATGGAGCTCAGCCCGCAGTCGTTCGGCCTGACGCCGGAACAGCTGCGCGTCACGGTCATCGCCCCTGACGGCGCCGTCGATCTCGTCGGGGTGGTGACGACGCTGGAGGGTGAGCCTCTGCCTTCGGGTGACATCGCCAGCCGCCTCGGCGGCTTCGACGACGTCGCCGCCGTGGAAGCGGCCGAGTCAGGGCCGGAAACCGCGACCACCGACGCGGCCCTCATCGACCTCCTCCTCGGCAGCAAGAACACGCTGCACAACAACTATCAGGACTTCCAAGCCTTCGTGGAGGCCGGCGGGAAGATCGGTCTCCAGCACGACACCCTCTTGTACGGGGCCTATTTGCTGAACCCTTTCCTGATCCGCGTCGAGCTGGTGCCGATGCTCGTGGTGAACCAGGGCGAGGTGGCGGTGATCAAGGGCTTCGTCGGCCTCCCCACGGCGGACACGTCGGGCACCGAGTTCAAGTTCGGGTCGATCGTCCGACCCGGCCACCGAGGCATCTGGCAGGAGCCGTTGCGCACCGGGAAGTACCCGATCAACCCCCGGGTCTACGCGGCCGAGATCGTGCCGACGTTCATCCTCACCTTGAACTGGGCCGAGGCCACGTCGGAGGCGCACGACCTCGACGCCCACCTGTCGTCGATCGTCGGCAAGAGCCGTGAGGGCTTCGTGTTCCAGATCGATCTGCAGGTGCAGATCCACGTCCCGGACACCAAGGCGCCGAAGGTCATCTCCATGGTCGGCACCATGCGCAACTTGGTCAGCGAAGTGCTGCAGTCGGCAGTGGGTAACCACTTTCGCAACACCCTCCAGGCTCTCGAGGCGATCAAGTTCATCGAGACTCGCCAAGAGGTGCAGGCGGCGGCGTTCGAGGCCATCACCGGCTACCTGGCGCAGTACGAAGTGGAGACCAAGGGGGTCTACATCCAGGACGTCGTCTTCCCCGACGAGTTGGTGATCGTGCTCACCCGGCGGGAGATCGCCAATCAGGAGAAGGCGACGTACGAGGAGCAGCAGCGGGCGCAGACGTCCAGGGTCGAGATGGAGAAGGCGAAGGGAACCGCGGACATGCAGGCGCAGCTCGCAAGCGCCCAGGTGGGTGTCCAGATCAAGACCAATCAGGCCGAGGCACGCGAGGCCGAGGCCAAAGGCGAGGCCGCGTACGTACAACTCACGGGCGAGGCAGAGGCGGCCAAGCGTCAGGCCATCGGCTTGGCGGAGGCGAAGGCGACCGAAGCGCTCGGGCTGGCCCGCGCCACGGGATTCGAGGCGCAAAAAGAGGCGTTGGGGGGTGGTGCCACTGCGGTGGTCGCCGTGGCCAACGCCGTTGCCGACGGCCACATCACCATCGTCCCTGAGGTGCTCGTAACAGGCGGGGGTGCCGGGCCGCTCGACGGGCTCGCGGCAACCCTCACGCGTTTCTTCGGGAACGGCGGCCGGGCCGCAGTTCCGTCGAGTCCCGGAGGCACCGCCGCAGGCGCGATCGAGGGCGCTGAGGCGATGAAAGATGACGAACGGACCGCACGGCCCACGCCGGAGGATGACGGAGGCGAGGCGGTCAGCTGAGGTCGTCGGGCGGGCGGAACTCGAGCTTGAGGTCGCCCAGCTTCACCAGTGACGACGCGATCCAGCCGCCGAGGGCGCCGAAGTCTGCGGCCATCGACGCCTTGTCGGCGAGGGCGGCTTCGCTCAAGGCGTACACGCCGTCGTAGGAGACCTCGATTGCGGTCTCGGTCGGCGCCAACTCGAGGTCGTACATGTGCTCGACGGTCGGCGCCGAGCGGCTCAGCGGCTCGTCGCCCAACGGCGGCCCCTCCTCGGGGAGGATGCCGACGACGGTGGCCGGCTCGGGCGCCCCCACCAGGCGCTGCACGCGCAGCACGATCTCGACGTCGATCTCCGGCGGTTCGTCGAACTCCTCGCCGATCGTCCAGGACCGGTACGCCGACTGGCTCCAGGTTGGCCACTCGAGGGTGACCTCGGCGACGACGCGGGGCGGCACGCCTTCACCGGGAAGGCTGTAAGAGGTCTCCCAGTTCACGTCGCCGAGCAGGACGTCGACCTGCAGGCGCTCCTCCTGGGCGTGGCGCTCCAGGAGGGCACCATCGAACGCCTCCCGCAGGGCGCCGATGGCGTCCATGAAGACGTGGTCGAGCATGAGCCCTCAGGGCTCGCGGTCAGCGCCGGCCGACGTTGGGCC
Source organism: Acidimicrobiales bacterium (assembly GCA_035948135.1). Lineage (GTDB taxonomy): Bacteria > Actinomycetota > Acidimicrobiia > Acidimicrobiales > AC-14 > CADDZP01. The sequence continues at coordinate 4,106 of DASZJL010000083.1, read as the reverse complement.
GCTTGCCGTGGTTGGCCTTCTTGCGGCGGGACCGGGCCTTCCGCTTGGCCGTTCGCTTCGACATGGAGGCGAAGCTACCGCAGGCCGTTACCCTGACCCTCTGTGAGCGATTCGACGGCGAGCGGGCGCTCGCCGTCGTCGCTCGGAGGCAAGGCGTCGCCGAAGGCGACACGATTACGAGCCGGAGGCTCATGGAGCGCCTGAGCATCGTCGGGCTTCCCAACGCCGGAAAGTCGTCGTTGTTCAACGCCCTCACCGGCGGCGACGCGACCGTCGCGGCCCATCCCTTCTCCACGACCGAGACCAACGTCGGCGTGGCCGAGGTGCCGGACACGCGTGTCGAGGTCCTCGGCGAGCTGAGCCATTCCAAGAAGCTCGTGCACACCAACGTCGAGTTCGTCGACATCGCCGCCCTCGTGGCCGGTGCGGCTGCCGGTGAGGGGCTGGGCAACCGTTTCCTCGGCGGCATCCGCGACGTCGACGCCATGGTGCTCGTGCTGCGGGCGTTCGAGGACCCCAACGTCGTCGGTGGCACCGACCCTCTGGAGGATCTCCACACCCTCGAGCTCGAACTTGTGCTCGCCGACGTGGCCACGCTCGAGTCCCAACTCGACAAGCGCCGGAAGGCGGCCAAGGGCGACAAGTCGCTGGGCGGCGAGGTGGCGGTCATGGAGAAGACGCTCGCCGAGCTGGAGGCGGGGGTCCCGGTGTACCGCTCGTCGTTGGGCGCCGAGGAGCGAGCGGTACTACGGCCCTTCTTCCTGCTGACGAACAAACCGGTGCTGGCCGTCGTCAACCTGGGTGAGGACCAGCTTGCGTCCGCTGACGACCTGGTGAAGCCGGTGAAGGACGAGTTCGGCGACGCGGCCGACGTGTTGGGCGTCAGCGTGCAGCTGGAGGCCGAGGCGGCCCAGCTGCCGGCCGACGAGCGCACTGAGTTGCTGGAGGGGCTGGGTCTCGGCGAGGGCGCGCTCCCGCGTGTGGCCCGCGCCGCCTATCACCTTCTCGGCCGGCGCACCTTCCTGACCACCGGCGACACCGAGTCGCGGGCGTGGACGTTCCGCGCCGGTGCCAAAGCACCTGAGGCCGCGGGCGTCATCCACACGGACCTGCAGCGGGGCTTCATCAGGGCCGAGGTCATCCGGTACGAGGACCTCGTCGAGGTCGGCTCGTGGCAGAAGGCCAAGGAGACGGGGAAGTTGCGGGTCGAGGGCAAGGACTACGAAGTGCAGGACGGCGACGTCCTCGAGATCAGGTTCAACGTCTAGCCGCCATGTCGTGGATCTTGCGTGACGGCGAGGTGTTGGCGGCGCTGGAGATCGCCGATTCCCGCAAAGCGCGGCGCAAGGGTCTGGTGGGCCGGGACGGTATCGACGGCGCCCTCCTGTTGTCGTCGGCGCGCATGGGAGTACACAGCATCGGCATGCGCTTCGACTTGGACGTGGCGTTCTGTGATCGCGACATGGTGGTGCGCCGGGTGGTGTGCCTCAGGCGCTTCCGCATGACCCGCCCCTCGTTCCGCGCCCCGTGTGTCCTCGAGGCCGAGGCGGGCGCCTTCGGTCGCTGGGGCCTGCACGTCGGCGACCACCTCGAGCTCAAGGAGTGAGCGGCGGGGCGCTGGTCATCGTGGCCACGCCGATCGGCAACCTCGGTGACCTGTCACCTCGGGCCGTCGAGGCGCTGGCGGGCGCGGACGCCATCGCCTGCGAGGACACCCGCCGCACCCGCAAGCTGCTGAGCCACGCCGGGGTGAAGGCGCCCCCGTTGATCACCGTGAACGATCACACCGAAGCTCGGCAGGTCCGCGCTGTGCTGGCGCGCGTCGAGGCGGGCGAGCGAGTTGCGGTGGTCACCGACGCGGGCACGCCCGGCATCTCCGACCCCGGGGAGCGATTGGTCGCCGCCGCCGGAGCCGCCGGCCTCGACGTGGAGGTCGTGCCCGGGGCCTCGGCGGCTATCGCCGCCTTGGTCGTCAGCGGCCTGCCGACGGGTCGCTTCGTCTTCGAGGGCTTCCTGCCCAGGAGCGGGTCGGGGCGCACCGAGCGTCTCGACGCCCTGCGCAACGAACAACGGACCGCGATCCTTTACGAGGCGCCCCACCGTGTGCGCCGGACCGCGACCGAGCTGGCGAAGGCGTTCGGGCCGGACCGGCGGCTCGTCATCGTGCGCGAGCTCACCAAGCTCCACGAAGAGGTGTGGCGGGGGACGCTCGCGGGGGCGGTTGCCCGGTTGGCCGAGAAGGAGCCGAGGGGTGAGTACGTGCTCATACTGGGAGGCTCGGCGCCGCCCGCCGAACCGACAGCCGACGACGTGACCCGGGCCCTGCGGTCACGGATGGCCGCCGGCGACGACAAGAAGACCGCCACCGCCGAGGTCGCGAAGGAGCTGCGCGTCTCCAAGCGGACGGTCTACGAGATCGCTACTCGCTTGTAGTCAGCTCGCCCTTGCAGCCCGCGCAGACCAGCTTCGACCGGAACTGCGAGAGGTCCGACGCCGAACCGCAGAACGTGCACCGCTCCTCCAGTTTCTCGAGGATGACCCTGCCGTCCTCCGCGGAGAAGTGGATGTAGTCGCCCTCGTTGATCCCGAGCAGACGGCGCAGCTCGGCGGGGATCACGATGCGTCCCAGGTGGTCGATCCTGCGGGGGAGGCCGGCGGACTTCATTCGACTCGTCGGTACTGTACGACCGTGGGGAAGTTCTACGTAACGACGCCGATCTACTACGTCAACGACGCGCCCCACATCGGCCACGCCTATACGTCCGTCGCCGGTGATGCTCTCACCCGGTGGCGCCGCCTCTTCGGCGACGACGTCTTCTTCCTCACCGGCACCGACGAGCACGGCCTCAAGCAGAAGCAGGCCGCCGACGCCCTCGGCATCAGTCCCCAGGAGCTGGCCGACCGCTTCAGCATCCGCTTCCGAGAGGCGGCCGACCTGCTCGACGTGCAGTACGACGACTTCATCCGGACGACCGAGCCACGCCACTACAAGGCGGTCCAGACGTTCATGCAGACGATCTACGACAACGGCGACATCGAGCTCGGCACCTACGAGGGGCTCTACTGCGTGGCCTGCGAGGCGTACTACACCGAGGACGAGCTGGTCGACGGGTGCTGCCCGATCCACGGCACCCCCGTGCAGCGCATGCAGGAAGAGAACTGGTTCTTCAAGCTGTCGCGCTACCAGGACCGGTTGCTCGAGTGGTACGACCAACACCCGGAGGCAGTTCGCCCCCAGACGCGCCTCAACGAGGTGCTCGGGTTCATCAGGGGCGGGTTGCAAGACTTCTCGATGAGCCGAAGCGCCTTCGACTGGGGCGTCCCGCTGCCGTGGGATCCGTCGCAGGTGGCGTGGGTGTGGTTCGACGCGCTCCCCAACTACATCACTGCGGCGGGCTACGGCGAAGACGAGTCGCGGTTCAACTACTGGTGGCCCGTCGACTACCACCTCGTCGGCAAGGACATCCTCCGCTTCCACGCCGTGTACTGGCCGGCCATGCTGATGGCGGCCGGGCTCGACCCTCCGAAGTGTGTGTTCGCGCATGGGTGGCTGCTGGTCAGCGGCCAGAAGATGTCCAAGACACGGGCCAACAAGATCACCGCGGCCGAGTTGGTCGGGGACTTCGGCGTCGATGCTGTCCGCTACGAGTTCCTGCGGGACATCACGTTCGGCCAGGACGGCGACTTCTCCTGGGAGGGCATGCTCGCCCGCTACAACGCCGACTTGGCCAACAACCTGGGCAACCTGTTGTCGCGGGTGGCGACCGTCGTCGCCAAGAAGTGCGACGGCGTGGGCCCGGCGCCGCAGGACGGAAGCCCGCTCCAGGCGGTCGCGTCCGACGTGTACGTGGCCACCGCTGACGCCTGGGGCCGTGTCGCACCCCACGAGGCGCTGGAGGCCACATGGCGCCTGATTCACGAGACCAACGCCTACCTCGAGGAGAACGAGCCGTGGAAGGCCGACCCGGGACCGGGGGTCGACGCGGTCATGGGTGACGCGTTGGAGGCGTTGCGGATCGTCGCCGTGCTGGCCTGGCCGGCCATGCCGTCGACGACGGCGGAGATCTGGCGCCGCATCGGATTGTCGGGGTCGCCCGCCGACCAGC
>DASZJL010000082.1:0-10432 GCA_035948135.1 Acidimicrobiales bacterium | reverse complement strand
CTGCAGCACGCCGATCCCGACGCCCAGATCCACGACTCGGCGGCGATGACGCTGGAGGATGTCGTTGCCGTCTACGAGGCCAACCCCCAAGCCCGCATCGTCCGCCTCCACTCCGGTGACCCATCGGTCTACGGCGCCATCCAGGAGCAGATCGACTGGTGTGCGTCCAACGGACGTGACTTCGAGATCGTGCCCGGCGTCAGCTCGCTGGCCGCCGCCGCGGCAGCCGTCGGACGCGAGCTGACGATCCCGGCCGTGAGCCAGAGTGTGGTGCTCACCCGCCTCGCCGGTCGGACGAGCGCGTCGATGCCCGAGCGCGAATCGGTGGCCGCCTTTGCCGCCCACCGGGCGACGATGGCCGTATTCCTCTCCGCGGCGCGGCCGCAGGAGCTGCAGGAGGAGCTGCTCGCCGGCTATCCACCCGACACCCCAGCCGCCATCGTCGTCCGCGCCAGCTGGCCCGACGAGCGAGTCGTGCGCACGACCGTTGCCAACCTTCCGCGCGATCTCGTTTCGACCAAGGCGCGCACCACGGTGTTGGTGCTCGTCGGTGACGCCCTCGCGGACGAGCGACCCGCGGCCCGCAGCCACCTGTACTCACCGACTTACTCGCACAAGTTCCGGCGCGCCGAGCGGAGCGATGGTGCCCAGGGAAGCAAGGCGCGGCCCGCGTGAGCAAAGGGCTGCGCACGGGGTGGACGACCGGCACGTGCGCATCGGCGGCTGCGAAGGCCGCCGCCATCGGCCTCGCCACCGGCACCGCACCCCTCGAGGTGAAGGTCCGCCTGCCCAACGGCGAGCTCGCGGCGTTCGCCGTCGAAGCCGAGGCGAACAACCGGTGTGTCGTCGTGAAGGACGCGGGCGACGACCCCGACTGCACCGACGGCGCCCGCATGACCGCAACCGCGGAGTGGGGTGACGGAGACATCGAGCTGCTCGCCGGGCCCGGCGTCGGCACGATCACCAAACCTGGACTCGGCCTTTCCGTGGGTGGCCCCGCCATCAATCCCGTGCCCGAGCGCATGATCCTCGCCGCGCTGAAGGACGTCACCGATCGGCCCTTGCGCGTCACGTTCGAAGTCCCCGGCGGAGAGCAGATGGCGGCCAAGACCACGAACGCCCGCCTCGGCATCGTGGGCGGTATCTCCATCCTCGGGACGACCGGCATCGTGCGACCGTTCTCGACCGCCGCCTACCGGGCGTCTGTCGTCCAACAGGTCGACGTGGCCGCCGCGCAAGGCGAGCGCACGATGGTGCTGGCCACCGGGAGCCGGTCGGAGAAGGCGGCCCAACGCCTGCACGCCGACATCGCCGACGTCTGCTTCGTCGAGGTCGGCGACTACACGGGCGTCGCCCTGCGCCGAGTAGCAGCCAAGGGCATGACCGACGCCGTGTTCGTGGGCATGGCGGGCAAGATCACCAAGCTCGCGGCCGGGGTGATGATGACCCACTTCCATCGGTCCAAGGTCGACGGCGAGCTGCTGGCGGAGGTCGCCCGCCAGGCGCAGGCACCGCGAGCGGTCATCGACGCCGCGACCGAGACCGAGACCGCCCGCCACTTCTTCGAGGTCTGCATCGAGCAGGACTCCATCGACCCGCTGCGGATTCTCTGCCGGCGCGCGCAGGCGCAGTGCGAGGCCCACGCCGGAATTCCCGTCGAGGTGGTCATGGTCGACTTCGAGGGCGCCTCGGTGGTCGCCACAACTGGGAGGAATCCCCACACTCCCTGACGAATACCGCCTGGTACGCGAGATAGGGGCGAGGGCGGTTGACGACACGGCGCAGCATCTTCACCTTGGCCGTCGGCGCGCTCGTGGCGGCAGCATCGCTCGCAGGTGTGCGCGCCGCCGCACCGGCCCGGGCCGCGGGAACCGTGTCCGCGCCGGGTGGCATCAACTGCTCGCCTCCGCCTGCGCCGGGAACCGCCGTGACGGTCGCGGTTGGCACGGTGGCGTGTCAAGAGTTGACCAGCAAGCGCCTCGGCGCGGCGGCACCGTTCGAGTACTACGTGCCGCCGGCCTGCGACCCGGCCAAAGGCGTGAAGTGTCCGGTGCTCTACCTGCTGCACGGGTTCGGCGGCGACTACACCGAGATGCTCGACACCCCCGGATCCGACACGTCGGCCTGGATCCAGGCCGAGACCAAGCAACCACCATCGGGCTTCGAGCCGACGCCGTGGAAGTACGCCAACCCCAGCACGTGGCTGGACGCGTCGCCGCTGCCGATCATCCTCGTGGCGCCCCTCGGCCAGACGCTGCCGGGCGGCTACGGGCCCCAGGCGGGGATGGACAGCTACTACACGGACTGGAACCCCCGCTACGCACTGGGCGGCGACCAGCAGCGGTATGCCACTCCGCCTCCCCAGTTCGAGAGCTACCTCGTCGACGAGCTGGCGCCGTTCGTGGAGGCCAACCTTCCGGCCGGCTCGGGCCGCGCCTACCGCGCCATCGCCGGGGTCTCTCTCGGGGGCTACGGCGCCTACAAGCTCGGGCTCCAGCACCCCGACGAGTGGACAACGACGATGTCGGTCTCGGGCGCGCACAACTTCCTCTTCGCCCCCGCGCCCCAGCCGGGCACGGTGACGCTCCCGGTCGGCGTGCAGCCGCCCGTCCCCGTGACCTACGTGCCGCTCCCCGCGCCCTCCGGGCCGGCGACGGCCGCGCCTCTGCCCTCGCAGGTCGGCACGTTCATCACCGCCCTCGACGCTTTCGGCGACCCCGCCGCCGACCAGGCGTACTTCCGGGGGAACATGCCAACCGACCTGGCCATGAACGCACGGGCCTACGACAAGAAGCGCGCGCAGGTCTTCGGCATCGACGGGTTCGTCAACGACATGACCCCCGCCCAGACGCTCAGCGGTGACCCGAGCGCAGCCCAAAGCGACATCAGCAGCGAGCCCTTCGAGAACATCGTGTTCCCCATGAACGTGGAAATGGAGGCCGCCTTCGCCCAGCAGGGCGTGGCCAACACGTTCGCCATCCACCGCGGCAACCACTCCGACCGCTACCGCAACGCCTGGTTCCGCGGGCTCGAGGAGTTCGCCTATGGCCACCTGGCCCACGCCGGCGGCACCAGCGCAGCCCCGATGCGGCCACAGGTCTTCGACTACCGCAGCATCAGCCGCGACTTCTCGATCTGGAACTGGCACTTCCACGTCGACCGCCCCGCGACCGAGTTCCTCACCCTCCGATCGGTGAGCTGCGAGGGCCTGACCCTGCAGGGCTCGGGCAAGGTCACCGTGTCGGTGGCACCGTCCTGTCGCCTCGGCAAGGCGGGCAAGGCGATCACCGTCGACCTTGGACCGCCGCAGGCGACCGACGAGCCGGCCGGGCTCGGGGCGACCCCGGTCTACGGCAGGACCGTGCACGTCGACCTGGCGTCGTTGCGCCACTAGTTCGACCGCCGGGCGGGAGCTAGAGTCCGGCTGCTGTCGTAGACGGGAAGCCGGTGTGAGTCCGGCGCGGAAGCCCACTGTGACCGGGGAGCACCCCGGGAGCCAGGCCCCCGACGGCGGTGAGCGATTCCCGACCCGGTGGGGCCGTGCCGTCCAGCATCGCCGTCGTGGGTGTCACCGAGCCCTTGGGCAAGGACGCGCAGCGCGCCGTCGAGCAGGCCGACCTCGTCGTCGGTAGCCGGCGCCAGCTCGACGCCGTCGGTCGTGATGGCCTGGAGCTCTTCGGACCGCTGCCGGAGGTCCTCGACGCGGTGGCGACCGAGCCGGGCGCGGTGTGCGTCTTGGCGTCGGGGGACCCGGGATTCTTCGGCATCGTGCGTCCGCTCGCGGAGCGCTTCGGTTCCGACGTCCTCGACGTGCACCCGGCGCAGTCGTCGGTCGCGCTCGCGTTCGCCCGTCTGGGGCTGCCGTGGGACGACGCCCTCATCGTGTCGGCCCACGGCCGGCCATTGGCCGACGCCGTCGCCGCCGTCGTGCGGGCGACGAAAGCGGCCGTCCTTGTCTCGCCCGACAACCCGCCCCAGGCGCTCGGTCGCGCCCTACTCGATGCCGGCGCCACTCACACGGACGTGGCGGTGTGTTCACGCCTCGGCTTGGCCGACGAACATGTACAGCGAACGGACCTGGCGGGGGTGGCCCAGGGGACCTGGGATCCACTGTCGGTCGTCGTCCTTTTCCACGGCCGCGGCGTCGCCGCCACCAAGACGCTCGCGTTCGGCCTCCCCGACACCGGCTACGTCCACCGGGCGGGGATGATCACCAAGGCCGAGGTACGCGCCGTCGTCGTCTCCAAGCTCCAGCTCCCCGCGGGCGGCGTGCTGTGGGACGTCGGCGCCGGCAGCGGCAGCGTCGCGGTCGAGTGCGCTTCGGTTGCCCCTTCACTTGACGTGTACGCCATCGAGCGCGACGCCACGGACCTCAGAGCGAACACTGCTGGCACCGCCGTACGCGTGGTCGAGGGCGAAGCCCCTTCGGCGCTCTTCGATCTCCCCGACCCCGACCGCGTCTTCGTCGGTGGCGGCGGGCTCGAGGTGCTCGACGCGGCGCGCCAACGGATACGTGCCGGGGGCCGAGTGGTCGCCACCTTCGCGGCCCTCGACCGCGCCGCCGCCGCGGCGGAGCGTCTCGGGCACCTGACCCAGGTGTCCCTGGCGCGCGGCAGCCGCCTGCCCGACGGCGGCTTCCGCCTGGCGGCCGAGAACCCGGTCTTCGTGGCGTGGGGACCCGCGGAATGAGGGTTCTCGCCGTCTCGGTGACCGACGCGGGCCACGGCCTGGCGGCGCGCCTGCCGTTCGAGCGCGTGCATGGTGACGCGGCGGGCACGGTGCGCTCGCGCTGGGCCGAGGTTGACGCCTTCGTGCTGTTCCTCGCCACCGGGGCTGCGACGCGCATCGCGGCGCCGATGCTCGCGGACAAGCAGACCGACCCGGCCGTGGTGTGCGTCGACGAGGCCGGCCGGTTCGCCGTCGCCCTGACCGGCGGCCACGAGGGGGGCGGCAACCTTCTCGCCCACCGCGTCGCCCACGCGCTCGGGGCCGAGCCCGTGATCACCACCGCGTCCGACACCGTGGGGACGGGATTGGTCGCCGGCGTCGGGTGCTCGACGAACGCGTCGCTCGACGACGTGTTCGACCTCCTCGTCGACACCCTCGGCGGGCGCGTCCCCGACGCCGTCGCCACCGTCGACCGCCGGCGTGACCAGCTCACGGCCCTCGGTCTGCCTGTCGTCGCCTTCACTCCGGATGAGTTGGACGCCGTCGCTGTCCCCAACCCGAGCCCGGCCGTCCAGCACGCCATCGGCACCGCGAGTGTCGCCGAGGCCGCGGCCCTGCTCGCGGCCGGTCCGGGCGGCGAGCTCGTCACGCCGAAGCGCAAGAGCTCGGTGGCGACCGTTGCCGTGGCCCGCCGCAACCGCGGTGCGCTCTCGGTCGTGGGTCTCGGGCCCGGCCATGGGTGTCACCGCACGCCGGCCGCCTCCGACGCAGTGCGCAGCGCCGACGTCGTCATCGGCTACGAGCCCTACGTCGACCAGGCCGCCGACCTCCTGCGCCCCGGCCAGGAGGTGATCCGGTCCCCCATCGGCGCCGAGGTCGTCCGGGCCAAGCAGGCTGTGGCCGAGGCCGAAGCCGGCCGGCGCGTCGCTCTCGTGTGCAGCGGCGACCCCGGCGTCTACGCCATGGCGTCGCTCGCCCTCGAGCTGGCGCCGGATGTCGAGGTCGAGGTGGTGCCTGGTGTCACCGCCGCGCTTGCCGCCGCCGCCGTCCTCGGCGCGCCCCTCGGCCACGACCACACCAGCATCAGCCTCTCCGACCACCTCACGCCCTGGCCGGTGATCGAGCGCCGCCTCCGCGCGGCCGCCGAAGCCGATCTGGTCGTCGCCCTCTACAACCCCCGCTCGGCCCGTCGCCCCTGGCAGCTCGACGCGGCCCGCGCGCTGTTGCTCCAGCACCGAGCCCCGGAGACCCCTGTTGGGGTCGTCGCCGACGCCGCCCGGGCGTCCCAGGACGTGCGGGTCACCGCGCTCGGCGACCTCGACGCCGCCGTCGTCGGCATGACCAGCATCGTGCTCGTCGGCAACCGCGCCACGCGCCTCGTCGACGGCCGCATGGTGACGCCACGGGGGTATCTGGGATGACACTCGTCATCGACGACCGGTGCACCGCGTGCGGGGCCTGCCTCGTCACGTGCCCCGAACGGGCGCTGACGCCGGCACCCAAGCGGCCCGATGTCAACGACGTGCGGTGCACCCTCTGTCTGGCGTGCATCGAGGTCTGTCCGAGGGATGCGATCTCGTCGTGACTGTCCATCCGATCGAAGCGGAGAGCTACCGGATCATGGCCGGGCGCGTCGACCTCTCCGACCTCGAGCCTGGTCGCCGGGCCGTCGTCGAGCGCGTGATCCATGCCAGCGCGGACTTCGAGTACGCAGCCACGATGCAGTTCGACGAGGGGGCGGTCGAGGCGGCGATCGACGCGTTGCACGCCGGCGCGACGATCGTCACCGACGTCGAGATGGTCCGGGCCGGCATCCCCGGCGCCGTCTGCCACCTCCCGGCTACTCCGGGAGCAGCGGCGACCCGATCGGCCGCGGGCATCCGCGAAGCCGCCTCGCTCTACCCGCGCCGCGCAGTCGTCGTCGTCGGCTGCGCTCCCACTGCCCTCGTCGAAGCCATCGAGTGCGCGTGGGACCCGGCGGTCATCGTCGGCCTGCCGGTCGGCTTCGTCGGTGCCGCCGAGTCGAAGGAGGCGGCCCGCGCCAGCCGCCATCGCACGATCACCAATGTCGGTGAGAAGGGCGGTTCGGCCGTCGCCGCGGCAGCCGTGAACGCGCTGCGGAGGCTCGCCGGTGCCCGCTGACCCCGCCCTGCTCGTGATCGGCCACGGCAGCCGGGACCACGCGGGCGTGGCCGAGTATTGGCGCTTCGTCGACCAGGTCGCGCGTGCAACTGACGCACCCGTCGGTGGTGGCTTCATCGAGCTGGCCGAACCCGACCTCGACACCGCTATCGACAAGCTGATCGCCGACGGCGCGGAGCGAATCGTCGGCGTGCCCCTCGTGCTGCTCGGTGCCGGCCACATGAAGCTCGACGGGCCCGCGGCCCTCGATCGCGGCCGCCGGCGCCACCCGCACGTCCACTTCGACTACGGCCGCGCCCTCGGCATCCACCCCCTGGTCCTCGACGTGGCCGCCGACCGCATCCCCCGCGACACCGACGCCGTCGTCGTCGTGGGCCGGGGGTCGAGCGATCCCGACGCCAACGCCGACCTCTTCAAGATCGCGCGCCTGCTCCAGGACGCGACCGGCGTGCCGATCGTCGAGCCCGCCTTCGTCTCCCTGGCCGAGCCCCGCGTCCCGGCCGCCATCGCCCGATGCCATCGTCTCGGCGCGGCGAGCATCGCCGTCGTGCCGTACTTCCTTTTCACCGGCGTGCTCGTCGAGCGCATCGGCGAGCAGGCCCGCGCGAATGGCGCCGTCCCCCATCCCCACCTCGGCGTCGATAGCCGCCTCGTCGCGCTCGTGCTCGAGCGCTACCGGGAGGCGCTCGCCGGCGACGCCCACATGAACTGCGACGGCTGCAAGTACCGGCTGGCGGCCGCCGTCCACGTCCACGACCACAACACCCACTGAAAGGAGACACCGTGGCTCTCCCCCACGTTGCCGATCAACCGTCGATTTCACTCCCGTCACCCGTTCCGCTACGAGACCTCGCGCCGTGGGCCGCGCTGTTCGGTCTGCTGTTCCTGCTGTTCGTGTACTTCGTCGGCGTCGAACAGGGCGCGCTCTCGATATTCGGGGGGCACTACGTCCACGAGTTCGTGCACGACGCCCGCCACCTGCTCGCCTATCCCTGTCACTGAGCCCATGGTCAAGACCTATTTGACCCGTGGGTTGCTCGTCGGCCTGCTCGCCGCGCTGTTCGCCTTCGGCTTCGCCAAGGTGTTCGGGGAACCACAGATCGGCAAGGCCGAGCACTTCGAGTATTCGTTGGCCCAGCAGCGGGGGCAGTCGATCGAGTCCCCGATCGTCAGTCGAGACACGCAGTCGACGATCGGTTTGGCGACCGGGTTGTTGGTGAGCGGCGCAGCAATCGGCGGACTGTTCGCGCTCGTGTTCGCCGGCGTGCACCGACGGGTGACGCGTGCCCGTGCTCGGGTGGTCGCCGCGGTGCTCGCGGGCGCCGGGTTCGTCGCCGTCTTCCTCGTGCCCTTCCTCAAGTACCCCGCCAACCCACCATCGGTCGGCAACGCGGACACGATCGGCCACCGGACAGAGCTCTACTTCCTGCTGATGGCGTTCTCCGTGGTGTCGCTCGTCATCGCCGTCGTCGTCCAGCGCCGGCTGACGCTCCGATTCGGCGGCTGGAACGCGACGCTGCTGGCGTCCGCGGTGTTCATCGGCCTCGCCGCGCTGGCCTACCTCCTACTTCCCGGGGTCAACGAAGTCCCGCTGGGCTTCCCGGCGACGGTCCTGTGGAACTTCCGCGTGGCGACAGTCGGCATCCAGGTCGTGCTCTGGGGCACGCTGGGCTTGGCCTTCGGCGCTCTGACGGAGCGTCACGAGGCGCTCGCGACGACGCCGGTGACGATGACGCCGGCCGGAGTCGGCTGAGACGGGTGAGCCGCCACCCGAGTGGACCTCGCGCCCACGCAGGGCGTGGCGCTGATTACGCCGGTCATCGCCCGGGAAGCCGTCTCCTAGGTCAGCCGTCTTCCGAGTCGTCGAGCGGGACATCCCGGCCCCGTCTGGTGAGCCGTAGGCCCGCCACGCCAAGGGCCACGAGGGCGACGGGAATGGCGACGGTATGCACGAAGAACCAGTTGCGCACCGTGGCCTTGCCGACTTCGACCGAACCGATGAGGACGAACTTCACCTCGGGGTGCGAGAACAGGAACGCGTAGCCCCGGTATTCGCCGGGCCGCACCGGCGCCAGCGCCAATTGGTCCCAAGGCAGCAGGTAGCCACTGAAGCTCGCGGCCAGGGCGCCGAGCATGATCACCAGGCCCACGACCCATGCCGGCGTCCCCCGCTTCAGCGCTCGCTCGACGCTGACCGCGATCGACAGCCCGAAGGTTGCCAAGGCGGTGAAGACGAACAGCCGCGAGGCGGTCCGGTGCGTCGAGCGGACCCAGCTCTGCGGCCTCGCCGCTTGAAAGGCTCCGCTGGGTTGGTACTGGAGTGCCAGCCACACGCCGGTCGCGAGCAGCACCACGAGAAGCACACCGAGGATGACAAGCAGACCCCGCTGCGTGCGCTGGATCGCCGTGCGGCGCGGCTCGGCGGCGACTCCCACTGCCGCAAGGCTACGAGAGTGCAGTGTGGCGACTCGCCCGTTCAGGGGGTGTCTTTGGGGTCGCCGGGCTCGTAGGCGGGGGCCAGGGGCAGGTCGTGGCGGGCGGCGCGGGCGACCTCGGCGGGGAGTGGCCACGGGTTGGGGAGGCAGCCGTGCAACTCGGTGCTCTGTGGGAGCATCACCGGCGCCGTCGTTCCTGGTGCCGGGCAGGGGCGGTGGTGCAGCCCGAGAAGGTGGCCCACCTCGTGGTCGACCACCATCTGCCGGTACGCCGTCAGGTCGCCGGTCCACTCCGGCGTGGCCGAGCGCCACCGATCGGCGGTGATGGCGACGAGGGGCCCGATCTGGCACGAGTACTTGCCGTAGGTGTCGTAGGGCCGGCAGCGCTGCTGTACCTCGGGCCCTTCGGCCAGCAGGATCGTGTACGGGGCGTCGTCGGCCTGCTGGAACACGAAGCCGGCACGCGTCCAGCCGCGCGGGTCGTTGAGGGTGGCGTCGACCATCGATGCGAAATTCGCGGTCGCCTCGTCGTCGGTGTGGCGCTCGACGCGATACCCGATGACGACCGGCCCGGGGATCGGGGTCTGTGCGGTGGGCGTCGGACGGGTTGTCGCCGGTGCGGTCGGCGACGGGGCCGTCGACGACGGTGTTGCCGACGACGATGACGTGGACGACGTGGAGGACGAGGTCGTGCCGGCGCTGCGGGTCAGCGCGCCGCGGCCTCCGCCGCTACAGCCGGCCAGGGCGAGCAACCCGAGGGCGGCAACGGTCCGACGCACCCCTTTAGTGTCGCGGCATGGACCTGCGCGTGATGCTCGAGCCCCAGCAGGGCGCGACGTACGACCAGCAGCTCGCGATCGCCCAAGCGGCAGAAGCCGAGGGCTTCGACGCCTTCTTCCGCTCGGACCACCTCATGCGTTTCGACCGGGAGGACCCGGGCCCCGGCCCCACCGAGTCGTGGATCACGCTCGCGGGCATCGCCCGGGAGACGAGCCGCATCCGCTTGGGCACGCTGGTCACGTCGATGACGTTCCGCCTGCCGGGCGTGCTCGCTATCACGGTCGCCGAGGTGGACGACATGAGCGGGGGGCGCGTCGAGCTCGGTCTCGGCACCGGATGGTTCGACCCCGAGCACCACGCCCACGGGGTGCCGTTCCCGGCGCTGGGGCAGCGGTTCGAGATGCTGG
>DASZJL010000081.1:0-20637 GCA_035948135.1 Acidimicrobiales bacterium | reverse complement strand
CGCTCCGCGAGTTCAACCGGGTCCTCTGCTCCGGCGGTCGTCTCCTCGTCGCCCTCGTCAACGTCCGGGTGCCGACCACGTCCCGCCTCGCGCACGCCGGGTCCAAGGCGATCGGCCAGCCCGCCCGCTGGCCGACACGGGCGGAGATGGCGAACCGCGTGCGCTCCGCCGGCTTCCAGGTCGACCACCAGAAGCGCATCTTCCGCCTCGGCGGCGTCCTGATCCCCACCGTGCTGACCGTCGGCGTCAAGCAGTGAGGCCATCACGGTGACGCGGTGGCACCGAGCCGTGCCCGCCACCACTCGAGGGGAACGATGCGCCGGGCGAGCTCGAGCATGTTCCGGTCGAGCTCTTCCGCCAGCTGGGTGATCACGACGATCCGTCTGGCGAGCTCCTCGCCCGCGATCTGGCCCTCGATCTGCACGGCGGGATTGCTCGTCGCCCGGCGATAGCGGGGGTGGTCCACCGGCAGGTCGGCGTTGTCCAAGAGGCTGCTAAGCCAGCCGATGTCGCCGATGAGTTCGACGTGACGGTCGATGACCTCGGCATAGATGTCGGCGTTCAGCATCACGGCTGCCCACCGGCCGAGCGTTTCGTTGGTGTCCGCCGCGAGGAGCGCGATCGCGTCCCCGAGGCCACGACGAACGGCGTCGTCGGCGATCGCCCCGCGGACGGCGGCCGCGAGTCGAGGCGTGTCTCGCGCGATCCGGCTGTTGACGGCGACCGAGTCAGGGCGAGTCTCGTCTGGGCCGAGCAACCCCACCTGGACCAGCACGCCCGTCCAGATCAGGCGGGCATCGCGGACCAGGGCGAGCATGACGAATTGAGCGAGGGTGCTCCACCGTTGTCGCCTTCTCCGCTCGAGTAGTTCGTTGATGACGGCGACCGAGAGCATGACGACGATCACGCTCGCGGCGAGACCGGCAAGCAGCGCGTGCCGGGCCCAGAAGCTTCCTCCTACGACATCCGAGACGATCCCGCCCGCCAGTGCCAGGAGAGCGACGATGGCGAGCACCCGTGTGCCCCGGACGAGTGCATCGACCGACTCCGAGCGTCGCGGCCCAGCGTCGTGGCCTCTCATGTCGGGCGAGGGTACGCCGACGTCAGAACGTCCGCGGATGCCACGCGCCGCGGGCAGTGCGAGCCCATCGCAGTATCGTCGCCTTTCGGTGACAGCCGCCGACGCGGAGAGCGGTCCGCTTCCGGCGCGGGGCGCGGAAACGCCGAGCATCAGCCGGCTGGTGTCGTTCTCCGACGCCGTCTTCGCCATCGCCATCACGTTGCTGGCGCTCCAGCTCAGGGTGCCCACGATCAAGGACAGCCATTCGGCGCGCGAGCTGTCCCACGCCCTCGCCGACGTCGACGGCCAGTTCTTCACCTATGGCATCACGTTCACGTTGATCGGCCTCTACTGGCTCGCCCATCACCGCATCTTCCAATACATCGTCGGTCACGACCGTCGTCTGGCCGAGCTCAACTTGCTGTTCCTGTTCACCATCTCGTTCCTGCCGTTCCCCGCGGACCTCCTCGGCCACTATCCGAGCAACCGCACGGCGGTGATCGTGTACGCGGGCAACCTGGCGGCCGTGAGCGCCGCCTCGGCCACACTGTGGGTGTACGCCACGCGAGCGCACCTGACCGATCCCAGCCTGAGCCCGCGGCTGGCGCGCTACTTCGTGCTCCGTCCCATCGTGACCGGCGCGGTGTTCCTCGCCTCTATCGGCGTCGCCTTCCTCAGTGCCGACGCGGGGGCGCGCCTCTGGCTGCTCGCCTTCCCGGCGCTGCTGCTCGTGCGCCGGCTCTACCCCGAGAATCGCGACTAGGGCAGCCGGAACGCCTCTTCGGCGAGGAAGTTGCGGTAGACGTCCTCGCCCATCGCCCCGAGGAGCGATTCCACCTGGCTGGGCTGACACAGCATGGCCTTGTACTTGCGGCCGAGAACGTCGCCTTGGAGGTCGACGTGGAACGCGAGCTCCGACGCGGGGGTCGTCGGCGGTTGCTGGTCGGCCATCATCACCTGGTCGGCTTCGACGGTCGCCAGGAACGCGTCGCCCCACTCGGGCGTCTTGGTGGCGTAGAGCAGGCGGGCACCCGCACCGCCGGCGCGCCCGACCGCACCGCTTGCCCACTGGCCGACTGCAATGTGGTCGGGGTGCCACGTCATCCCGTCCGGTCCGAACGTGAGGACGGTGTCGGGCCGCACGTCCGCCACGATGTCGGCGAGACGGGAGACGGCTTCGTCGACGGGCACGCGGTCGCACCCGCCGTCTGGGTAGTCGAGCCAAGTGTGCTCGCGTACCCCGAGGACCGCGAGGCAGGCATCGAGCTCGGCTTCGCGCACCGCGGCCAGCGTCTCCGGCGGCCAGCGCACTGGGTCCAGCGAGCCCAGCTCGCCGCGAGTCGCGGTGACGCACACCACCCGGCTGCCGGCATCGACTGCGCCCGCCATGATTCCCGCCGACAGGTAGGCCTCGTCGTCGGGATGGGCCCAGACGCCGAGGATGGTCCCCAGCTGCGCCGGATCGCAGTCGGTCACGAGCCGTTGTCGGCCGCCGCCCGGGACGCGGCCACGAGGCGGTCGAGGGTCGAGGCGGCCGCCCCGGAGTCGATGGCCTGCTGGGCGGCGGCGATCCCTTCCTCGAGCGAGTGGGCGATGTTGGCCACGAACAAGGCGGCGCCGGCGTTGAGGACGACGATGTCGCGGTGGGCCCCCGGCTTGCCGTCGACGATGCCGCGCACCAGCGCGGCATTGGCCTGGGCGTCACCACCGAGCAGGTCGTCACTCTCGACCGGCTTGAGCCCGAGGGCTGCAGGCTGGATGTCGTAGGTACGGATCTCGCCTTCGTTCAGCTCGACGACGGTTGACGCCGTGGTCGTCGTCAGCTCGTCGAGGCCGTCGTGGCCGAACACCACCATGGCCCGGTGGGCGCCGTTGGCGCGCAGCACGTGCGCCAACTCCCCGGCCATCGACGGATCACTGACACCCACGACTTGGCCGCGAGGGCGGGCCGGGTTGGCCATGGGCCCCAGGAAGTTGAAGACGGTGCGGATCCGCAGCTCGCGACGCACCGGTCCGGCGTGGCGCATGCCTGGGTGGAAGTGCGGTGCGAAGCAGAAGCCCATGCCCGCCTCCTCGATGCAGCGGATCACGCCGGCCGGTCCCAGGTCTATGACGACGCCAAGGGCCTCGAGGGTGTCGGCCGAGCCGCTGGTCGCGGTGGCCTTACGGTTGCCGTGCTTGCACACGCGCGCCCCGCCGCCGGCTGCGACGATCGCCGCGGCCGTCGACACGTTGAACGCCGCCACCCGCCGCTGCGGGCTGCCGCCGGTGCCGCACGTGTCGATCACAGGGCCGTCGACCGGCAACGGCTCGGCCGCGTCGAGCATGGCGGCCAGGAGACCGCACATCTCCTCGTGCGACGCGCCCTTGGTCCGCAGGGCCACGAGGAAGCCACTGATCTGAACAGGCGTGGCCTCGCCGGTCATGATCGAGCCCATGGCGGCCGCCGCCTCAGTCTGACTGAGGTCGTGACCGGCGATGAGACGCTCGAGGACGTCGGCCCAATCGAGTGGTGCAGCCATCAGTCCCACCAGAGGTCGCGGTCGAGCACGCCGCGGGCGATGAGCCCCATCTGGATCTGGCTGGTGCCCTCGACGATCGTCAGCTGCTTGGCGTCGCGGTAGTAGAGCTCGAGGGGGTGGTCCTTCATGTAGCCCGCAGCGCCGAGCAACTGCAGGCACACGTTGGACGCCTTCACTCCCACCTCGGTGGCGTAGTACTTCGCCATCGAGAGATACGGCACCCACTGCTTGGTGAACTTGCCCTCGTCCGCGAGGGCGGCGGCCCGGTAGGTGAGCAGGCGGGCGGCTTCGATCTCGGTGGCCAGTTTGGCGATCTCCCACTGGATGCCCTGGAAGTCGGCGATGGTCTTGCCGAAGGCCGCTCGCTCCTGCACGTACTCAGTGGCGTACATGAGGGCACCCTCGGCCAGGCCGATGCCGCGCGCCGCGACGACCGGGCGCATGGAGTTCAGGCCGAGCATCGCGAGCTGGAAGCCGCCCACCTCCCCGACGACGTTCGACGCCGGCACCCGCACGTCGTGCAGCAGCAGCTCGCCGGTGTCGACGCCTTTCACGCCCATCTTGCGGTCGACGTTGCCGACCTCGACGCCGTCCCACGCCCGCTCGACGACGAAGCACGTCACCGAGTCGTGCTTGCGCGCCGCCGGGTCGTCGGACGTCTTGGCGAACACGCAGTACCAGTCGGCCTGCACCACGCCGCTCATCCAGCACTTGGTGCCGTTGAGGATCCAGTCGTCGCCGTCGCGCACGGCCCTCGTGCGCATGCCCATGACGTCGCTGCCCGCCTGCGGCTCGGACAGCCCGAACGCGGCGCGCCGGGAGCCGTCGGCGATCGGCGCCACGTACCGATGCTTCTGCTCGTCGGACCCCGCGATCAGCACGGGCCCGGTGGGCAGCCGAGTCAGCAGCAGCATGAGCGCCGCGGCATTGGAGTACTTGGCGATCTCCTCGATGGCGATCGTCAAGCCGAGAATGCCGGCACCCGAGCCCCCGTACTCCGTCGGGATGACGAGCCCGAGAAGGCCCGCATCGCGAAACAGCTCGAAGAGGTCCTGGGGGTACTCGTTGGTCTCGTCGATCTCCCGGGCCCGGGGCTTGACCTTGTCCTGAGCCAGGCGGCGAACGGTCTGCTGGAGCTCGACGAGCTCGTCGGACAGCGCGAAATCCACGCGCCGAAGCTACTGAGGCTGACGGCGGTTGTGCCGAGGACTACGCCGTCTTGCGGCGCTGGCGGATCATGCGGCGACGCTCCCGCTCCGTCGCGCCGCCCCACACACCGTCGTGCTCACGGGTGGTCAGCGCCCACTCGAGGCAAGGCTCAAGCACCGGGCAGTTTGCACAGACGGCCTTCGCCTCAGCCGCATCCTCTTCGGACACGGGATAGAAGATGGCGGGATCGAGGCCCCGGCACGCACCCTTCTGGCGCCAGGACAGGTTCATACGCGTTCACTTCCTCGTCGCGGCGTTCGCTCCCCATTCGGTCCGCCTCCGCCCATGGGCGCCACCGAGTGGGCCTTGGATTATGGGACCTGGGGGTTGCGAAAGTCCAGGGTTTCGTTTGGTTTTCTGCCCCGGAGCGGCGCCGGTCAATCCCCCGCCGGGGTCAGGCCCCCAGGTAGGCCTCACGCACGTGGGGGTCGGCCGCCATCGCCGCCGCGTCGCCGCCCCCGCTGATCACGCCCGCCTCGAGGACGTAGGCCCGGTCGGCGACCCGCAGGGCCTGGTGGGCGAGCTGCTCGACGAGGAGGATCGTCGTGCCGTCGGCGGCCAGGCCGGCGATGATGTCGAAGACCTGGCTCACGAGGAGTGGCGCCAGGCCCAGCGACGGCTCGTCGAGCAGCAGGAACTGGGGCGACGCCATCAGCCCCCGCCCGATCGCCAGCATCTGCTGCTCGCCGCCCGACAGGTAGCCGGCCGGCTGGGAGCGCCTCTCCCGGAGAACCGGGAAGCGCTCGTAGACGCGCTCGAGGTCCTCGTTGACCGCGGCGCGCATCCGCCGGCGGCGGTAAGCGCCGAGCAGCAGGTTGTCCTCGACGGTCGAGCCTGCAAACACGCGCCGGCCCTCGGGCACGTGAGCCATGCCCATGCGGGCGATGTGGTGGGACGACTTCTTCTCCACGCGCTCACCGGCAAAGGTGATCGACCCGCTGACCGACTTCAGGAGCTCGCCCACGCCCGACACGGTCTTCAGCGTCGTGGACTTGCCGGCGCCGTTGGGCCCGATGATCGTGACGACCTCGCCCTGGGCGACGTGGAAGGAGATGCCGTCGAGGGCCCGGGCCGCGCCGTAGAAGACGCGCAGGTCCTCGACCTTGAGGAGCTTCTCCTTCTTCCCGTTCGTCGTGGGCTTGAGTATCGCCTGCGTGGCCGCGCCGTGGCCATGACCGTCGGCGTGAAGAGGCCGGGCCCGCCGCTCGCTCACGTGGCCTCCTCGCCGAGGTAGGCGGCGACGACACGGGAATCGGCGCGGACCTCGGTGGGCGGTCCCTCGGCGATCTTCTGGCCGTAGTCGAGCACCGAGACGGTGTCGGAGAGGCCCATGACCAGATCCATGTGGTGCTCGATGAGCAGGACGGTGACGCCCGCGTCGCGGACCTGACGGATGAGGTCGGCGAGGTCGTGGATCTCGGACACCTGCATGCCCGCCGCCGGCTCGTCGAGCAGCAGCAGCTCGGGGTCAGACGCCAGCGCCCGGGCGATCTCCAGACGGCGCATGTCGGCGAAGGCGAGCGTGCCCGCCAGGTCGCGTCCCCGCTCGGCCAGACCGACGAAGTGGAGCAGGCCCCACGCCCGATCGCGCATGTGGCGTTCAACGCGCCTGCTCTTCGGCGTGCGCAGCAGCGACTGGACGAGGCCGACGCGGTCACGGGCGTGGGCGCCGACCATCACGTTCTCGAGGACCGTCATGCGCCGCCACACCTGGAGGTTCTGGAACGTGCGGGCCAGACCGCGGCGACTGCGGGCGGCCGGCCCCAGGCCTTCGAGCGAGGAGCCGTCGAGCTCCATGCGCCCGGCCGTGGGCTTGTAGAGACCGCTGACCACGTTGATGAACGTGGTCTTGCCCGAGCCGTTGGGGCCGATGAGAGCGTGCACCGTGCCGCGGCGCACGACGAGGTCGACGTCGGAGAGGGCGGCCACGCCCCCGAAACGCTTGGTGAGCCCCGTGACGTGCAGGACCTCGCCGTTGGCAGCGTCGGAGGATTCGCGTTCTCGGACGGCCGGACGCCGGAGCTCGGGCGCCACGTCGGGCGGCGGCGCACTCCGGGCCGCGGCGCCCCGCTTGGCCCGGCGCAGGCTGTAGGCGCGCACGTAGCGGCGCAGGTTGCCGACCGTGCCCTCGGGGGCGGTGGCGACGGCGATGAGGCCGAGGGTGCCGTAGAGCAGGCCCTGGTAGTCGCGGAAGGTGTTCTGCACCCACGTGATGCCGAATCCGAGGCTGAAGCCGAAGGCGCCGAGGATCGGGCCCGCGAGCGTGCCCATCCCGCCGACGACGACCATGATCACGTAGCGGAACGACTGGTCGGGCGTGGCCACCTGCGAGCTCACGAGCACGAACCGCTGGGCGCCCAGCCAGCCCGCGACGCCGACGAAGCCGGCGGAGAGGGCGAAGCTCGAGACCTTGTAGCGGTAGGCGTTGATGCCACTGACGCGTGCCGCCACCTCGGACTCGCGGATCGCCATGTACGCGCGGCCCCACCGGCTGCGCACCAGGTTCCAGCAGAGGAAGAGGGTGACCAGGAGGAAGAAGGCGCTCAGGTAGTACAGCCCGAGCTGGAGCGAGAAGGGCCCGTGGCCGGCGCCCGGGACCTTCGAGGTGTCGACGAAGTGGTCGACGGCCCGGCCCGCGGGCCCGCCCAGCTGCTTCTTGGCCACGACGACGATCGCGGGGACGAGGGCGCCGAAGCCGAACGTCACGACCGTGAGGTAGAAGCCGCGCAGGTGGCAGCACATCAGCGCCAGCACGGCGCCCAGCGCCGCCGAACCCAGGAAGGCCAGAAGGAAGCCCGTCCACGGTGGGAGCCCGAGGGCGGGCGAGAGGATGGCGCCCGCGTAACCACCGGCCACGAAGAAGGCGGCGTGGCCGAGGGACAAGAGGCCCGTGTAGCCGAGCAGGATGTTGACGCCCGCCGCGGCGATGGCCAGATACATGGCCTCGGTGCCGATGTCGAGCCACTTGCGGCTGTCGGCCTGCGACTGGCCGAACCAGAGGATGAACAGGATGAGGGCGAGGGCGGGGACGAACCTGATCAGCTCGCCGTGGCGGCGGTAGATCGGGAGCACACCCTGTCCGGGCGCACCCCGTATCTCTTCGACTTCGCCCGTGTCCTTCGGTTCGGTCTCGGCGCGGGCCACGGTCGGTGAGCCTCAGACCTTCTCGACCGCGGGCGAGCCGAAGATGCCCGCCGGTCGCACGACGAGGACGAGCAGGAAGACAACGAAGACGATGACCGGACCCCAGCTGCCGCCTTCGGACGTGATCGTGCTGACGATCGCCGTTGTGAATCCGATGATGTAGCCGCCGACGATGGCGCCCCGCGTCGAACCCAGGCCGCCGAGAACAGCGGCGATGAATGCCTGGATGCCGAGGTTCACGCCGAGGTCGAGCTTCACGAACAGTCGGGGGGCGATGAGCACGGCGCCGATGGCGGCCAAGGCGCCCGCCAGGGCGAAGGTGATCATCACCATCAGCTCGGTGTTGATGCCCATGAGACCGGCGGTCTGACGGTCCTCGGCCACGGCCCGGAAGGCGCGCCCCAGCGCCGTCCTCGTCTGGAGCAGCTCGAGTCCCACCACGATGAGAAGGGCGGAGACGACGAGGAGGACGTCGGGCACGGTGACGGCGACGCCCGAGATCTTGGCCACCTTCCACCCGAAGATGGAGTCGGCCAGCGGCGGCAGCCGCCGCGCCTCGGCGCCGACCGTCTTCTTGATGATGTCGACGGCGATCAGCGCCACCCCGAACGTCGTGAGGATCCAGCCCACGTTGGTCGACGGGTCGAAGCGCCCGAGCGGCTTGATGGCCACAACCTCGACAAGCACCCCGACACCGAGCGACGCCAGCACCGAGATGGCGAACGCCCCCCAGATCGGCACGCCCGCTCGGGCGACGGCGAAGGCGATGTAGCCGGCGACAACCAACATCGACCCCTGCGCGAAGTTGACGATGCGGGTCGACGCGAAGACGAGGTTGTAACCGAAGGCGACAAGGGCGATGACCGAGCCGACCGTGAGGCCGGACACGAGGATCTGAACGAAGTCAGTCACGAGCGCGAGCGCGAAATCTCAATGGATCTTGCACTCCTTGGAGAGCGTCCCGTCGGGGTTCTTCGTGCACTGCGTGCCCCAGCCTTGGGTGATCACGGTCTTCATGACGTCAGGCTGCGACCGCTTGTTGGCGTCGAGGGTGGGCCGCACGAGCTGCGTCGGCCCCGCGGGGTAGCGGGCGAACTCGGTGCTCCACTCGTGGCCCAGCTGGTAGGGCGGCGTTGTTGCCGCGGGGCCGGACTTGCGCTCGAGGGTGACGATGATCATGTCGTCGGGCGTCTTGGACACGTGCCGGTCGGCGGTGAAGCTGTACGTGCTCGAGGCGAAGCGAAGCGGGCCTTGCGTCTCGATCGCCTGCACCAATCTCGTGCGGTCGGTGGTGCCCGCCTTCTCCACGCCCTTCAGCAAGGTGTAAAGCCCGTCCGCAGGGGACTCCTCGCCGCCGGTCGGCAGCTTGTCGAGGTACTTCTTCATCCAGCCTGCGATGGCGAACTCGGGCAGGTACACCAGGCCGCCCACGTGCCACGCCGTGATGGTGCCCGGCTTGGCCGAGTCCTTGGCCAGGTCGGCCCAGCTGTGGTCACCGGTGCCACCGGGCGATCCGAAGATGTGCGGGTGCCAGCCCTTGCTGGGGTCCTTGGCCGTCGGGGTGTCGATGTACGCCGAGCCCAGCTGGTCGATCTGGATCACGAAGTTGGCGGTGTCGCCCGACAGCCCGAAGATCGCGAGCATGTCGGGACGGGCCCCCTTGAGGCGCTGGAGGGCGGGGCCGAAGTCGGAGTTGCCCAGCTGGTAGCTCTCGTAGCCGACGCTCTTCATGCCGACCTTGGCCAGCGACGCGTTGAAGAAGCCCTGGTTCTCGGTCCGGGGATCGATCACCACGTCGTTGATGAGGGCCGCCGTCTTGTAGCCGCGGTCGTTGGCCGCGTACTGGGCGAGCGTGTCCATGGCCATCCGGGTGGGGATCAGGAACTGGAACACCGAGCGCTGCTGCTGGTCGTCGGGATAGAGGCGCTTGTCCGACCAGGCGTCGTTGAACACGGCCATCACCGGGAGCTTGTCCCGGGCGAACTGCTCCTGGGTCTGCTCGAACCCGAGACCGCCGCACCAGAGGATGCCGACAATGTTGGGGTCGCCGGCCAGCTCGTTGTACGCCTTCACGCCGTTGGCCGGGTCGATGCCAGTGTCGCGGTTCACCAAGGCGATCTTGCGGCCGAGGATGCCACCTCGGGCGTTGAGCTCCTGGACGGCGGCGCTCAGCGAGTTGGTCGTCACCGTGCCGATGAAGGCGCCGATGCCCGAGAAGGGGGCGATCACGCCGACCTTCAGGGTGTCGCCAGTCGCTCCGGCGATTTTCTTCGAGCCCCCGCCCGAACCGCAGGCCGCCAGGACCGCGCCCGACAAGCTCATGGCGGCCGCCGACCCGATGCCCGCCTTTCCGGCCCATTGGATGAAGTGGCGGCGCGAAATGTCCTTGTTGACCTGGCGCTCGATGAAGTCGCGTCCCTGCTCGGGATTCATTTCCCCCGTGTCCCTTCCCACGCCGGCGGATGTTGTGTCGTCAAGTGTGAACCGGCAATCCCCAGGATGCCTTGCGTTTACGGCCGCGGCAACGCATGTCTGGCCGTATTGGTACGCAGCGACGGAAGGATCCCTCGGCGCACCCTTCGTGCGTTGATCGTGCTCCTAGCATCACCCGGGTGACGTCGACGGCCGATGACCTGCGTGACGTACGGCCTCGTCGCCAGCAGATCTCGATGGGCCTGGCGGTCGCCGCGACACTCCCCGCCATCGTGCTGCGCATCAGCGGAGGGGCACTCGACCACCCGATCGAGGCCCTGGCCTTCGGGGGGGCCGTGGTCGGGGCCGCCTTCCTCTTGTCGTGGGCGGCCGAGGCCGCCCAGCTCGACATCTCCGCCGGCCTGGCGATCGCCGTCCTGGCGTTCATCGCCGTGCTGCCCGAGTACGCGGTGGATGTCGTCTTCGCGGGCAAGGCGGGGGCCGCCGTCGCCGCCCACGGCGCGTCGTGCGCGCCGCCCGGCTCCACCGAGGCCACGCCCTGCTCGCTGGCTCTGGCCAACATGACGGGCTCGAACCGGCTGCTGATCGGCATCGGCTGGTCGATGGTGGTTTTCGTCGCCTGGTGGCAGTGGCGCCGGCGCGGCGAGCGGAGGACCGAGGTGCGGCTCGAGCGCAGCCACTCCATCGAGCTCGCCTTCCTGGCCCTGGCCACGGCCTACTCACTCACCTTGCCGCTGCGGAGCACGATCAGCCTCGTCGACGCGGGCATCCTGGTCAGCATCTTCGCCGTCTACACCTGGCGCGTCGCCCGCAGCCCGGCCGAGGAACCGCATCTGGTCGGTCCGGCGCGCTACATCGGCTGCTTCTCGGTCGCCCGCCGACGGGCGACAGTCGGCGCCATACTCGCCTTCTCGGCCGCCGTCATCCTGTTGAGCGCCGAACGCTTCGCCGAGGCGCTGGTCGGCACGGGCGCCGAGTTCGGCATCAGCGAGTTCCTTCTCGTCCAGTGGCTGGCGCCGCTCGCCTCGGAGGCACCCGAGCTGCTCGTGGCCGGGCTCTACGCGTACCGCCTCAACACCAACGCCGGACTGGGCACGCTCGTGTCGGCCAAGGTGAACCAGTGGACGTTGCTCGTCGGCACGCTGCCGGTCGTGTTCGCCATCGCATCGTCGAGCCTGCACGGTCTCCCGATCGACGCCACCCAGCGCGAGGAGCTGCTCTTGACGGCTGCCCAGTCCGCGTTCGCGGTCATGATCCTCGCCAACCTCTCCATCTCGATACGAGAGGCGCTCGCACTGTTCGGCCTCTTCTGGGCGCAGTTCTTGATAGGCGCCGTCGTGCCCAGCTCCGTCCACGGCACCGAGCGCATCGTGATGTCGGTGGTCTATCTGGTGCTCGCGGCCGGCCTCGTCGTGCGCGACCGGCGCCGGCTCCCAGCGCTCATTCGCGACGGCTTCTTCGCGTCCCATGCTGAACTGCGGAGTCAATGACGATGTTCTCCCGCGACGCCGCCCTCAGCCGCCTGGCCGACGAGCAGTTCGACGTGCTCGTCATCGGGGGTGGCATCACGGGCGCCGGCGTGGCGCTCGACGCCGCGTCGCGGGGTCTGCACACCGCCCTCGTCGAGCGGCGCGACTTCGCCTCGGGTACGTCGTCCAAGTCCTCCAAGATGGTGCACGGCGGCCTCCGCTACCTGAACCAGCGCGACTACCGCCTCGTCTACGAGGCTCTCTACGAGCGCCAGCGCCTGCTCCGCAACGCGCCCCATCTGGTGAAGCCGCTGCCGTTTCTCATTCCGCTCTACGGCGGCAAGACCATCGCCAAGGCGCTCAACTCGGCGCTCTGGGTGTACGACCTCACCGGCGGCATCCGCATCGGCAAGCGCCACCACCGCATCTCACCCGACGACACCATCGCCCACATGCCGACGCTGCGCCGGGAGGGCCTGGCCGCCGGCTTCGAGTACTACGACGCGCAGGCCGACGACGCCCGTCTCACCCTCGGGATCATCCGGACCGCGGTGCTCGACCACGGGGCCGTCGCCGCCAACTACGCGGGCGTCACCGGGCTGCTGAAGAGCGGCGAGGAGATCGTGGGCGCTCGGGTCGGTGACCTCCACGTGCGCGCCCGGGTCGTCGTCAACGCGACCGGTGTGTGGAGCGACCAGGTGCGAGCGCTCGACGAGGGCCACGACCCCGGCATCCTGCGCCCCGCCAAGGGCATCCACCTCAGCGTTCCGTGGGAAAAGGTGCGCTGCGACATCGCCGTGGTCATCCCCGTGCTCAAGGACAAGCGCTCGATCTTCGTCGTTCCGTGGGGTGACCGGGTGTACGTCGGCACCACCGACACCGACTACGAGGGATCTCTCGACGAGCCGGTGTGCACGCCCGACGACGTGCGCTACCTGCTCGAGGCCGTCAACCGCTTCCTGACGCACCCGCTCTCGGCCGACGACGTCCTCGGCACGTGGGCCGGGCTGCGGCCGCTCGTGCGCGACGCGCGCAGCGAGCGCACCGCCGACCTCTCCCGCCGCCACAGCGTGCAGCGCTCGGCCGGCGGGCTGATCACGGTCACGGGCGGGAAGCTCACGACCTATCGGCGCATGGCCGCCGACACCGTCGACGCCGCGGCCAGCGTGCTCGGTCGGGGCGGACGGTGCCGGACGGCTCGCTTGCCACTCCGGGGCGCGGAGGGGTTCGAAGCGGTCACCGACGAGCACCTGAGCTCGCGGTACGGGAGCGAGGCGCGCACCGTGCAGGCGATGGTCGCGGCCGACCCCTCGTTGGGGCAGCCGCTCATCCCGTCGCTGCCATACCTGCGGGCCGAGGCCGTGTACGCGGCCCGCTACGAGATGGCGCACCAGTTGGACGACGTGCTGGCGCGGCGCACCCGGGCCCTCCTGCTGGCGCGCGACGAGACCGCGGCGGTGGCGGGCGACGTTGCCCGCCTCGTCGCCGGCGAGTTGGGCTGGGACGACGCCGAGGCCGCCCGTCAGGTGTCGGACTTCCGGATGCTGGCCGAATCCGAGCGGACGGCGGCCGGGCTGTCCGAGACAATCTCCCTATGAACGACCGGCAGCGAGCGAAGCTCGAGGGCGGTCGCTCGAAGAGGTTCAGCGCCGCCGAAGGCGACACGATTAGCGGCGGACGCCGATGAACGTCAACCGGGGGGCGCCGACGCCGGCCATCGCCTTCGACGCGGCCGCGGGGTCGATCGAGCGCCGCCTCTCGGCGACGGTCGTGGACGTCGACGTCGCCACGGTCGAGCGCCTGCAGGGCACGGGCGCCACCGTCACCACTGACGACGAGGTCACCGCCGACACGGGCCGCGACTGGTGGCCGCTCGCGATGGCGTGGGCGCTCGACGGCGCAGTGCCCGGCCGGGCGTCGGTCGTCGTACGCCCCGAGGCGGTCGAGCAGATCCCCGACGTGCTCCGCATCTGCAGCGAGGCGCGGCTGCCGGTGACGACGGCCGCGGGCCGCAGCGGCGTGTGCGGGGCCTCGGTGCCGGTGCACGGCGGTGTGCTGCTGGACATGATCGACGTGGCCGGCATCATCGAAGTCGACGACACCTCGCTCCTGGCGCGCGTGCGGGCGGGAACGTTCGGCGACGTCCTCGAGGAGGACCTGCGCGCCGACCACGGCGTCACCCTCGGGCACTGGCCCCAGTCGGTGCAACTGTCCACCGTCGGCGGCTGGGTGGCGTGCCGCTCGGCGGGCCAGTACTCGACCCGCTACGGCAAGATCGAGGACATGGTGACCGGCCTCGAGGTGGTGCTGGCCGACGGTCGCGTCGTACGCACCGGGAGCGGCGGGCCGCGCGCGGCCGTCGGCCCCGACCTCAACCAGATCTTCATCGGCAGTGAGGGGACCTTGGGCGTGATCACCGAGGCCACGCTCCGCGTGCATCCGGCGCCGTCCGCCGAACGGGTGGCGGCGTTCGGCTTCGGTTCCTTCGTCGACGGCCTTGACGCCTGCCGTCGCATCCTGCGCCGCGGGGCGACGCCCGCCGTGCTGCGGCTGTACGACGAGGCCGAGTCCAAGCGCAACTTCGACCTCGACGACACGTGCGCGCTGCTCGTCCTCGACGAGGCCGACGCCGCGGTGATCGACGGCGTGATGGCTGTCGTCACCGAGGAATGCGCGGCGGCGAATCGCCTCGAAGACTCCGTCGTCGACCGGTGGATGGAGCACCGCAACGACGTGTCCGCGCTGGAGGCGCTGATCCGCCGGGAGATCGTGGTCGACACCATCGAGATTGCCGGCCGGTGGGCGGCCCTGGGCCCGATCTACGACGAGGTACGGGCCGCGGTCAGCGCCGTTGAGCACACGCTGGTGGTGTCCGCCCACCAGTCCCATGCCTACAGCGATGGTGCCTGCCTCTACTTCACCTTTGCCGGCCGCCCACCCGTCGAGGAACGGGACCGCTTCTACGTGGCCGTCTGGGACGCGGCCACGAACGCGGTGCTGGCGCGCGGCGGCGCCTTGAGCCACCACCACGGGGTCGGTCTCAACCGCGCCCGGTTCGTGCGCAAGGCGCTGGGTCCTGCCTTCGACGTGCTCGTGGCCATGAAGCAGGCCCTCGACCCGAAAGGCATCCTCAACCCCGGCAAGCTCGGGCTCCCCGATCCCTTCGGCGAGGTGGCGTGGCCGTGAGAGGACAGATCGACTGGAAGGCGGTGGCGTTGGGTGGCGTCGTCACCGTCGCCGTCGGCGTCCTCGCGAGCGTCGTCGCCGCCGTCATCAACCTGTCGAAGGACTCCAACGGTTGGTACATCTTCTTCTGGATCGACATCCTCGGCGCCGGCGTCGGTGGGTACATCGCCGGGCGCCGGCGCCTCGACACGCCACTCATGCACGGGGCCCTCGTCGGGGCGTGCGCCTACGTCGTCATCGCCGCCTTCGCCACGACGATCACGCTGGTGTCGGGCCACGCCCGGCCCGCCCTGGCTCAGGTCGTCTTCGCCGTTCTGTGGCTGGCCCTGGGCGGCACGATCGGCGGCTGGGTCGCCAGCTGGCGCGCCCAGCGGACGCGCCCCTCCGGCTCGACGTCGTGAGCGGTCACGCGGCCGTACTGGGGATGAGAATGGGCCGAGAACTCCGGTTTTCGTCATGAGTTCGGCGGGGGTGCTCGTCGTCGACGTCGGCACGAGCGGCGTGCGCGCTGCGGTCGTGCGCGACGACGCGTCGGTAGAGCACGTGCACTACCGGGAGGTGCTGCCGACCACACCAGCCCCGGGGTTCGTCGAGTTCGACGCCGCGGCGATGGCGGCTGGTGCCCTCGACGTGGCTCGGGCGGCGCTGGCCGACGCCGGGAGCGTCGACGCCGTCGGCATCGCCAACCAGCGCTCGTCGACAATCGTCTGGGACCGGGCCAGCGGCGAGCCGGTCGGACCCGGCGTCGGCTGGCAGGACCTGCGCACGGTCGGCATGTGCCTGGCACTCCAGGCGCAGGGCATCCGGGTCGCGCCCAACGTCTCGGCGACCAAGCTGGCGTTCCTCCTCGACATGGCCGACCCCGAGCGCACGCGTGACCTGTGCTTCGGCACGGTCGACACCTGGGTGGCGTGGGCGCTGTCGCAGGGCTCGCTGCACGTCACCGACCTGTCGAACGCGGCCGTGACCGGGATGTTCCGCTCCGACGGTTCGGGGTGGTCAGAGCCGACGCTCGAAGCCCTGCGGGTGCCGGAGTCGGTCCTGCCTACCGTCGTCGACTCTTCGGGCGTGGTGGGCGAGGCCACCGCGCTGGCCGGTTCCCCGCCCATCGCCGGCATCGCCGGCGACCAGCAGGCGTCGCTGATCGGCCAAGGGTGCGTGCGCCCCGGCCAGGCCAAGATCACCTTCGGCACCGGCGGCATGCTCGACCTCACCCTCGGGGAGCAGCGTCCGGCGTTCGAGATGCGAGGCGAGGCCGGGTGCTTCCCCATCGTCTGCTGGCGGATCGGCGGCCGCATCACGTGGGGCATCGAGGCGTTCATGCTCACGGCTGGCCAAGCGGTCGAGTGGTTGCGTGACGACATCGGCCTGATCTCGTCTTCGGCTGAGTCGGCCGAGGTCGCGGCGCGTTGCGACAACACGGGCGACGTGTGGTTCGTGCCGGCCCTGTTGGGCATGGGCACGCCGGCGTGGGACTTCGGCGCGCGCGGCACGCTGCTCGGCCTGACTCGCGGCACCGGGCGCCCCGAAGTCGTACGCGCCGTCCTCGAGGGTGTCGCCCACCGCGGCGCCGATCTGGTCGAGGCGGCCGAAGCCGACGCGAGCCTGAACATCGGCCCGCTCCGGGTCGACGGCGGCATGAGCGCCAACGACGTCTTCACCCAGGCCCTCGCCGACACCACGCAGCGCCCGGTCGAGCTCTCCCCCGTGACCGAAGCCACCACCCTGGGCGCCGCCTTCCTCGCCGGCATGGCCGTCGGCGTGTGGAAGGACACCGAGGACGTGGCCCGGGCCTGGTCGCCGCGCGCCGTCGTCGAACCGGCCCGGGCGACCGACCGAGCTCGGTGGTACGCGGCGCGCGAGCGCGCCCAAGGCTGGGTCCCCGAGCTCTCGTCGCTCGACTTCTAAGCCTGCTTTTTGGAGGATCGTCCCCCCTATAGGCGCGTAGAACGCCAAAAAGGCGGCTCGGACGCGCACAAGGACCCCGAGGGGGCCCCTGTGACGTAACGCTTCGCTTCGCTAACCCAGCCCGCAGATGCTGACAAATCGGGCGTCGGTTGTGGGGGATGGTCGGGCTTCGTGGGACAATGGGCGTGGCGAGCCGGCCGGGTGGTCGCGGCCCGGCATGATCGGGCCGAGGAAGGTCGGGGCTCCACAGGGCAGGGTGCTGGCTAACGGCCAGTCGGGGTGACCCGCAGGAAAGTGCCACAGAGAACAGACCGCCGATGGCCCCTCGGGGCACAGGCAAGGGTGAAACGGTGCGGTAAGAGCGCACCAGCGCCCGGGGTGACCCGGGCGGCTCGGCAAACCCCACCCGGAGCAAGGCCGAACAGGGACGGGCTGCCCGCCCAACGTCCCGGGTAGGCCGCGTAGATGGATGACCACCGGCGCCGCTTCGGCGGCGTCACAGAACCCCGCCTACAGGCCGGCTCGCCATTCACAACTCGAGTTCACGGCGCTAAAATGGCCTCTGACCAGCACTTTTACACTGTCCGGCAGTGACCGCCACTGACCCGAAATGACCGCCGCGGTCCTCAATTTTGAGGACTGATTGAGGACCGCTGAGGACTGATTGAGGACCGGGGACACCGACGGACGGGGATCGGGGGCCCGGTGGCGAGCATCGACAGGCGGCCGAACGGCAAGTACCGGGCTCGATGGCGGGAGTACCCCCATGGCCCGCAACACGTGCGCCACTTCGACCGCAAGGCAGACGCCCAGCGGTTCCTCGACGGCATCATGGGCGACCTCGCCCGAGGCCTCTATATAGACCCCGCCAGCGGACGGATGCCGTTCCGGTCCTACGCCGAGGAGTGGCGGCGGGCGCAGATGCACCGCCCGAGCACGGCGGCGCAGTGTGAGACGTACCTGCGACTCCATGCATACCCCGCCATGGGCGAGCGTCCGATCGGCTCCATCCGGCGCAGCGAGATCCAGGGATGGGTCAAGGACCGCAGCGAGGTGCTGGCGCCCGGCTCAGTCGAGCTCGTCTATCGGTGGGTGTCGACGATCTTCAAGGCCGCCGTCGGCGACCGGCTGATCGCCGTTTCGCCCTGCACCGGCATCAAGCTCCCGAAGCAAGACCGTGGGGAGATAGTCCCGCTCGCCATCGAGGCGGTAGAGGCCTTCGCAGACGCTGTACCGGAGCGGTACCGGGCGCTCATCCTCTTCGCAGCTGGCACCGGGCTTCGTCAAGGCGAGTGCTTCGGACTCACTGTTGACCGGGTGGACTTCCTCCGTCGCATCGTGCGAGTCGATCGCCAGCTCGTCACGGTCAAGGGGGGCGTTCCCCAGTTCGGTCCGCCGAAGAGTCAGGCCGGGTTCCGAACGGTGCCGATGCCCGTCGTCGTTACCGAGACGCTGGCTGCCCATCTCAAGCAGTTCGAGCCGGGTGCCCAGAAACTCGCCTTCACCAACTCGAAGGGCACCCCGCTTCGCCGCAGCACCTTCGGCGACACCTGGAGACGCGCCGTCGCCGCGGCACCCGTCCCGTCGGGGACCACGTTCCACGACCTGCGGCACTTCTACGCGTCATTGCTCATCGCGCACGGCTGCTCGGTGAAGGCCGTTCAGAAGCGCCTCGGCCATCAGTCGGCGCTCGAGACGCTCGACACCTACAGCCACCTGTGGCCCGACAGCGACGACCAAACCCGCGACGCGATCGACATTGCCTTCGGCACGATCGTCGGCTCGAATGCTCAAGCGGTACCGAGTTAGCGGCGCCTACGACTCAGCGACTCCGCGACCTCGACACGCCCCGACGCGAGAAATTGGTCGAGGTCCGCAACGCTGAATCGGAGAAGACGGCCCAGCTTGTGAAATGCGACGCGCCGCTCGAGGACGAGCCGGCGCATGAACCGCTGGCTGACGTTGAGGTAGGCCGCCGCTTCAGGCAGCGTCAGCGGCGGCTCCGGTCCAGGACGCGGGGAGCTTCCGTCGGCGCGAGCGCTGCCGTGCAAGCGTTCAGCGTCCATCCCCAAGCGCTCCCCTCCTTCACGTCCAGCACTTGGAACTAACTTCTATTCATAGTCGATAGTTAGACTGAAGGCAATAGGAGAGAAGCTATCTCCACTAGAGGGAGCGATCGCGGCGTAGGCTTGAATCGATGGACGACCACTTCCTCACGCTGGAGCAGGTGGCGGAGCTGCTGCACGTGAGCACGAAGACGGCCTTCAACATGACCCGCGACGGCCGCCTGCCGGCCCGGCGACTGCCCGGCTCGAGGCGATATCTCTATGTGCGCCAGGAGATCCTCGACCTCCTGGACCAACATCGCACCGACACTGTGCAGAAGATCGAGACCGCAGAGAAGGTCGACGCACAAGTCTCGCCGCCCTCTTCGCCGCCGGCGTAGCCCGCCGACGACAACCTCGGTCGAATTCCTACTCGCTGGCTCACGCAGCTTGGGATATCGCACACCCGCCGTGCAGAACGATGCTCGGGATGACCCAGCCCGTCATGGCGGGTCTGCTGTGAAACGCGCAGCGTGCGGACGCCTCAAAGCTCCATGACGAAACGGCCCGACTTACACGTTCGGGATTGTGGGCGAGTCGTGCGGGTAGCAGGCGAAGGGCTGCTTTAGGACCGGTACGAACTTGCCGTGCTGCGCCTGCACGAATGCGTCACAGTCCGTCGGGCTTGGCGCCGTGTGCTGTATCCGCCAGTCGATCGGCGCAACGATCTGGTTGGCGGTGTAGTTCGAGATGACGTTGATGGCGTCGACAACCTTCTGGCGCGTCAGGTTTGGGCCGGCCGCCCTGAGGCCGGTCACGAAAAGGTCGGCGTTGATCCAGCCCGCCAGCACCACTTCGCTGATCTTCGTGTTGGGCTTGCGCTTCTTCATCTGGTCCAGAAACTGCGTGAGCCCTGGCGACAGGTTCGCCGACTCGAACGGCACGAAGGTCGTGTGGAAGTACACGCCCTCGTAGAGGTCGGCGAACTTCGCGAGCGAGTCGCTGTCGTAGCCGTTGAGCCACAACTGCTTCACATTCGCGAGGCCGGCCCGACGCAGCGTCTTGGACAGAAGGGTGCCGCCGGTGATGTCCATGCAGATCGACACCGCGTCGACATTGGCCTCCTTCATCCGCTGCACGTCGGCGTCGAGGCTGGGCGTGCCGAAGGGAATGCTTGCGTCGTTGAAGACGACGTCGAAGCCGTACTTCTTGTACGACTTCTCTGCCCCGGCAGCGCAGTCACGCGCCTGGCTGACGTTGTAGGCCAAGATGGCCACCTTCTTGGCGCCGACGCTCTTGGCCCAGTACCCGTAGTACGGGAACGTTCCCGAGAAGTCGAGGAACGAGCCCTTCTCACCGAACAGGCTCGGGCCCGACGACCATTCTGGATTCACATTCCACCCGAAGGTGGGGATGTCCTGGGCGGCGAGGTACTTGCCGGCCGGGAAGAGCGGGGACGCGACCGGAATGACCGCAAACACATGATTCTGTTCGACTAGCGCGCGGGCCTGCGAGACATTTCGCGCGGGGTCGGTTTGGTCATCGAGTTTGGCAACCAGCTTGATCTTGCGGCCGAGGACTCCGCCCTGCTCGTTGACCATGTCGAAATAGGTCTGCGCTCCGTCGAAGATCGGCGCGTACTCGTCACCCAGCGGTCCGGT
>DASZJL010000080.1:0-5493 GCA_035948135.1 Acidimicrobiales bacterium | reverse complement strand
CTCACGAGGGCCGCGTAGGTGTGCGTCAACCACATGGAGATGG
Source organism: Acidimicrobiales bacterium (assembly GCA_035948135.1). Lineage (GTDB taxonomy): Bacteria > Actinomycetota > Acidimicrobiia > Acidimicrobiales > AC-14 > CADDZP01. The sequence goes on along the minus strand of DASZJL010000080.1, from coordinate 5,450 downwards.
CGTAGCCGACGATGACCTCCACCAGGTGCCACTCGTTGCCATCGCCCTCCCAGTCCACGACCACGAGGGCGATGGTGAGCGCGCCATAGACAGAGGTCGCGAAAACCAGCCGTCGTGGGGTTGTCTCAGCCCGAATGCTCACCGCCGCACTCTGGCCGACAGCCAGAGAGCGTTCAAGAACTAGGCGGCGTGGCGGGCGGGATGCTGGGCCTTGGCCCGCAGGACGGCGACGGTCTTCGCCTTCTCGAGGGTGTCGCAGCGGCGCAGGGCCATGGCCATCAGTGGTGCCAGTGCGAACGACACGCCGATCCAGCAGAGCAACACGACAGCGACAAGCAACAGCACCTTGTGTTTCTTCCCTTCGGTGGCGGATGGGAACCGTCCTACCGCGACAAACGCCGGTGAGGCGCCATTCGTTCCCTTGCCGTTACTCCTCGTGGCGGTGGAGGAGGAAGGTGCCGGTGGACCGGCTCACCAACTGGCCGTCGGCGTCTCGCGTGGTGGCTTCCGCGTAGGCGACCTGGCGGGCCATGCGGACGACCCGGCCCTCGACCCGAAGCGGATCGCCGGCCTTGGCCACGCGCATCGTCTCGGTCTTCATCTCCAGCGTGGCGCGCGTGCGGTCGCGCCCGTCCAACTCCGTGTTGATGGCGAAGTTCATCGCCGCGTCCAACAGCACCGAGTGGACGCCGGCCTGGACGATGCCGTGCGGATTGCAGGCCATCGCCGTGGGAGTCCACGCGGCCGTCACCCAGCCCCGCCCGTCCTCGCCACACCCATACGCGTCGAAGCTGCCGCCAACAGCGTCGATCACGGGCATGCCGCCGTCGCCCAGCCAGCGATCCATGTTCTTCATGTCGCCGCGAACCGTATGCGGAAACAGGCGCCGCCGTCGGGCGGCGACTCGAGCTCGACGCGCGCGTCCATCGCCGTGCACAGCGACCGCACCAGCGGCAGACCGAGGCCCATGCCCGGCTTGGACGTGCTGCCGCGGACGAAGCGGTCGAAGACGCGGTCGCCAAGCTCGGCGGGCACGCCCGGGCCGTGGTCGCGGACGGCGATCTGGCCCGGTGTCGCCGTGAGCTCGGCGTTGCCGCCGTACTTCATGGCGTTGTCGACGAGCAGGTGCAGGGCCTGCTTCAACAGCTTGGGATCGGTCCGCTCCTGCAGCCCGGCGGGGCAGTTGACGCGCACGCGCTCGGGATCCACGGCCTCGGCCCTGATGGCGTCGAGGATCGGCCTCACTTCGACGTCGGCGAGCTCGGCCTCCGCCATACCGGCCTCGAAGCTGGCGGCGGTGAGGAGCTCGTCGATGAGGTCGGAGAGGCGGTCGATCGACACGCGAGTGCGCTCGAGCATGGCCTTGCGGTCCTCGGGCCCGAACTCGTTGTCGTGGGCGATGAGGGTGGAGATGAACCCGGCCATGATCGTGAGCGGGGTGCGGAGCTCGTGGGAGATGCGGCCGATGAAGTCGTTCTTGAGCCGCTCCAGCTGCAGCATCTCCTCGTAGCGGCGGGCGCTCTCGATGGCGCCGGCCACCTGTGTCGCCAGCCCCTCGAGCACCATGCGGTCGACGTCGTCGAAGGCGTCGCGCTCGACGGAGTCGACTTCGATCGTGCCGATGACCTCGCCCAGGCAGACCAGGGGCACGACCAGGAGGCTCGTCATCCCCGTGTTCGAGCCCGTGCTGTGGAGCAGCGGGTCGACACGATCGTCGTTGTCGAGGTCGGGGGAGTACACGGAGCGGCCCTCGGCGACGGCCCGCCCTGCCAGGCCCGTGCCGACCGGGATGCGCAGGCCGGCGACCTCCTCGTCGACCGCGGGGTCGGCGGCGGCCACGTAGAGCTCGCCGTCCTCGACGAGCAGGATGGCGCCGCCCCGGATGTCCATGAGCGACCGCACGGCCTTCAGCACGGCCTGCAGCACGGGCCGCAACTCCAAAGCGGGGCCGATCTCGCGCGCCACGTGGGCGAGCAGCGTCTGGAGCCCGAGCAGCCTGCTCAGACGCTCGATGCGATCGAGCTCGTCGGCGGTGACGTCGTCAGTCACGGCTAGATGATCGCATCTGGGCCCAGGTTGCAGTTCTCTCGGACCGGAGGGAAACTTGACCGCTCGGTCTAGTTCTCCAGGAGGAACTCCGCATGGCCACCGCTGTCATCGTCGACGCAGTCCGCACCGCGCTCGGGAAGCGCAACGGGAAGCTGAAGGACTGGCACCCCGTCGACCTGGCGGCCGAGACCCTGAAGTCGCTCGTCCAGCGCAACGACCTCGACCCCGCGCTGGTGGAGGACGTGATCATGGGCTGCGTCATGCAGACCGGTGAACAGGGCCTCAACATCGGTCGCAACGCGGCCCTTGCCGCCGGGTTCCCCGAATCCGTCGTCGGCACCAGCGTTGACCGGCAGTGCGGCTCGTCCCAGCAGTCGGCCCACTTCGCGGCCCAGGGCGTCATCGCCGGGGCCTACGACGTCGTGATCGCGGCGGGCGTCGAGTGCATGACCCGCGTGCCGATGGGCGTCACCATGAACGGTCCGGGCCTGCCGTTCGGTCCGAAGATGATGGAGCGCTACCAGGCCCAGGGCGGGCTCGTACCCCAGGGCATCTCGGCGGAGATGATCGCCGACAAGTGGAACCTGTCCCGCGAGGACATGGACGCCTTCAGCGTGCAGAGCCACAAGCGGGCGGCCCGGGCCACCGACGAGGGACGCTTTGAGAAGGAGATCATCGCCGTCACCGTCGAGACCGAGGAGGGCAAGGAGGAGTTCGCCCGCGACCAGGGCATCCGCCCCGACTCGTCGATGGAGTCCCTCGCCAACCTCAAGCCCGCCTTCAAGCCTGACGGCAAGGTGACGGCCGGCAACTCGTCACAGATCACCGACGGCGCCGCCGCCCTGCTGATCATGAGCGAGGAGAAGGCCAACCAGCTCGGGCTGACGCCGCGCGCCCGGTTCCACTCCTTCGCCCTGGCCGGTGTCGATCCGATCATGATGCTCACCGGTCCCATCCCGGCCACGTCCAAGGTCCTCGAGCGGGCGGGGATGACGATGGACCAGATGGACCTCACCGAGATCAACGAGGCATTCGCCTCGGTCGTGTTGGCGTGGGAGAAGGAGCACCACCCCGACATGGAGAAGGTCAACGTCAACGGCGGCGCCATCGCCCTGGGTCACCCCCTGGGCTGCTCGGGCGCCCGCCTCATGGCGACCCTCCTCAACGAGCTCGAGCGCAGCGGCGGGCGCTTCGGCCTGCAAACCATGTGCGAGGGCGGCGGGATGGCCAACGCCACCATCATCGAACGCCTCGGGTAGGTGACCTGACTCGGCTCCTTTTCGCCGAGGTCGGCCCTGGCGGGCCGAAGCGCCTTCAGCGCTGAACGAAAAGGAACCTCGCCTCGTGGGCCTGCTGTTCAAACTCCTCATCGCCGTCGTGATCGCCTTCGTGATCCTTCGGCTAGGTCTCTTCGTTCTGCGCGCCATTGCCCATCCGCCCGAGCCGGCGGCCGAGGGCGAGATGCGCAAGGTCAACCTGCGCTACCGCTGCTCGATCTGCGGCGCCGAGGTGAAGATGGTGCAGGCCTCCGAGGACCTGCCCGAGCCGCCCCGCCACTGCATGGAGGACATGGACCTGGTGGCCCCGCCGTTCGAGTGAGGGAAATCCCCAGGCTGTGGATAAGTCTGGGGAGAGTCACACGGATGTAACTTGCTGGTCGCCTACCGGTACTGGGTGGCGGTCAGGAAGCCGGCGGTGATCAGGCCCAGGCCGAGCAGCAGGTACCAGTTGTTGGCGTCGCCGCCGGGCATGAGGCCGACGTAGTTGGCGAGGATGATGAGCACGCCGAGGCTCAGGCAGGTGAACATCAGCGCCGGCACCCACTTGGGGCTGACCTTCTTGCTCTTGGGTGTGGGCGGCGTGTAGCGGCCGGTCGGCGTGGGCTGCTTCTTCGGCGTCACGCGTCCGCTGCCACCGCGCCGAGTTTCCTTCGCCATGGGCACCGAGGATACGACGGCTAGCGATGGTGGGTGAGAGCGGCAACCTGGGCGTACAGGTCCTTGGCGCTGAACGGCTTTTGCACGACGGCGGCGACGCCCGCGGAGAGCGCCGTGCGGTGCGCCCTCGGGTTCGGGTCGGCGGTCACCACGATGACGGGCGTCTCCATGCCGCGGGCACGAAGGGCTTCGAACGCCTCGAGCCCGTTGAAGCCTCGGAGGTTGAGGTCCAGGAGCACACAGGTCGGCTCGTGGGCAGCCACCGCGTCGGCGACGTCGGCGGGCGCTGTCGGATCCAGGTGGACGACGTCGGTCCCCGAAGCACGGAAGTACGCGCGCAAGAAGGTGGCGATGTCGTGTTCGTCCTCCACGACCAGCACGGTCTCGGTCGGCTCGAGGCGCGAGGTGAGCGAACCGCCGCCGCGGGGGCCGACGGTAGGGTCGCTTCCGATGGGTCCGCGGGTTCTCGTCATCGACAACTACGACTCGTTCGTCTACAACCTCGTGCAGTACCTCGGGGAGCTTGGGGCGTCCCCCCTTGTCCATCGGCACGACGAGGTGACCATTGAGCAGATTGTCGAGTCGCGGCCCGATGCCATCCTGATCTCACCCGGCCCCGGGCGTCCCGAGGACGCCGGGGTCAGCAACGAGGTCATCGAGAAGCTGGCCGGGCAGGTGCCGATCCTCGGTGTGTGCCTCGGCCATCAGTGCATCGGTCAGGTGTTCGGCGGGCAGGTCGTACGGGCGCCCCAGGTCATGCACGGCAAGACGTCGTTCGTGCACCACAACGGAGCCGGCGTGCTCGCGGGCCTCCCCGATCCCTTCGAGGCCACCCGCTACCACTCATTGGTCGTCGACGCCGCCTCGGTTCCCGACGTACTGGAGGTCACGGCAACGACCGATGACGGCACCGTGATGGGACTGCGCCACCGGGAGGTGGCCGTGGAGGGCGTGCAGTTCCACCCCGAGTCCATCCTCACCAGTTCGGGCCACCGGCTGATGGCCAACTTCCTGGCCCAAGTGCAGGCCGCCGTCTAGCAGGTCGTCGCCGCGATCTCGTAGCTGACGGTGGAACCCGTCTGAGCCTGGGTTCCCGAGGACGGGTTTTGGGTTATGACCCGGCCGTTGCCCGGAGAACCCGTCGCGGAGCAGCTACCCAGGAATCCCTTGTTCGCGAGCGCGGTGTTGGCCCCGGACTCGGTGAGGTTGATCACGTTGGGAACAGTCGCGGTGCTTCCGGGTGTCGTGCTGGTCGATGCCTCGGTGGTCGTGGGGGAGGGGCCGCTGGAGACCACCATCGTGACGACCGAACCCTTCGTTGCCTTGGAGCCGCCGGGCGGGCTGGTGCTGACGACCTTGCCGGCCGGAACGGTGTCCGAGCTCTGCGTCTTCGTGCTGGTCTTGAAGCCCGCCAGGCCGAGAGCGTTGTTGGCGGCGTCGCTGTCCTGGCCGACGACGTTGGGC
>DASZJL010000079.1:0-4958 GCA_035948135.1 Acidimicrobiales bacterium | reverse complement strand
AAGCTCTAAGAGAAGAAGAGAGGCAGCTCACCCATGGCGAAGAAGCGCGTCGCCGCCATCGTCAAGATCCAGATTCCCGCCGGTGCGGCCACGCCCGCGCCCCCCGTCGGCACGGCCCTCGGCCCCCACGGCGTGAACATCATGGACTTTTGCAAGATGTACAACGCCCAGACCGAGGCCCAGCGGGGCACGATCATCCCCGTCGAGATCACGATCTTCGAGGACCGGTCGTTCACGTTCATCACCAAGACGCCGCCGACGGCTGTCCTCCTGCGTGACGCGGCGGGGCTCGACAAGGGCGCACAGACCACAGGGCGGGAGCAGGTAGGGACGATCACCGAGAAGCAGCTCGAAGAGATCGCCCAGACCAAGATGCCCGACCTCAACGCCAACGACATCGAAGCGGCCAAGAAGCAGGTGGCCGGCACCGCACGATCGATGGGAATCAAGGTCAGTTAAATGAAGAGAGTCAGCTGACATGGCACAGAGCAAGCGCTACGAAGACGCCCTCCGCCTGTTCGACCGCGAGCAGCTGTACGGGCCGGCTGAGGCCGTCGATCTGGTGAAGCAGACGGCCAAGGCCAAGTTCGACGAGAGCGTCGAGCTGGCCGTGCGCCTCGGCGTCGACCCCCGCAAGGCCGACCAGATGGTGCGAGGCACCGTGTCCCTGCCCGCCGGTACCGGCAAGCCGGTGCGGGTCGCGGTCTTCGCCGCCGGCCCCGCCGCCCAAGAGGCGCGCGACGCGGGCGCCGACGTGGTTGGGGCCGAAGACCTGGTCGAGCGCGTGCAGGGTGGGTTCATGGATTTCGACGTGGCCATCGCCACGCCCGACCAGATGGGCCAGGTCGGCAAGCTCGGCCGGGTGCTCGGCCCTCGCGGCCTGATGCCCAACCCCAAGACCGGCACCGTGACCGCCGACGTCGCTACTGCCGTGCAGGAGTTCAAGGGTGGCCGCGTCGAGTACCGCACCGACCGCTACGGCAACGTGCACGTCCCGATCGGCAAGGCCAGCTTCGACAACGCCGCCCTGCTGTCGAACCTGAAGGCGGTCGTCGAGGAGCTCAACCGCGCCAAGCCGGCCTCGGCCAAGGGCCGCTACCTCAGGGGTCTGACGGTCTCCACGACGATGGGCCCCGGGATCAAGGTCGACCCGGCCCGTCTCCGCAACCTCGACGAGGAGACCGCCGGAGCCGCATAAGCTCCGTTCTTACATACCGCCACAGACATCCGGTGCGCTCGTGACGAGCGCCTAAGGGCCCCTCGGGCCGCCCGACGAGGTGCATGCATGGAAAATCCCAGGCCTGAGAAGGTCGCCGTCGTCAACGAGGTGCGAGAGCGCCTGTCGTCGTCGGGCGGCGCCATCCTCACCGAGTACCGAGGCCTGAACGTCTCGGACCTGGCCACGCTGCGGCGCTCGCTGCGCGAGGCCGGCGGCCAGTACAAGATCTACAAGAACACTCTCGTGCGGTTCGCCGTGCGCGAGCTCGGCCTCACCGACCTCGAAGAGATGCTCCTCGGTCCCACCGCGATCGCCTTCGTGGACGGCGACGCCGCCTCCGTGGCCAAGTCGCTCCGGGACTTCGCCCGTGGCAACCCGGCGCTGGTCATCAAGGGCGGCGTGCTCGGCGAGGCCATCTTGTCGGCCAAGGACGCGGCGGCCCTGGCCGAATTGCCGTCCCGTGAGCAGTTGCTCGCCCAACTGGCCGGCGCCATGGCTGCGCCGCTGCAGCAGATGGCGGGCCTGCTCAAGGCGCTGCCCCAGAACTTCGCCTACGCCCTGCGGGCAGTGGCCGAGCAGAAGGGTGGCCCGGTCGACCTGGACAGCCCGCCCGAGCCCAAGGCCGCGGCCGCCGACGAACCCGTGAGCATCCCCGACCACCCCGGCGTGAGCCCGGCGCCCGACGAGACCGAGAACCCGCCCGATTTCGAGGGGGAGTCACCCCCCTCGGGCCTGGACCTCCCCGAGAGCCCAGTCCCCGACGAGACCGCTAAGCCGCCGGAGGCAGAAATGACAGAGCCACCGGCCGAAGAAGACACCGCCGGCGGAGCCGGCCAAGAGAACTCAGCTGACAGTGAAGGAGAGCAGTAATGGCCACCAAGGAAGACATCCTCGAGTCCATCGCCAACATGACCGTCCTCGAGCTGAGCCAGCTGCTCAAGGAGTTCGAGGAGAAGTTCGGCGTCACCGCGGCCGCCCCTGTGGCCGCTGCGGCCCCGGCGGCAGCCGCCGGTGGAGGCGATGGTGCTGCCGCAGCCGAGGAGCAGGACGAGTTCGACGTCATCCTCTCTGCCGCCGGCGACAAGAAGATCCAGGTCATCAAGGAGGTCCGCGCGCTCACCAGCCTGGGCCTGAAGGAGGCCAAGGATCTCGTCGACAGCGCTCCCAAGCCCGTCCTCGAGAAGGCGTCCAAGGAGGACGCCGAGAAGGCCAAGGCCCAGCTCGAGGGCGCCGGCGCCACCGTCGAACTCAAGTAACTGCCCGTTCTGGTGACGCTCAGGGCCCCTATGGGGGCGGCGAGCGTCACCAGAACGGTTGCTACTCGGCTTTGAGGACGCGGGCCGGTTGCACCCGGCCCGCGGCCCAGGCCGGGCCCCCGGCCAGCAGGTTGGCGACGACCAGTGTCGCCGGGATCACCAAGAGCACGGCGGCGAGGGGGACCACAGCGGGGGAGACGCTCCCCGCGTTGTTGGCGACGAGCCGCCAGGTCCAGCGCCCCAGGGCGAGGCCCGCGGGGATGCCGAGGATGAGGGCGCCGATGGCGAGGGTCGTCGCCTGCCAGGCGACGGTCGCCGACACCTGGGGCCGCACGAAGCCGATCGTCTTGAGCACCGCCAGGTCCCGCCGGTGGCGGCGAACCGAGTTGAGCAGCGTCAGTGCCAGCGCGCCGACCGCCAACACGACAAGGACGGCGGCGAGGACGTAGGGCAAGGTGTCGACCTTGGCCAGGTTTCCCACCTCGCCACCCGGATAGGGGGCCAGCACCTCCCGGCCGAAGTCGTGCACCAGCGATTGGATGGCCACCGTCTTGTTCGCCCCGGGCCGGAAGCGGACGGCGAACTGGAGGATCGGGACGGCGGGGGCCTCGACCTTGGCGCCGTCCACGACACTGACCGCGGGTGGATAAAGGCGGTTGATCCCGGCGACGGTCATGGCGCCGCCCTGGGAGAGCCTTGGCGAGAGGTCGCCCGCGGTCGGCTGGAGGGACACCCCGACGATTCGCATGGGGACGGTCTGCCCGCTGGCCCGCACCGTCACGGTCTGGCCGATGCGGGCGTGGAGCTGGCTGAGGGGGTCCCTTCCGAGCATGATCTCGTCGTCGGTGACCGGAGCTCGGCCGTCGATGATCGTGTTCGTGAACGATCCCGATCCCGTGAGGTGTTCCAGCCCGGCGACCGAGACCGGACGACCGTTCACCGTGACGTCGGCCAGACCGAATCCGGCGAAGCCGCCCACGTACTTGTTCGCCCGCAGTGTGGCGACCATCTGGTCGTGCAGGGTCACGGCCGCCGGATCTCCGGCGAACGGCTGGGCGCTGTTCGGGTTGCCGACGACGACGTCCCAGTTCCAGCCCTGCTGCCGCGGTGAGTCCACGAGGTGGTTGAGGCTGACCCCGAATGTCACGGCGGCCACGACGCCGGCGACTGCGACGAGGGTGCCGAGCAGGGCCGTGCGGAAGGCGAGCCCGCGGCCCCGCTCGAACGACATTCCCACTCCGGCCACGGCGGACGGCCCGAGTCCAGAGCCGGCGACGGCTTTGGTCAGGCGCCCGGGGCGGACGGCCGCTTCTTCGGTGGCTTCTCTTGAGAGCGTGCCGGCCGTCAGCCACGCGGGTATCGAGGCCCGGGCCACGGTGACGACCACGACGGCGACGAAGCCGATCGCGATCACGCCGATGTTGAACGACAGCCCGGGGTGGATCTCGGCTCGACGGGCCATCCCGATCGGTGTCAGCGGCGACAGCGAGACGGCGACGGCCACGGCGACGAGCGCCCCGGCCAGCGCGATGATCCCGGCCCTCGCCAGTGAAACCAGGACCAAGTCCCGCCTGCCCAGGCCCAGGGCGGCGAGCGTGCGGTTGTCCTCGGCGTCGGCCGCGACCTGGCGGCCGAGCGCCTGGCCGACCACCAAGATCCCGGCCAGGCCGGCGAGGCCGGCGAACAAGAGCAGGGCGACGGACTCGATGTGGATGGCCTTCTGGGCCTTGTCGGCTGCGTTCTGTATCTCGGAGCCGCCGATGTGCACGTCCTCAGGCCGGACGTCGAGAGCGGGCAGCTCCTTCTCGAAGGCGGGCACGTCCGCCATCCCGTGCTTGAACCGGATGCGGAAGCCCTCGATCCCGGGATAGGCCTCGACCGGCTGGCCCTGGTCGGCCGCCAGCTTCTCCAGAAACGCGGGGGTGAGCACCATCGCCCCTTGGCCCTGGTAGAGGGCGTCGCCGACGATCGTGGCAGGAAGCGTGTTGACGTCAGAGGGGGAGCGCACGACGCCGACGATGCGGAACGCATACGCCGGGCCGTCGGGTGGCGGGTAGTTACCGCTGCTGACGGCGGCTTGGTTGTTGGCTTGCGCAGAGTAGGACCACAGCGTCACCCGGCTGCCGACATGCAGGTGCCGGAGGCGAGCGGTGACGTCGTCGACGATCGCCTCGTCAGGACGGTCGAGCCGGGCGAACCGCCCCTGGAGGATCTTGGGTCGGTCCATGGTCCGGAAGATGTGGCCGTCGGCGGCCGCGAAGGCGTTGATCGCTCCGAGTTGCTTCCCTTCTTTGTCGGGCGACAGGAACATGTACGGCGCCCGCCCCGCCTGCGCGACCTGGGGAAGGCGGACGAGCTGCTCCCGGTCGGCCGTGGTCTTGGCGATGTAGTTCTGGATGTCTTGCGGCGTCGCGTTGGGTGGCGGTCCCCCTACGCCGGTGGCGCCCGGGACGCGGGGTCCGTTGACCGTGACGTACGCCTCC
>DASZJL010000078.1:0-1737 GCA_035948135.1 Acidimicrobiales bacterium | reverse complement strand
GCTACGCGGAAGCCGCCAGCTCGAGAGACGCCGATAAGTACGCCGCCCTCTTCACGCCGGACGCCGTGCAGATCGACCCGTACCCTTCTGGCGTCCACAACGGCCGCGACGAAATCCATGCGTTCATCAAGCAGTCGTTCGACGCCTGCGAATCGATGACCTTCGAGGTCGAGGAGTGCCACCCGGTCGCCGACAAGGCAGGCGTCCGTTTCCACATCACGCTCGGTCTCGAGGGCGGCACGACCATGCACATTCGCGGCGTGGAGATCTTCACGATCACTGACGACGGGCTCATCTCCGCCGTGGAGGCGTACTGGGGAGACGAAGACGTGACACTCGGGGACCTCGCGACGTAGCTCCTGAATCGGCTCGGTGATCAGAGCGAGCGAACCCGCTCGCATCTCCCGAGCGTCCCCGACGGCCGCCACCCCGACCGGCCTCGGCTACTGGCTCGTCGCCTCCGACGGCGGCGTCTTCAACTACGGATGCCCCCTTTGCGGGCTCGGCCGGCGGCACGGTCCTCAACAAGCCGGTGGTCGGGATGGCCGGAGGCTGACCGATAGAGGCCGCCGCCTCGGTTCTGCGCGGACCGGCGCGGCGGCCTGACCAGGACCCCGCCGGGACTGAGACAGGGCGCCGGTATCCTGCCCGGATGGCCGACCGTTTGGTCGTTCGCGGGGCCCGCGAGCACAATCTGCGCGACGTCAGCCTCGACCTGCCCCGGGACCGGCTGATCGTCTTCACCGGGCTTTCGGGGTCGGGCAAGTCGTCGCTCGCCTTCGACACCATCTACGCCGAGGGCCAGCGCCGCTATGTCGAATCGCTGTCGGCCTACGCCCGCCAGTTCCTGGGCCAAATGGACAAGCCCGACGTCGACTTCATCGAGGGGCTGTCGCCGGCCATCTCCATTGACCAGAAGTCGGCCAGCCGCAACCCGCGCTCGACGGTCGGGACCATCACCGAGGTCTACGACTACCTGCGGCTCCTTTACGCCCGCATCGGGCACCCGCACTGCCCCAACTGCGGCCGGCCGGTCGCCCGCCAGACGCCCCAGCAGATCGTCGACCGTGTGCTCGAGCTGCCCGAAGGGTCCCGCTTCCAGGTCATGGCGCCGGTCGTGCGGGGGCGCAAAGGCGAGTACAGCTCGCTGCTCGACGACTTGGCCAAGCAGGGTTTCGCCCGGGTGCGCGTCGACGGCGTGCCGCTGGAGCTGGCGGACCGGGCCGAGGTGGCGCTGGCGCGGTACGAGACCCACACCATCGAGGTGGTGGTCGACCGCCTGATCCGCCAGGCCAACATCCGCCAGCGGCTGACCGAGTCGATCGAGACCGCACTCGCGCTGACCGGCGGGACCGCCGAGGTGCTCGTCATGAACGGGTCCGAGGGGGGCGAGAGCGACGAGGCGATCACCTTCTCGCAGCATCTCGCCTGCACGCACTGCGGGTTGAGTTTCGAGGAGCCGGCGCCGCGCAACTTCTCCTTCAACTCGCCTTATGGGGCGTGCCCGTTGTGCGCCGGGTTGGGCACCCGCTTCGAGGTCGACCCCGAGCTCGTGGTGCCCGACGACTCCTTGTCGCTGGCCGAGGGCGCGCTGGCGCCGTGGGCCGGGGCGCGCAGCGAGTACTTCGTGGGCCTGCAGGCGGGGGTGGCCGAGTTCGGTGGCTTCGACTTCGACACCCCCTGGAAGAAGCTCAAGGCGAAGGACAAGAAGCTCATCCTCTACGGCACGGGCAACCG